>JANQQP010000045.1 GCA_028285005.1 Dehalococcoidia bacterium | reverse complement strand
TGACTGGCAGCCGCAGATCCGGTAGGGGCGCTGCTTGCCGCGCCCGGTCTGGGCAAAGCCCAGACATCAACCCACCCTCTAACTCCCTCCCTGTCAGGAAGGGAGAACAAGCTGCCATCCTGAGCTTGTCGAAGGGTGGCCTGAGCCGAACGAGGAGCGAGTAGCTTGACGATCGTTTCTGCTGAGATTGCTGACCGCGAGTCGGTCAGATCGAAGCTTGTCGCGGAGTTGGCAGCGAAGAAGTCATCGAACCCCGAGTTCCGGGTGATCGACATTGGTGGCCGACATAACCCGTGGGCTGACGATGTGACCGACGCATACGTCGACGTGTTCGAGTTCGATACCGACAAGAAGCTGTTCGTGGGCGATGTGAACGACGAGGCTGTATGGCTCGAAGTGCAGCAGAACGGCATGTACGACTTTGCGATCATTTCGCACGTGCTGGAGGACATCCGCTACCCGATGACAGCGCTGCGGTGGATGCCGCAGATCGCGAAAGCCGGATTCCTGGGACTGCCTAACAGGCACACAGAGTTCTCGAACAGCGTCTCGGACTACTGGCTGGGGCAGTCGCACCACAGCTGGATATTCACGGTCGTGCCAGACGGTGGAGCGAACATGCTCCGTGCAGTGCCGAAGTTTTCTTGCGTCGAATACTTCAACCAGGGAAGGCCGGCACCGGGCGGCGAGGACGGTGCGCTTGGAAGTCGTGACCTCGCCTGGCTGAGGCCGGAACTTGCAGGTCGCGATCACGAGTTTGCCGTGCGTTGGGAGGGCGAGATTCCGTTCGAAGTGCCGGATTACTTGCTAGACCTGGAGGGACAGGTAGACATGTACCGGACGCTGCTGGCGGGTGGGATTGAAGACCCCAGCTAGGGAACGGTGGTCGGCTTCCGGCCGATATCACCCTCTCCCGTAATCCCTCTCCCATCAAGGGAGAGGCGAATGGTCCTGAGCTTCAGTGTGTCATCCCGACCAACGCGGAGGGATCTGACCGTTGATGAGAGGTCTCCAGGAGATTCTGAATCAAGTTCAGAATGACAGGCTTCGACCCACCCTTCGACAAGCTCATGATGGCGGGTTGGCGAAGGGCGGTTCTCAATCCCCTCTCCCAAATTGGGAGAGGGTTAGGTTCGCACCTCTGACTGGCAGCAGTCGAAGGAGCCTACAACCCACCCTCTAACTCCCTCCCTGACAGGGAGGGAGAAGGGCACCACCCTTCGACTGGCTCAGGATGGCGGCTTGTCGAAGGGTGAACGCAGACCTACCAGTTGAGGTCGATTATGTCTTTGTCGTCTGTAGTGACCCGGCGCTGGTTTGAGCCGTCCGGGCGCATGGTGAAGAGGTCGAAGTCGCCGTCGACGTCCGACATGAAGGCGATGCGGTTGGTGCGCCGGGACCATGACGGCGCGAGGTCCTCGCTGCGGTTGCTGGTGAGCCGCTTCTCGTTACGGCCGTCAGCATCAATCACATAGATCTCGGAGTTGCCATCACGGTCCGACACGAACGCTATGCGCTTGCTGTCCGGCGACCAGATAGCGCCGTAGTTGTTGCCAGCCGTGGGCGTCAGATTCGTCTCGTCGCCTCCGCCCGATGGCACGATCACCAGGTTCCGAGAGCCGTCGATGCTCGGCGTGAAGACAATCCAGCGCCCGTTCGGTGACCACCTCGGGTCAGCGCCAACGGTCTCCGAAACCTCGATCTCATTCACGCCTTCGGGGTTCACCTTGTAGATGCCGGAGCGCCCGTTCGCTTCAAGCGTGTAGACAAGCCAATCACCGTCAGGTGACCAGCTGCCGAGGTGCGCGGACTCCTCTGGTGCAGTCAGTGGCGTCGTCTCGCCGGTTGCGACCTCTCCAACAAAGATCTGCCGACGGCCGTCTTCGTGCACTTCGTAGGCGATGCGGCGTGAATCCGGCGCCCATTCGAACCTGGTCGCAGCTCCGAGTCCGGTGAAGACAGCGCGCTTGTCGCCGCCCTCGGGGTCTGTGACCCAGATTTCGTAGTCGCCGTTGCGCTGTGAGAGGAAGGCGACCTGCGATCTGTTAGGCGACCATGTAGGCGCCAGATCACGATTTCCAGCGAGCGTCAGGCGGACCGGCGCGTCGTCAGCGGCACGAGAGATGTAGATATCGCTGCGCTCAGTCTCACCCGAGCCCGCGTCGTCGGAAGATGTGAAGACGATGGAGTTAGGTTCAGGGACCCCGCTCGAACATGCGAATGCGGCGGCGGCAAGTACCAGCGTGACGAGGCTAAGGCCTTTTATGTGTGCGCGGCGAACCGTCGCCGGTGAAATTCCGAACAAGTGCAGGGTACGCAGGTGCTGAGAAGGGTTCCGTGCGGCAGTCACACCGGCGTGCCGGGGACACCGGCGTGACTCTGCGATCTTAGCCACAACGGCAAGTTAGGTTGCGATTGAGAGTGGTGCGGCTTTGAGCCGAATCGCGCTGAGATCAGTTGACGATTGACCGCTTAATCGCCCGATGCTAGGTTCCAGCGAGCGATTGAGCGATGCCTTCTTGACTTCGGATTCTAGGGATCGAAATGAAATTCTCCTTCTTCATGATGCCGCTGCACCTGCCGAGTGAGAATCCAGCACTTGCGTTCGATCGCGACATCGATCTGATCAACTACGCCGAGGAGTTGGATTTCGACGAGTTCTATATCGGCGAGCACCACACGGCGGGCTGGGAGACGATTCCTTCGCCCGAGATGGTTCTGGCGAAGGCGTCAGCGACAACTAAGCGAATACGGCTTGGCACATCGGTTGTCAGCCTGCCGTTTCACCATCCATTCCTTGTCGCTGAGCGCTTCGCATTTCTCGACCACATGACGCGCGGCCGAACCGTGCTTGGTGTTGGACCATGCAGCCTGCCGCCGGACATTCAGCTCTTCAACATCCCGACTTCAGACCTGAACTCGATGATGCGGGAGTCGACCGAGATCATCGTGAAGCTGTTGGAGTCCGAGGAACCGGTGACATATGAGGGCAGGTACTGGAGCATCAAGGACATGTCGCTCCAGCTGCGGTCGTATCAGCAGCCGAGGCTGAAGATGGCGACGGCGTCTGTGGGCAGTGAAAGGTCGCTCGAGTTCGCGGCCATGTACGACATGATCCTGTTCTCGCTGGCGGGCGGAGGGCCACCGAACGGTGTTCCGCTGAACGAGCAGTGGAACATGGTCGAGCACCACGGAGCGCGCCATGGCAAGCGACCGGACCGCGACGACTTCAGGGTCGTGACCTATGTGCACCTGGCGGACACGCATGAGCAGGCGTGGGCTGAGGTGCGCGAGGGAATCGTGCGTGATGTGCACAAGTACTTCTACACGATCAACACTCCCGCGCAGTGGCTGATGCGGCCTGACCAAGACCCAGACTCACTGACGGCTGAGGAGATCGTGCAGAAGCGTCGGTGGATCATCGGGACGCCTGATGAGGCTATCGAGCAGATCCAGCAGCTGTATGACGAGGCCGGCGGTTTCGGCGGCTTGATGATCGCCACGCACGAGTGGTCTGACCAGGCGACGATCAAGTATTCGCTGGAGCTTTTCGCACGCTATGTAATGCCGCACTTCAGAGGCCACACGGCCGACCTGAAGCGGGCGTGGAAGAAGACGATTGATGACCGAAAGGCGGGACTGATCCCGAGCCTGACCGGTCCGCCGCAGGAGTCGCCGGCGGTATACGACCACAAGAGCAATGTGCACGTGAAGAGGTAGCGGCGCCGCGAGCTAGAAACCGGGAGATTCTGAATCAAGTTCAGAATCACAGACTCTCAGCAGACACTCTGATCATCCTGTCGGAAGACGAACAACATCCACGGAGCAACACTTTGCCATCACTTCAGAACATGCTTGACCAGGTGGACAACCTCACCGAGGAGATCGTCGAGCTCGAGCAGGACCTGGTGCGTATCCCTTCGGTGAACACCGGCTACATGCCGACCGGCGACGAGACGAAGGTCACCAACTACATCTCGGACTGGCTAGACCATGAGGGCCTGACGTCGCAGGTGCTGGCGCGTGACCCTGAGCGTGGCAACATCATCTCGGTCTACCCGGGTGAAAACGGCGAAGAACGCTCTCGGCTCATGTTCATGTCGCACACCGACGTCGTGCCGGTCGAGAACTACGACAAGTGGAGGTTCGAGCCGTTCTCAGCGACCATCGAGGGCGGCCGCGTTTACGGCCGCGGCGCGAGCGACTGCAAGGCGTTGCTCACCTGCCAGCTGATGGCGATGGCGATTCTGAAGCGCAACGACGTGAGGCTCGATCACAGTTTGCGGCTCGTGAGCGGCGCTGATGAGGAGCATGGTGGTCGCTGGGGCTTCGGATGGCTGGCGGATAACCACCCGGAGTCGCTCGCAGCTGACTTCGCAGTGAACGAAGGCGGCGGCACTCCGGTCGAGATCGGCAACTCGCTCTCATATTTGCTGGGCACCGGCGAAAAGGGTCGGCTGGAGATCAAGATCACGTTCCGCGGAGAGAGCACACACGCCTCGGTGCCGTGGACAGGACGCAACGCCAGCTACTCGTTGGCGAAGGCGCTGGGCTCGATAGAAACCTACGAAGCAGAACGTGATACGTCACTGCCGATCTGGGACCACTTGGGGAAGTTCACTATCGAGCAGCGGCCGACGCCGGAGACGGTCGAGGCGGTAATTGCAGAAGCGCAGGAAAAGAGCCCGCGGCTGGCTTCGTTGCTGCGAGCGCTTTCACGGATGGTGCTGACACCGACGATGATCAACGGCGGCATCAAGTCGAACAGCGTTCCAGAGACCTTTGAGCTGGTGTGCGACGTTCGGACGCTGCCGTTCCAGACCGAGGATTACGTGCGCAAGCAGCTAGATGAGGTGCTGACAGATATCGAGGGCGTTGAGTACGAGGTTGACTACATGTCGGTCCCGAATGAGTCTGACTTTGACACGCCACTGGCCGAGGCGATCAAGCGTGCGCAGGCGCTTGCCGTTCAGCGGGACGACATTCAGTGGGTGCCGGCCGTGAGTAACGGCTTCACCGACTCTCGGTTCACTCGCAACCTCGGCATCGTGACCTACGGTTTCGCAGGCTCGCACCCGGATGACGACCCGATGCTGGCGATGGTGCACGGTACAAACGAGTCGGTTGGTATCGCGTCGCTGATCAGCGGCACGAAGTGCATGCTTTCGCTGGCATACGACATGTGCGGCGGGAGCTGAGGCAGACAGCATGACCAGACCACCGGTAACACCCGAAGACATGATCGCTTCCGGTGTGGCGGCGCGTGATGCGCTGGCGCAGTTGAGCGACGAGCAGTGGCGGGAACGACCGCCGAATATGTCATGGACGCGGCTGGTCACAGCGCTGCACAGCAGCCAGGCCGCTGCAGCCTACGCGGTCAACCTGTCTCTCGGCGATGACAAGTCGAATCCAATGCTGCCCGTCGATGAGGATGCAGTTGAGCCATCGAAAGTGCCATCACTCGTGTACAGCCAGTCCTTGCTGCTCGCGACCGTGGCTCGAGGCGTGCCTGCCGAAAGGCGCGGTTGGCATGGCGCCGGACTGCCGGACGCGGAGGGCTTCCTGGCGATGGGCTGCACCGAGGTGCTGCTGCACTGCTGGGACGCGCTTGCTGGCACGGAAGTTGCGTTCGCTGGCGATGACGATATTGCCGACCACGTGCTGCAGCGGCTGTTTCCGTGGCAGCCGAAAGAGACGCCTCGCTGGCAGACGCTGCTTTTCGCCACAGGCCGTGGCGAGCTGGAGGGCTTCGAATCGCCGGGGGAAAGATGGTTGTGGCACAACGCTCCGCTCGACGAGTGGGACGGTGAGGAACGGACCTCGGACCGCTGGGTGGGCCGCACGTGACGACAAGTGAAGCTGTCGCGCGGGCCGACGAGCTGATGGCACAGGTTGAGGCGCACGCCGACCAGAACCGGGCTGTCAACGAGAAGCGCTACTTGAAGAGTCCCGAGGATTTCAGGCACATCGGCGTCAAAGTGCCCTTGATCCGCAAGGAGACCAAAGCCTTCAGCCGGGCCCACAAAGACCTCGATCACGACGATGTGATCGTAGTTGCGGAGGAGTTGTGGTCTCGTGAAGTACACGAGTCGCGGATGGCGGCGATCGAGCTGCTCAATGCTCGCCTGAAATCATTGACGGCCGACGACGCCTCGCAGGTCGAAAAGATGATCAATCAGTCCCATACATGGGCATACGTCGACAACCTGTCGGCGCACACGATGGCCGGGTTGGTGGAGCGTTTTCCTGAACTCACAGAGACGCTTGACGGCTGGGCCGAGCACGAAAACTTCTGGCTGCGCCGAGCTGCGATGCTGACTCTCCTCATCCCTCTGCGCGACGGCGAGGGCGATTTCGAACGCTTCGGTCGATACGCCGATTCGATGCTGCACGAAAAAGAGTTCTTCATCAGGAAGGCGATCGGCTGGGTGCTGCGCGACATGTCTAAGAAGAGGCCGGAGCTTGTCCTCGAGTGGCTGGCGCCACGCGCTCACCGCTGCTCAACGCTGACGGTGCGGGAGGCGTCGAAATACTTGCCCGCTGAGCTACGCGAGGCGATGATCGCGGCGTCGAAGAGCGGTGAGCCCATGTTCGATGTGATCGGAGTTGCTGATGCCCGGAACTGACCGGCCGAACGTGGTCTTCATCATGGCGGATCAGATGAAATGGTCCATCCTGCGCATGTACTCGGAGATCGGCATCGAGACACCGGCGCTCGAACGACTGGCCGCGCAGGGCGTCCGCTACGAGACCGCCATCACGCCGCATCCGCTGTGCGTGCCGGCGCGGACCTCGGTGATGACGGCGCGTTACCCGCATTCGACAGGATGCCGTCGCAACGAGACGCTGATGCCAGACGGCGAGGTGCACGCGTTCCGCATCTGGAAGGAGGCCGGATATGTGACCGGCCTCATCGGCAAGAACCACTGCTTCGTCCGCGACGAAGACCTGGACCTGTTCGATGTGCGGTGCGAGATTTCGCACCGTGGCCTGCCGAAGGGCGGCTATGCAGGCGAGATCGTTGGCAACACTGGCATGGACTGGGTTGTGCCGGAGGCGGATATCGACGCAGCGCATACTGGTCGGGAGCACCTCCGTGACAACGCGCAGAGCCCGCGCATCGCTTATGCAGCCACCGATCATGATGAATCGCACTACGGCAGCGCGGTGATTGCCTCGCAGACGGAGTCGTTTCTTGATCGCTACTCGGCTGGCGACTGGCAGCCGGAGGGTCAGAGGAGGCCATTCGCGCTGTGGGTCTCGTTCCCCGACCCGCACGAGCCGTTCGAGGCGCCGCAGCGATACGTCGACATGTTCCCGCCGGAGGACGTGGCGGTACCTCCACAACGGGAGGATGAGTACACGGATGGAACAGCTCCTGAACGCAACCGCGTGCTGGCGGCGATATCACGGCAGGACGACGACCCGGAGGAGTTCAGGCGCGGCGTAGTCTCCGTTTACCAGGCGATGACGCGCTTTGTAGACGACTCGATCGGCCGCATTGTCGACAGGCTGGAGTCGCTCGGGCTGCGGGAGAACACGGTGATCGTCTTCACCGCTGACCACGGCGACTTCATGGGCGAACACCGCATGGCCGTGAAGGGCGGCGTCTTCTACGACTGCCTGGTGCGCGTGCCGCTGGTGGTTTCGTGGCCGGGCGGCGGCTTGCCGCAGGGCGAAGTGGAGAGTTCGCCAGTGAACACCATCGATGTGCTTCCGACGCTGCTGAAGTTGCAGGGGTTTGCGAGCTTCGACGACTCAGAGGATCTGCCGGGCGACGGCGGACCTGAAGAGCACTACGACTTTTCGAACATCTGGCGGGAAGACGGTCGCGTGACACGGGCTGTCGAGCGCAGGATGCAGGGCGCGCCGCTGCCGTTGGTTACGGATGCTGAGCCGCGAGAAGCTGCGTTTTCGGAGTACGGAACTGGCGGGCCGCCGTTCACGATGAAGATGCTAGAAGAAATACCCAGGCAGTGGGGCTACCACACGATCATCGATTCGCTCTGGGCCCGCGAAGCGGAGGGGCGTCGGAAGATGGCGCGGACTGAGCGTTGGAAGTATGTGCACGACCCTATGGCGAGGGATGCGACGGCAACTTCAGGCTCGGACGGTGGACCGGGCGATGTGGATGAGCTATATGACCTGGAGAACGACCCGTGGGAGTTGCGGAACGTCGCGCAGGAGCCAGAGTACTCGGCGGTGATATCAGACATGCGCCTAAAACTGGCAGACTGGATGATTGAGACCGAGGAGCACCTGCCGGTGCCGCTGCCAAGGCAGATAGGACGGGCGCCGGGTTAGATGAGCACGATGAGCGATGCGTCGTCAGGTGAGCTGTTCCTCGCGGGGATCCTTTGTCTCATCCTGGCTATCCCACTAATTAGACACTGGCGACGATTTGAAAGTGGCATCGCTCGGCGCTGGTGGTCACGGTACGACCATTTGCTACCAGGAAGATTCCTGGTACTCGGATTGCTCTTCTTCGGCTTCGGAGTTTCCTTCTTTGTTATAGGTATTGCCAGGTTGCCGTAAGACTGCGGTCTCTAGCCAGCTCTCCTGACCACCGTCAGGAAGCGGTGCTCGTTCGAGTGGAACGCGCCGTCCGGCCCTTTCGTCGATTCGATCACTTCCGCTATCAATTCGGCGTCTCGCTCAGCGTCGATCGACACAGGCATAGGCATCGCCTTGAGCTGGAAAAGCAGCGACTCCTCGTCTAAGAAGACGTATTCGACGTCGTACTCTCGAAAGTCGAGGACTTCGCAGCCCAGCGCCACGAACTGATCTCTCAGCTCCAGGGCATCTTGCAGTTCGAGATCGCCCATATCGCGCCAGGGATCGACGAGAGCCTTGAGGTTCTGCGAGCCGACGTTCTGATGTACGAACGTACCGCCAGGGCGCAACACTCGCACCGTTTCCACCGGGTTCACAACTGAGTGACGGTTCAATACGGTGTCGAACGATTCATTTTCGAACTCCGGAGCGTTTGCGTCACCCACCTGAAATGAGATTCTGCCTGCGAGATCTGGAGGCAGGTTCTCATTCGCCGTCTTGATCATCTCGGGGTCGGAGTCAATGCCGACAACGCTTGCGCAGTGGTCGACATAGCCGATGAGCTTCTCACCACCGCCGGTGCCAATATCAAGCACGTGGTCGGTCGGCCGGAGCAGGCTCCGCACGATCTCGATGTAGTCCCACGGGGCGGTGGCACGCCGGACGCGCAGGCGCGACCAGTCCCAGCCTTCGAGCGGATCGATGGCGTTGAAAGCTGCGATGATACGGCTGCGTTCGGCGGATGTGAGCGGCATGACCGTGAGTTTAGCGGGGAGGTCGGCGCGTGGACGTCACAAGTAATTGGCGATTGGAGGGGGCGCGCCGAGCTGCCATTCAGAGAGATAGAAAGTACTGCCGTCTTGAGCTTGTCGAGTGGCGGCAGCAAATCCCCTCTCCCAGCTTGGGAGAGGGTCGTCCCTCTGACTGGCACCCGTAATTCCGAATCGACAACCCACCCTCTAACTCCCTCCCTGTCAGGGAGGGAGAAGTGAGCTCCCAAACCGAGCTTATTGAGGAGTGGTCGCCATCACCCTCTCCCTTAATCCCTCCCCCATCGAGGGAGAGGGGGTGTGTCTCTACCCTTCAAATTGTCATTCCGGACTTGATCCGGAATCTCTCGTTGGAGTTGGATCAGCGGTCAGTTGAGAGATTCTGAATCAAGTTCAGAATGACGGGTGGCTACGGTCTCGTCGTTGTCGCAGAGAGAGGGCTACCTCACTGCAGCCGCCAGAGTAGCCCCTAGCCAGCTGTTGCCGGTCTGGCGTTTCACCTCATGCCAGAGGTCCTCATAGGCCGTGGCTGCGCGGCTGGTGGGGGCGAAAGCGTGGACAGGGGCGCGGTTTACGCCCATTCTCTCAACCTCCGTCGCGCTCGGGATGGCGCAACGTAGCACGCCTGAACGCTCGTCAGGAAGGATCTCGACGAAGCTGGTGTGAAGCTGCTTGCGGCGGTCGACCATCGAGAAGAACCCGGCGATTGTCAGGTCTCGCACGCGGTCCTTCTTCTGCTCCTCCTGCACGTACTTCGTGAGCAGGTCGAACGCTCGCACCGAAAGCGTGGTCGGGATGATCGGCACGAGTAGCACGTCAGACGCGTAGAAGATGCTCTCTGAGAGCAGGTTGATGCCGGGCGGACAGTCCAGGATCACGCAGTCGTAGTCGGCGGCCAGCGGCGCCAACAGCCTGTCGACGGCGCGGTGCGGCCGCTTCTTGCGGCGGTCAAGAAAGACATCGAGCTTCCTGTTGCGGAAGTCGGCGGGGATGATGTCGAGGTTGGCGTAGCGCGTCTCGGTAACGATGTCGCTGAGTTCGGCGTCCCCAAAGACGAGCTTTTTGGCTCCGCTTTTCACGCCTGCCCGCTGGCCCAGGTAGTAGGTGGCAGCGGCCTGCGGGTCAAGATCCCAGATGAGGGTGCGGGCGCCTTCAAGCGCGCTGAGGTAGGCCAGGTTGACCGCGGCGGCGGTCTTCCCGACTCCGCCCTTTATGTTGTAAGCGGCGATGACTTTCATTAGCCGAGACCGAACGAGCCCGAGCGAAAAGGCGACCGATTGAGGGTGAAACATCTTAACCCGGCCATTGAGGCCGCGGGTGAGCCGGTGAGAACCTCGGCTATGCGGCGTCTTTGCCAGGCGTCTCAGAATCGGCCGACTGAGCGAGTCTCGAGCCCGCGATTTCGTCCCAGTCGAGCTTGCCGGTGATGAGCCGGGCCGAGCGGTTGCGGGTGAAGTAGCTGGATGCCCACTGGACGAGCACGGTGGCACGGTTCTGGTAGCCGACCAGCTTCAGGACGTGGATGAACAGCCAGAACTGCCACGCTAAAAAGCCGCCGAAGCGTAGGAACTTGAGGTCGGCGACGGCCGACGAACGGCCGATCACGGCGAGTTTGCCGAGGTCCCTGAACTTGAACGGCTTTTGCGGTGACTTGCCCTTGAGGCGGCGCGAAATCGCCTTGCCTGCATGTGATCCCTGTGCCGCGGCTACATCTGCGGTGCCACGCAGCGGCGTGCCGGTCTGGTGCGAGTAGCTTGAGAGGTCACCAAGGACGAAGATCTCGGGATGCCCCAGCACGGTGAGGTCCGGACCGACCGGCACTCGTCCGACCCGATCTAGCTCGACAACTTGGGAGTCAGACTCCGACTGCATTGAGTCGGCCAGCATCCGCCCCAGCGGGGACGCCTGCACACCGGCGGCCCACAGAACCGTCTTCGAAGGGATCCAACTTGAAGATTCGCCCTGCTTGACGGTGATGCCGTCGGCTGTGATCTCGGTGACCAGCGTGCCGGTCATGACCTCTACGCCGATCTTGCTCAGCGACTTTTCGGCTTTGGGTGACAGCGACTCAGAGTAGGTTGAGAGGATGCGCTCCCCTGCTTCCACGAGCAGCACGCGTGTAGCAGCAGGGTCAAAATTTCGGAAGTCGTTCTTCAGCGTCTGCCTTGCCAGCTCTCCGATGGCGCCTGCCAACTCCACGCCGGTTGGTCCGCCGCCGATGACCGTGAAAGTCATTAAGGCTTCCCGCTCTTCTTCGGTCTCTGCCTGCTCCGCCGCCTCGAACGCCAGCAGCACCTTGCGGCGGATAGCCGTCGCATCGTCGAGCGATTTCAGGCCCGGCGCGTTCTCGGCCCAGGAGTCGTTTCCGAAATAGGAATGAGTCGAGCCGGTGGCGAGGATGAGCGAGTCGTAGGCGATTTCACCCGACGTTGTTTCGAGGGTGTGCGCGGTGACGTCGATGCCCGTGACGTTTGCAAGCACCACACTCGTGTTGCGGTTCTTGGAGAGGAGGCCTCGGACAGGCGCTGAGATGTCGGCCGGTGAAAGCCCGCCTGTCGCCACCTGGTAGAGGAGCGGCTGAAAGAGGTGGTGGTTGGAACGGTCGACAACCGTCACGTCGGCGTCTGCCTTGCGCAGCGCCCTGGCGGCGTTCAGCCCCGCAAACCCCGCACCAACGATGACAACTCTGTGCTTCTGATCGCTCATGTCAGTGTCCCCGAATTCTGCTGACTGTTGCGAAACGACCTATTGTGAAATGTATCACATTAGTTTGATGCAGCTGGTTCGGACGGGATTCAACGATGCGCCGTGGTACAGTCGGCCGCATCGTGAGAGGCCCCAAAACGAAGTCAGGAACCCACCCAGAATGATCAAGCTCAGTTTGCAGTCGTTGTCGTACCGCGACACCTTCAATGACGGGAAGATCGACCTCATAGGCATCATCGAGAAGGCGGCCGAGTATCGACTGGATGGCGTTGACCTGCACTTTACGCAATTCGCATCGACGGAGCCTGACTACCTCGAGGAGCTGCGACTGCTGACTCTGAGGCGCGGCCTGCACATCTGCTACATCGGCATCAGCAACAACTTCGGGCTGCAGGGCGAGGAGCTCCGGGCGCAGATCGATACCTACAAGAAGTGGATCGACGTTGCGGCTCAGATGGGCGTGCAGATGGTGCGGGCGTTCGGCGCGTGGGTGCCGGAAGGCGAGACGGCTGAACAGGTCTGGCCGCGGCTGGCGGAGTCGACGAAGGAAGTAGCGGAGTACGGTGCGTCGAAGGGGGTCGTGGTCGGTCTACACAACCACAATCACGGGTGCATGCCGGCGACTGGCGACGATGTGATCCGATTGCTGGACGAGGTGAACAACCCGTACTACAGCCACATCCTGGACACAGGCCAGTACCTGGGCGGCCCGGGCGTTTCGCTCGGTGAGCGCGGGAGCAAGGCGGATATCGAGCAGTTGTATGCGTCGATCTCCACCTCGGTTTCGCGCGCGGTGCATGTGCGCGGGAAGGTGTACCGGATCGCGTCTGGCGAGGAGGCGTGGCTGGACTACGACCGCATCCTGCCAATCATCAAGGACGCGGGCTTCAACGGCTGGATGTCGGTGGTGTTCGAGGGCCAGGACGAACTATCTGAGCCAGAAGCGGTGCCGCTGGCAGTAGACTTCTTCCGCAAAAAGCTGGCCGAGCACGGGATGTAAGGGTGGGGTGCCCAATCCTCCCTCCCGGCTTGGGAGGGAGTTAGAGGGAGGGTCGGTTCACGACACGGGACGACCGATCCAGGTTTTCGGATATCCGGTGAAGTACGCCCGGGATGTTGCGCATCACCTCCGCGTTCCAGAACCTCAACACCGTGTACCCGCGGTCTCGCAAGTGATCATCACGGGCGCGATCGTAGTCGGTCGCTTCGGCATGCTGTCCGCCGTCGAGCTCAATAATCAACCTCCGGTCGCGACAGCAGAAGTCGACGATGTACTGGTCGATCGAATACTGGCGAATGAATCGGTAGCCGTAGAGTTGTCTGTTGCGAATGGCACGCCACAGAGTTCGCTCAGCAGAAGTGGCGTTCCTCCGGAGGTCTCGTGCACGATCAGTTGATTGGACTGGCATGCGGAGAGTGTGACACGACTGGTTACCAGGCTGGAAACCAGTTGTCGTGATACATCACCGGCCCTCCCTCTAGCTCCCTCCCAAGCCGGGAGGGAGGATAGGCGCCCGCCGTCTCTGGCGGAGTCGGCATGACGCCCCCTAATACAGCGGGAAGGGGGCGCCGGTTGCTGAGCTGCCGTCCGGGACGTAGGTCACTATGAACGGGATGTAGGCGATCAGGATGAGCAGGATGGCGACGATCACCCACACCTTGTAGTTGTCGAGCCACGGCCAGATGCGCTTTGTGGCACCAACACGGGTCTCGGCAACCGGGATCAGCTGCTCCCGGTTCTTGCCCGCCAGTCCCATCAACGTTCCTACGATCACGATGAAGATCAGCAGGCCGCTCAGTCCCATCATCGAGCCACCGATCGCCGTGAGCATGTTCGGAACATCGAGTCCGTCAATGAAGTCCCTGTAGACCGAATCAGCAAACGCGGTGCGCCGCGGAACGCCCTGCAGTCCGGCCGAAATCTGGCCACGGGCGAATATCAGCATGCCGAAGAACCATAGCCAGGTCTGCCACAGCGCCAGCTTCCTGCCCCACAGGTTGTTGCCGGTTAAGTACGGCACGAGCCAGTAGGCGATGCCGATGTAGGCCAAAGCCACCGCGCCGATAGTCATGTGGAAGTGGCCAACAATGAACGCCGTGTTGTGAACGACCAGGTTCACCGTCTGCGAGGCGTTGATGAGTCCGCTCGCCCCGCCCAGCGTGAAGATGAGCATCGCGTGCAGCTGTGCCGTCAGTGCGGGGTTGCCCCACGGGAGCTTCCAGATCCAGCCGAACAGGCCTTTGCCGCCCGCGTTTCTACCACCGTTCTCAAGCGCTGATATCACCGAGAAGGCGGTAATCATGCTCGGGAAGAAGATGGCGAACGTGGCGATGCCGTGGATGTTCTTCATCCATTGCGGTATGCCGGATTCGGTGAACTGGTGGTGGAAGCCGACCGGCGCCGATAACAGCAGGAACAGGATGAAAACGAACCGCGCAATCGGGTCGGAGAAGAGCCTGCCGCCCGCCTGTTTCGGGATCATCGTGTACCACGAGATGTACGCAGGGAGCAGCCAGAAATAGACGATGGGGTGGCCCGTCAGCCAGAAGAGCGTGCGCGCCAGTTGCGCGTCGACGCCTTCGGTCCAGCCGAACTTCCATGGCAGGATGACGAACAGCACTTCGGCGGCGATGCCGACTGATGCCATCGCCCACATGGCGTAGGTCATGATGGCCATGAATGCCATGAGCGGCGTGCGTTTGCCGGGGTTGTCTGCGGCCCAGCGGCGGTGGGTGATGATGATGTTCACCAGCGTGACCCATGTGCTGATAACAAGCAGCACCGCGCCGATGTAGAACATCGTGTTCGCTTCGAGCGGCGGGTAGAAGGTGAACAGCACGGTGGCTTCGTTCGCCAGCATGGTCCAACCGGCAAGCACGGTCCCGGCGAGCGCGAGGAAGAATGCAAGCTGCACGAGCAGCGTGCTGGCCATTGGACGTCCGTAAGCCCGCATAGTGGCGAGGGTTACGAAGCCGTTCGCAAAAGTGAACGTGAAGACGATGACGAGCAGCACGCCGTGCAGCGTCAGGCCCTGGTAGTAGGCCGCGTTCTCATCAAGAACGCTCGTGACAACATCGTTGTTGTAGAGGTTTATGCCGACGCGTTCGAGCGCCTGACCGATGCCAGGTAGGCCGCCGAGCATGAAGGCGACCAGGGCCAGGATGACGTTCCACAGGATGGGCCGCGTCTGCGAGCGCGGGAATACGACGAGGCGGGAGTCTTCCATCTCGACCGCGGCCGAGTGCTCCATGCCTTCCATGTCGTAGATCGGGTGGGCCGGACGTGACTTCGGTGCGTCTGCGGCTATCGTCAATTGACTATCACCCTCCCGGCCATGTTGTGGTGCAAGATTCCGCAGTACTCGCTGCAGACGAACAGGAACTCACCCGGCTCATCGAACGTCGCGGTCGCTTCAGATATCTGGCCAGGCACAATCGTCAGGTTGACGTTGGTCCCGTGAACGATCAGCCCGTGGACAACATCGACCGAGCCGATCTTGAAGTTGACGGTTGAGCCGACCGGCACGGTGATCTGTCCGGGGATGAATGCCCACGCCTGCGCTGTGATGATGGCGTCGTATTCGTTCTCTCCAACCTGGAAAAGGCCGGGGTTGTTGAAGGGCGGCTCTGAAGTGAATGTTGCAGGGTCGACGGTATCGACCGGACTTGGCAGCTCGAGGTCGTTCACGAAGAAAGACGAGGTGACGGCGACCATACCGATTATCAGGATGACCACGGTCGAGCCGAGAAAGAACCGTTCATATCTGTGGATCATTTCCATGGGCTTGCTCGCGCTATGACCGTTCTATGAGGGTGACATACACGGCGACCCACAGGCCGACGATGACAATGAGGTAGACGCTGAGAATGGCGAGCGTGCCAACCGGTTCTTCTTCGGGATCGAACTCCTCGTGGTCGTGCACGGGCGCGGAGTCCATCGGATCCTGCTCGGAATCAGAGCCCTGAGTCCCGGGTGCAGCGGGCCGTTGTTCCATCTGCTCGCCCTCCGTGGTCTAGTCTCGGACTCTTCCGGCAAGGTACTTCCACAGCATGGCCACAAGCGCAATCAGGAAAAGCCCGAGAACAATGGTCTGGGTGATTGCCGGACCGTCCCACTTGCCCGTCTCGAACTCCTCGATCCGCGTCCATACAGCGCCGAACATGACACTGCCGAGTAGGACCGCAACGATGAGCGCGAAACGCGTTTCGCCCCATGAAGGCAGAGGTCGACGCCTCTTTTTGTCTCTGTCTGGCACGCAGCGGATCCTATCTGGCGGTCAGTTGCACATCTGCACATCCGAGCCACGCCCAAGAAGCTACACAGCACCCGATCTGGCAGACGCGTGTACTCCGTGAGGAAGCCGTGAGGTTGTGCGAATTTTCACACCACAAGCGCGTCACTTAAGTGGCATGTTTGCGACAGATAATATGCCGCCGTGGGGAAACCGATGAGTGATCCGCAGTCGTGCGGAGCGTCACACCACGGCGATGTTTCGAGCGAAAGGCAGATGACCCGACCGGCCAGTGAGTCCTGCGTGCCTACGCTCGGAATTTTCGGAATTCCTGTACCGTTGGCGGCTGGAGGCCAGCGAGGCTCATGCCAACAACGGTGCCATACATAGGCAAGGCCGAATACTGTTATGCGAACTCCACTTCGATGTTGCTGGCGTCCGTCGATGAGGAAATTTCTGCAAGAACGATCGAGGTCCTCACAGGAGTGGGGCTTGGTGCGTTCGCCAGCACCTCAAACCACAACCTTTACTTCAGCAACTTCAGCGCGCCACCCGACCTTGGCATCGACCGGGCGCTCCAACTGCTCGGCTTCGAGTTCGAACACCGGTCATTCGATAGCCCGGATGAATCGCCGCTGGAGTCATTGAAGGACGACCTGCGATCAGGTCCGGTTGTCATCGGTCCCGTGGATATGGGGTTGCTTACCTACAACCCACGTGCGACAGGCGCCATCGGCGCTGACCACTACATCGTGGTGACCGGTTTCGACGGCGACACATTTTTCCTGAACGACCCGGTAGGCATTCCATACGCCTGGTTGAGCGGAGACGAGCTAATCGAGGCATGGAAGGCCGAGCTCGTTGGCTACAAGCGCAGCCACTTTCAGTCTTGGTCGAGGCCTCGTCGAGTCGCCCATCACACCGAACGCGAGCTGTTTGAGTCGGCGATCAGGATGTTCAAAGGCATCTACGACTCGAGCATTGAGACGGTAAGCCATGCCGAGGTGCTCACCGGCCCGGACGCGATCGCCGCTACGGCCCGGCGCGTAACCGACGGATTGCTTTCCGAGGGCGAGCGCGGCTTCCTGTTAGATTTCATGCTGCCGGTCTCGGCGGCCCGAGCGTCGGACTACGCCGGATTCTTCGCAAAGCATGACGAAACCCTGAGTTCGCTCAAGGCCGAGATGGCGGAGCTGTTCGGCGCAGCGAGGATGCACCTTCATCTGGACGATACTGACGCACTCGCAACGAGCCTACGGCACATCGGTGACGTCGAAGCCGCATTCGAATCACGCTTGAGGTCGTTGTCACCGTTCGATCAGCGCGATTAGCAAGACAACAAGGAATCCATTGATAAAGCTTCATCTACAGGCTCTTTCATACAGCCACGCTCTGGCCGATGGCGTGATTGGCCTGCACGGTCTTATCGACCTCGCCGCTGACACGGGATGGGACGGCATCGACCTGGAAGAGCGGCTGTTCGAAAGCCGTGAAATCAGCTACACCGAGGAGCTACGACAACACGCTATGCGGCGCGGCCTGGGCATTGGCTACATCGGAATCCGCGCCGGCTTCGGCTCCGGATACCACGGCTCGGACGAGGATCACCTTGCGCACATGATGCGCTGGACCGATGTTTGCCAGCAGATGGGGGTTCCGTTGCTGCGCATCATCGGCGGTGACATCCCGGACGGCCAGACAGAGGAAGAGGCCTGGCCGTGGCTGGCGGATTACATGCGCCGCATCGTCGACTACGCAAAGACGAAGCAGGTGCAGGTTGGGCTGCACAACCACAACCACGGCATGTTCCCTGCGACCGGTGGGGCGATCGTGCGGATGCTGGATGAGATCGATGATCCGTACTTCGTGCATGTGCTGGACACAGGTCAGTACAGGGGATCGCCAGGCGCTTCAGGCCCGGGCCGGAGCAAGGGCGATGTCGATTCCGCATACGACTTCTACAAAGAGATCGAAACATCGTTGCCGCGGGCACAGCTTGTGCGGTGCAAGGCATATAAGATGGCGTCCGGCCGCGAGGAGTGGATCGACTACGACCGCATCTTCCCGATGCTAAAGGCGAAGGGATTTAGGGGCATCATGTCCGTGGTCTACGAAGGCTGGGAGTTCATGCCAGACATGGACGCTCTGCCGCTGGCGCACACCTTCTTCAGGAAGATGCTGCAGAAGCACGAGATTTAGTGAATGGCGGGTGCGGTGGGTTTGGTCGACGGTCGAGCGGGAACCGCCTCGACCTGTCATTCCGACCGAAGCGGAGGGATCTGACCGTGGAACAGCAGTTACCGAGAGATTCTGAATCAAGTTCAGAATGACAGTGCGTCGCCACCCTTCGACAGGCCCAGGATGGCGGCCTGTCGAAGGGCAATCCCCTCTCCCAGCTTGGGAGAGGGTTAGGGTGAGGGTCATCCTTCTGGCTAGCAGCCTGTTGAGTCAGCGGGCAACCTACCCTCTAACTCCCTCCCTGGCATGGAGGGAGAAACTGCAGCCATCCTGAGCCTGTCGAAGGGTGGTGAGTGACCGAAGTCAACCTCAAGCTGAGTGCTCCCGCTTCGGGAGACGAAATTAGCCGGCACCTAAAAGCGAACTGGAGCAAGAAAACAGATGGGTAAGTTCTACGACGAGTCGATCATTCCGCAGGAGATGCGCAGGGACTTCGATGTTTACGACCGTATCGAGAAGCTTGGAATTCCGATGGGCAGCTTTGATGAAGATGTGAACTCGCTGGCTGGAGCCGGTATTGCGGGCGCGGTCTTCCATGAGAGCGGGCTGGTCTACCTGTCCGGGCTGGGGCTCGGTCCGGGGAACATGTACGACGACCCGGAACGGATCAAGGAGGGCCAGAAGGCCGGTCGCGAGATCACGGATTCGATGATCCGCAGGCTGCACTGGGCCCTGACGTGTGGCAGTGAGGGCGGAGACCTGAACGATGTGCTCTACACGGTGAAGGCGCTGGGCATGGTGGTCTCGACCGATGTCCACTTCAATGGCGCACCTGCGGTTGTGAACGGGTTCTCGTCGCGCTGGCAGTCGGTGTTTGGCGGCGGCACAGGCGAGTTCGCGCAGAACGGCGAGGACCAGAACTACGGCGGTGTGCACGCTCGCAGCGCCATCGGTGGATTCACCGGCCGCTTCGCCCTCGAGCCGGAGATCATCGTGGCCGTTTCGCCCGAGCTGGCGAAGGCGATCATCCAGAACCGCGGCTGGGTTTACCCACTACCCCCGGCGCAACTGGCGAAGGTGAAAGCGGCGAGGTAGGGCACTGCAGTGGCCATCGTGGGGTTGTCGGAGGATGGTCCCCTCTCCCAGCTTGGGAGAGGGTTAGGGTGAGGGTCATCCTTCTGACTGGTAGCTGTTGAAGTTGCCAACAACCCATCCTCTGACTCCCTCCCTGTCAGGGAGGGAGAAGTATGTTCCGACCCTTGGAACTGTCATCCTGAACATCAGCGGAGGGATCTGACCGTGATTCCCACTGCAACGAGAGATTCTGAATCAAGTTCAGAATGACAGATATTCCCCTCCCTGACAGGGAGGGGGCGAAGGGGGTGGGTTGTTCCCCGACTCTCCAGGCTGTCGAATACGCGACCGATCCACCCTCTAACTCCCTCCCCGCGAGGGAGGGAGAACAAAGCCATTCTGAGCCTATCGAAGGGTGGCTGGTCGCCCATCTGAAACGTGACATTGGAGTCCTAGATGAAAGCGCTGTTGCTTGATGAGACGGGGTCGGTTAGCAACCTACGGATTGGGGATTTGCCGGTGCCCGAGCCGTCTTCGGGCGAGATTCGAGTGCGGGTGAGGGCGGTGAGTCTCAACCCGGTCGACTACAAGCTGGCCGGGCGCGGGCATACCAACTGGAGCTGGCCGCATGTCCTTGGGCTTGATGTCGCGGGTGACGTTGATGCCGTCGGGACCGGCGTCGACCGCTTCAAGCCAGGTGACCGAGTCTTCTACCACGGCGATCTGACTCGACCGGGCGGCTTCGCAGAGTTTGCGATCACAACCGCGCACACCACCGCGGCCATCCCGGACGGTGTGAGCTACCAGGATGCCGCTGCGATTCCCTGTGCCGGGCTGACCGCATACGAAGCGGTGGTCCGACGCCTGAACGTGCAGCCAGGCCACATCGTCTGGATGCAGGCTGGAGCAGGCGGCGTCGGTGGCTTTGGTATTCAGATCTGCAAGAACCTCGGCGCAGAGGTGATCACGACGGCATCGGCGCGCAACCACGACTTCGTGAAGTCACTCGGGGCCGATCACGCAATCGACTACAACTCCGAGAATGTTGTAGAACGCATCATGGAGATCACGAACGGCCGAGGTGTCGATGACGTGCTTGGCGCTGTCGATTCCGACACTGCGGACCAGGGGATACAGGTGCTGGCGTTTCGGGGTGGTCTCGCGTGCGTTGCGGGCTTGCCGACGCTGGTGCCAGAGACTTTCGCCGGGGCGCATTCGGTCCACTCGGTCGCTTACGGCGGCGCTCACACATCTCGCAACCGTGCCGCTCAGGAAGACCTTGCGAAGATGGCCGAGGAGCTGATTGCGCTCGTGGCCGATGGCAAGGTGAACACGATGGTGGAACAGGTCATCGGCCTGGACGAGATTCCCGATGGCCTCGCTCAGTTAGAAACAAGACACGTGCGCGGGAAGATCGTGGCAGAGATCGGTTAGGACCAGAGAGCGTTCTGAGCTCTAGATCCCGAAGTGCTTTTCCAGCGAGGCGAGGACGTCCGCAGTTTGCGGGTAGGACTCTTGTTCGAGTTCGCGGCTGTAGGGCCACGGGACATCCTCGGCTCCGACCCTGGCGATGGGACCGTCGAGCCATTCGGACGCCTGTTCTTGCAGGTCGGCGACAATCTCTGCCATCACGCCGCCCTTGCGCCGTGCGGTGTCGAGCGCCAGCACGCGGTTGGTCTTCTCGACTGACGTGAGCAGAGTGTCGTAGTCGACCGGGCTAAGAGACCGCAGGTCGATTACTTCGGCGTTAACGCCCTTCCCTTCCAGCTCGTCTGCGGCGCTGTTCACCACCCGCATGCCAGCACCATACGAGATGAGGGTGACATCGTCGCCTTCGCGCTGGACGTTCGCGCTGCCAAACGGAATCTCGTAGTGCTCATCCGGCACCTCGCCACGCATACCGTACAGGAGAGCAGGCTCGGCGAACATGACGGGGTTTTTCGTCTTCATCGCAGTACGGATCAGGCCGAGTGCGTCGTACGGGGTCGATGGGCAGACGCAGAGCATTCCCGGCACCTCGGCGAGCCAGGTCTCGAAGGACTGCGAGTGCGTTGCGCCGAGCTGCACGCCTGCGCCGGTTGGAGCGCGGAGCACAAGGGGAACTTCGATCTGCCCGCCCGACATGTAGCGCAGGTTGGCGGACATGTTGACGATCTGGTCGAAGGCGACGAGCGAGAAACTGATGGACATCAGCTCGACTACGGGCCTGAGTCCGCCAGCGGCCGCGCCGATTCCAGCGCCAACAAATGCGGCTTCAGAGATGGGCGTGTCGATGATGCGGTCTTCGCCGTACTTCTTTAGAAAGCCGTCTGTGACTGCGTATGCGCCGCCGTACTCGCCAATGTCCTCGCCCATGATGAACACATTCGGGTTGGAGTCGAGCGCTTCTGCGAGGCCGCGTTTTATCGCCTCTCTGAATAGGATCTCTGCCACAGGCCTGCCTGTTTCTCCTTCTCCAACATGCCCTGCTGCCGTTTGCCGGTGGGCGTCATCGACTTCGTGAAGCGAACGAGTTATTGCTCGTCCGGATCACGCCAGGATGTCGTCGAAAAGCTCCTCGGGGTCCGGGTGCGGACTCTCTTCTGCGAACTTGACCGCTTCAGCGACCTCGGCATCGACATCTGCCTTTAAGGCGTCGATCTGCTTCTTGGTCGCCAGCTTGTGGTCGATCAACATCTTCGGGAACGACTCGACCGGGTCCTTCCGCCTCCACTCCTCAACCTCTTCCTGCCCACGATACTTCTGCCCATCCGCATATGAGTGACCCACGTAGCGGAAAGTCTTGGCCTCAATAAAAAGCGGGCCGTCTCCGGCCCGCAGTCTTGCAACAGCAGCTTCGGCGGCCTCGCGTACGGCGAGGACGTCCATGCCGTCTACGGCTACGGCGTCGATTCCGTACTTGTCTACATCTGTGTAGAAGTCCGGGCTGCCTGCGCGAACACGCTCGACAGCTGAGCCCATGCCGTAGCCGTTGTTTTCGAGTACAAACAGCATCGGGACATTCCACACAGCCGCAAGGTTCAGTGTCTCGTGATACAGGCCCTGGTTTGTTGAGCCGTCACCGAAGAAGCAGACGGTGACGCCGTCGGTCTTCTGATACTTCTGCGAGAAGGCGAGACCGAGCGCGAGCGGGAACTGGCCGCCGACTATGGCGTGGCCGCCCATGAAGCGTTTGGCGGCGTCGAACAGGTGCATCGAGCCACCTTTGCCCTTGCTGAGTCCTGTCTTGCGGCCAAAGAGCTCGGCCATGGAGCGGTTCACATCGAGCCCGCGTGCAAGCGCGTGGCCGTGGTCGCGGTAGTGCGTGACGATGTAGTCCTGCTCTTTGAGCGGACTGAGCGCGCCGACACCGGTCGCTTCCTGGCCTATGTAGAGGTGCAGGAAGCCGCGAATGTTGCCCTTGGCGTAGTTCTCGCCACATGCAACTTCGAACTGGCGGATCAGGTACATCTGCCTGAACATCTCAAGCAGCTGCTCTTCGCTGTATCCGGTGGCGCCGGATGCGCCGTTCGCGGAGGAAGATGCCGACTTTTTGGCGGCCTTGGCCGCCTTGCCAGCCTTTGTCTTCGCCTGACTAGCCATCTGCTCTCCAGATGCGTAGTTAACCGAACCTGATTCACGCCGATTGCCCAGTTCCGGCGCAGTTGCCGGATGGAGCAAGTATTCTACACAAGCCCATACCCCGTCATCGGGGATTGCACGACTTCCTCTGCGCCGCCTACGCCACTGTTGATTTGGCCGATAGAAGCACGTTGTGGAGCAACATAGCGATGGTCATCGGGCCAACCCCACCGGGCACCGGTGTTATCGCAGATGCGACCTTTGCGGCCTCATCGAACAGCACGTCTCCGGCAAGCCTGTAGCCCGACTTCCTGGATGCGTCTTCAACACGCGTCGTCCCAACATCGATCACGACCGCTCCGGGTTTGACCATTTCGCCGGTGATCGAGCCAGGAATTCCGGTTGCTGATACCAGCACATCCGCCCTTCTGGTCTCAGCGGCGAGGTCCTTAGTACCCGTGTGGCAGATGGTGACCGTAGCGTTCGCGCCTTCCCCTCGGCCGAGCAGCAGCCCGGCAAGCGGCTTGCCGACAAGGTTGCTGCGGCCAACGATGACGACGTGGGCGCCGCGAACTTCGACGCCCTCTTCTACAAGGATGCGCTGCACACCTTGCGGTGTCGCCGGTGCGAAGCGGGTCTGGCCGCTGAATAGCAGACCGACGTTCTCTGGATGAAGGCCGTCGACGTCTTTTCGAGGGTCGATCGCGCGGACGATCTCGTCTTCGTCGAGGTGGTCCGGCAGCGGAATCTGCACCAGGATCCCGTGTACCGAAGCGTCACCATTCAGGTCGCTTACGGTCTGCAGAAGTTGCTCACGCGTGGTTTCCGCCGACAGTTTGACGACGGCTCCATTCATGCCGACCTGTTGAGCGGCACGTTCCTTATTGCGAACGTACACGTGCGATGCGGGGTCATCGCCAACGATCACGACCGTGATGCCGGGCGTGAAGCCGTGTTTCTGCTTGAACTCTGCGACCTCCGTAGCGATCTCCTCTCGCACTTTGCTGGCGATCGCCTTGCCATCGATGATTCGAGCGGTCACTTGGTTCTCCGGGTGACGGGCTGGAAGATGCTTCGCGGGCGGTCTGAAAACTGAACGACGAATCGTAACATCCGGCATAATCGCTTTTTGTTTTCTTGAACTGAGCAGTGCAGTTTCTCGCGACCATGCCGAACCGATTGCCCTGGCCTAACGTGACGGAGATTCGATGATCTACACCGGTGTCGACCTGATAGAGATTCCAAGGATCGCGGGCGTGCTTGAGCGCTATCCGCAACGCTTCCTGGCAAAGGTCTACACCGAAGGCGAGCAACGCTACAGCCGCAGGCGACCTCCGCAACTTGCGAGCAGGTTCGCGGCGAAAGAGGCCGTGATGAAGGCGCTTGGAACGGGCGTTCGCGGCGTGCCGTGGAAGGACATTGAGGTGACGCGCAGGCCGGGCCAGGCGCCGGAGATTCTTCTACACCGGAAGGCGAAGGCGCGGGCTGAGAAGATGGGCATCGTCCGGCTCGCGCTGAGTCTGTCCCACTCACGAGAGATGGCTGTCGCGTCGGTGGTCGCAGAGGCTCGTGATGATGCTTGGCGGCCGTGACATGAAGTCTCTCGGATATCTCCCATGAAAGCGGTCACTGCAGCACAGATGCAGGCGATCGAGCAACGGTCAGTTGAGGCCGGAGTTTCTCTGGACGCGCTGATGGAAAACGCTGGCCTTGCGGTTGCGGATGCTGTGGCGGCGCGGCTTGGCTCGGTGTTCGGAAGTGTCGTCACAATCCTGGTGGGACCGGGAAACAACGGCTCGGATGGGCTTGTCGCAGGCCGGCACCTGGCGAGCCGGGGAGCAAAGGTGCGGGCGTTCGCGTTGACGGGGCGGCCTGACAGAGATGAGAAGCGTGAGCTGGCCGAAGCCGCAGGTGTGGAGTTCGTTGCACAGCCTGAAGTTGCGAGTGATCCGGACGCTTTCAGAAATGCGATCAGCCGGAGCGATGTGGTGCTGGACGCGGTTCTGGGCACCGGGCGAGCGCGGGTGATAGACGAGCCGCTGGCGGGAACGCTTCGGTCGGCCCGGGAGCTTGCGTGGGATTTGGTAGCACTGGACCTGCCGACCGGGATGGATGCCGACACCGGCGATTTCGACGAGTTCGGTCTGCCCGCCAACCTGACGCTGATGCTTGGCTATCCGAAGTTTGGGCCGCTGATTACCGCTGGCGAAGGCGCCTGTGGTGAGGTGAAAGTGCTGGACATCGGCATTCCGGACGGACTGGCGAACGAGGTGTCAGCCGAATGGATCACGCCTGAACTGGCGCGTTCCCTGCTGCCTGATCGCCACGACCGCGGGAACAAGGGTTCGTTCGGCAAGACATTGATTGCAGGCGGCTCGCGCAACTACCTGGGAGCGCCGATGCTGGCGACAAGGGCGGCTGTGCGTTCGGGCGCCGGTCTGGTCTATGTGGCCGTGCCGCAGCCTGTCTACGAACTTGTTGCGGGACAGGTGAACGAGGCGATTTACCTACCGTTGGCTGCCTCGGACGGCGAGATCAATGGCACCGCGGCCAGCGAGGAGTTGCTGGCGGCAGCGTCGGGCATGGATTCGGTGCTTGTGGGGCCGGGTCTCGGGCAATCGGCTGGCGCTGTGGGTTTTGTTGAGTGGCTTGTTCGTAGCCTGCCTGAGGACGTCCCGGTTGTGCTGGATGCCGACGCGCTCAACATCGTCTCGCGCATGCCGAACTGGTCGGAGCTGCTGCGACCCACGACAGTCCTGACGCCGCACCCGGGCGAGATGGCTCGACTCCTGAGATGTTCGGTGACCGATGTGCAGGACAACCGGCCTGCCGCCGCGAAGGAGGCGGCCGGCCGTTTCGGTGCGACGGTGGTGCTGAAGGGGGCGGCGACGCTTGTTGCGAATCCGGGCGGTGAGTTGCGAATTAGCCCGTGGGTGAATTCTGGGCTTGCGAAAGGCGGGACGGGCGACGTGCTTGCGGGTCTGTTGGCGGGGCTGCTGGCTCAGAGTCCAGAGGCACCGTTCGACGTTGCGGCGCTGGGCGTGTATTTGCACGGGCTCGCAGGTGATATTGCGCGGGCGAACGTAGGTGCCCGTGGGATGACAGCCGGGGATGTTGCCGATGCGGTACCGGAGGCTTTCAGGATGGTAGATAGGTGAATAGCCGCGAGCGCCATCCTAGGCTAGTCGAAGGGTGGCCGTTATTCGATAAGCCGTCGGCCCTTGGCCGACTTCACCCTCTCCCTTAAATCCCTCTCCCATCGAGGGAGAGGGGGGAACGCGTCATCCCGACCGTAGCGGAGGGATCTGACCATCGACCCATGGTCGAACGAGAGATTCTGAATCAAGTTCAGAATGACAGACACATTCTCCCTACCTGACAGGGAAGTAGAAGTAAGACTCTCACAGCTACACCGGGTGCTTGCACGCTCGTTCCGGCGACGGCTGAACGTATAATTGTGTCTATATGGACAGGCTATTTGCAGTTGATATTGGTAACACCAACCTCACCTTCGGGGTCTTCGAGGACGAGCATCTGCGCGCCACGGCCCGCATCTCCACGGATCCGACGAGGACGACAGACGAACTCAGCCTGACGATCGCCGGGCTGCTACAGGCTCGGGGTGTTGAACCAGCCGGGCTCGGCTCGGTCGCTATGTGCTCGGTCGTGCCGGCATTGACTCAGACCGTTCACGATGCGATCGCTGACCTGACTGGAATCGACGCGCTGGTAGTCGGCCCCGGCGTGAAGACCGGGATCAGGGTGAGCTATGACCGCACACAGGACGTTGGCACTGACCGTGTTGTAGACGCCGTCGCAGCGATCGAAATGCACGGCACTCCAGTGATCGTCGTAGACATCGGCACTGCGACCGTGTTCGACGCGATCAGCTCAGATGGCGAGTATATCGGCGGCGCGATTGCTCCCGGCATGCGGCTGGCCGCCGAGGCCTTGTACAGCAACACCTCACAGTTGCGTCGAGTAGACCTGGTGCCACCTGAAGCAGCGATCGGCCGCAGCACCATAGCCTCGATGCAGTCCGGGCTGGTCTTCGGATATGTCGAGCTGATCGAGGGGATGGTGAGGCGCTTCAAGGAGGAGCTTTCGCCGGGTGCGCCGGAAGAGTGCAAGGTGGTTGCGACCGGCGGACTGGCGGCGGTAATCGAACCTCAAACGCAGGTGTTCGACGCCCACGACCCGGACCTGACGCTCAAAGGTCTGAGGATAGTCAACGACCTGAACAGGTGAGGCGGCTGAGGGCTTTCGCAACATGACGAACCAGCAGCACAACGGCAAGGAGCCGGAGAAGTTCCTGTCTCTGAACGGCAAAAACGTTGTATTGGGCGTAAGCGGCAGCATCGCCGCCTACAAGGCCGCTGATCTCGCAAGCAAGCTGGTGCAGGCGGGAGCGCAGGTCGATGTCATCCTGACCGAATCGGCGCAGGAGTTCGTTGGCAAATCGACGTTCGCGGCACTCACCCACCGTCCGGTTACCACCGGCCTGTGGGAGGCAAACTCTCCGCTGGCTATCGACCACGTTTCGCTGGCGGTGAACGCTGATTGCGTGGTGGTTGCGCCAGCGACCGCGAACACTATCGCCAAGCTGGCGCTGGGGCTTTCCGACGATGCGCTTGGTGCGACGGTGCTGGCGACCGACGCGCCGCTTGTTGTTGCTCCGGCCATGGACGCAAACATGTATGCGTCTCCAGCGGTTCAGCAGAACGTCGAAACTCTACGGGAGCGCGGTGCAGTGATCGCTGAGCCCGGCAAGGGCAGGCTTGCTTCCGGACTGATCGGGAAGGGTCGCTTGCAGGACCCGGCGCAGATCGTCGGGCTCGTCCGTCAGGCGATTGGCAGAAGCGGCGACTACGCAGGACGGAAGGTCGTGGTGTCGGCAGGCGGCACGCAGGAGCCAATCGACCCCGTGCGGTTCATATCGAACAGGTCGACGGGCAAGATGGGATATGCGCTTGCTGAGGCTGCGAGGGACCGCGGGGCTGATGTGACGCTGGTGAGCGCGCCGACCGCGTTGGACCATCCGGCGGGCGTGGGGTTCGTGCCTGTGCAGACGGTGAATGGGATGCGCGAGGCTGTGCTGGCAGCTTCGGAGCCGGCAGATCTCCTGGTAATGGCGGCGGCGATTTCCGATTTCAGCCCTGCTAACGTCGCTTCCGAGAAGATCAAGAAAAATGGCGCTAGCCTGACTCTCGAGCTTCAGAAGAACGAGGACTGGATGCCGCTGGCGACCGGGCCGAAGCTCGTGAAGGTTGCGTTTGCGGCAGAGACCGGCGACGCGGCGGTGAAGGCAAGAGACAAGGTGGAGTCGAAGGGCGCTGTGTTCACGGTGGCGAACGATGTGAGCGAGGAAGGCTCAGGCTTCGGCACGGATACGAACCGCGTTGCGATTGTCGATGCTTCCGGTGAAGCGGAGCAGTTGCCGCTGATGGACAAGCTGGTGGTTGCGCACGCAATCCTTGACCGGGCACTGAAGCACCTGAAATAGAAGTACAGCAGGCTCTAGGAGTGGTCGGCCTCTGGCCGACATCACCCTCTCCCTTAATCCCTCTCCCATCGAGGGAGAGGAGAGAAATGGGCTCCGTTCCTCCAAATCTGTCATCCCGACCAACGCGGAGGGATCTGACCGTTGATCCCACTCCAACGAGAGATTCTGAATCAAGTTCAGAATGACAGGTTGCGGCCATCCCGAGCGCGTCAAGGACAATCCCCTATCCCAGCTCGGGAGAGGGTCATCCCTCTGACTGGCAGCCGTTAAAGCCACAGACAACCCACCCTCTGTCTCTCTCCCTGTCAGGGAGGGAGAAGTGCAAGTCGCCCGCCTTTCTCTGATACGCTTTGCTGGCCGCTTTTAGAGTGGCTCGATCATGGCTTTCGAACACGTCGTTTACTGCAGCTGGAGCGACCTATGAGGCTTTACTGGAGAGAGCGAAAAAAGGGCTTCGACCTCTGCGTTGAGGAGGACGATGGCAACAGGTTCTCCGTTGGTGGAGTGAGGCAGACGAAGCGCGGTATTGAGGCGATGGCCAAGACCATGGGTTACGACCCCGGTCGTGCCGTGAAGGGCCTTAGCAACTTCGAAGAAGGCCGGGCGTTCGTGGAACAGTTCGAGCCCTGGCGTGACTTCTTCCCCGGCGAGCCGCTTGAGCTTGAGCCGGAGATCGTCGCGATTCCAGAAACCGCCGAGTAGATCCGGCTAAGCAGGTGAACTGACACATGGTGCTCGCAAAGACAGACCCGGCAGTCCTCGAAACTCTGGCCGAGTACGACTCCGCGACTGTGCAGAATGCTGCGATCCTTGTTCGCGGCTACGTACCAGAGGGGATCGACTACACCGGACCTGATCTGAAGCAGCTGATCGGCACCGGCGGCCCTGTCGTCGTGGGCTACGCTCTGACTTCGACCTGGACGCCACTGAACGAACCATCGAGCGAGCCAGCGGACCGTAACGCATTCTGGGATTCCATTGGCGAGGCAGACGCGCCAGTGATCGCGGTGCTCAAGGATGTGGACTCACCCGCAAGGCGAGGCGCCATCATAGGCGACGGCATGGCGTACACAATGGCTGCGCTTGGCGCCGTCGGTGCGGTGGTGGACGGCAATGCTCGTGATGTGCCGGGCATTGAGAAGTCAGGGATGCGGCTCTGGGCAACCGGGCAGGTGCCTGGGCACGGGCCGTTCAACATGCTGGAGCATGGCGCGTCGGTCGAGATTGCGGGTCTGACGATCACTCCGGGCGACATCCTGGTGTGCGACGGTGATGGCGTGACGCGTGTGCCGGTGGACATTGCCGGCGAGGTGGCGAAAGCCTGTGCAGATGTGCGTGAGAAAGAGGGCGCTTCGCACCGCTACTTCACGTCACCTGACTTCGATTTCGAGAAGTGGCGCAGCGAGCGATAGCCCCAGCGCTGCTACTCCTTCGTATGAGTTCTTGATCTGTTTGCGGCGCCGTACGTTCAGGCGCTGACCGTCGTTTTCTTTACACACAATGAGACTGCGCCACCGCGCCGTCCGAACGATCGAGCCGAGTTGATACCTTCCCCGATACGCCAATTCCTGAGTGACCATGCCATCGCCGTCATTGCATTCGTCATGATGGTCGGGCTCTTTTCGATCGTTGCGTTCCCGTTCCTGATCAACATCAATTTTGGCGGCGGAGGCTGCTCGGTCGATTCTCGGCCTGCGGTTCCGACGCTGCTGACTGTGACGCAGGATCCTCAGACTCTCGTGGTGACGGCTACGCTGCGCGACGAGTCTGACAATGAGCAGTGGTTCTCACTGCAGCGCACGCTGATCACACGGAACAATCAGGCGGTTTCGGTTGGGACCAACATTCCTGTTCCGGAAGGCGATGACTTACCTGTTTCAAGAGACACGGGGCGGACGGTGACGATTGTGGAGCGCGGGATTGTGGAGGGTGAGCCGCCGATACCAGGTCTCGAATACGTGTATACGGTGAGGGCGCTGAACTGCTTCGCGGAGTCGCCAAGGTCAAACGACATCAGCATCGTGGCGCTCGGAGAAGGGTCTTAGGTTGTCGAGAATCGAGAGGTCGTCGGCCTCCGGCCGACATCACCCTCTCCCTTAATCCCTCTCCCATCAAGGGAGAGGGGAGAAACAACCCACCCTCTAACTCCCTCCCTGACAGGGAGGGAGAACAAGCCACCACCCTGGGCATTACCCCTTCGCTGATGCGCTTTTTGGCCGTTTTTCGGGTGGACCGGCCTCGGCCATCAGCTCGTTACGGAAGGCCTCTGGCAGCTCGTCTGCCTCCAGCACGTCTGTCGCGCTGCCAACGATCAGCTTGTCCGGTGGCCTGACGACACTCTCGTCTTTGTCCGGGTACGGAAGCAGAGTCAGCACCAGCCGCATCGCATTGATGCGGGCGCGTTTCTTGTCGTCCGACTTGATCACATGCCAGGGCGCGTCGGCGGTGTGCGTGTGGAAAAACATCAGGCGTTTCGCCTCGGTGTACTCGTCCCACTTATCCAAGGACTCGCGGTCGACAGGGCTCAGCTTCCAACGCTTTAGCGGCGAGTTGATGCGGGCTTCGAACCGTCGGCGTTGCTCGGCCTGACCAACGGAGAAATAGAGCTTGAACAGCCTGATACCACTGTCGACGAGCATTTTTTCGAACGCAGGAGCCTGCCGGGTGAACTCGAGGTATTCAGCAGGGGTTGAGAAGCCCATCACCTTCTCGACGCCCGCCCGGTTGTACCAGGAGCGGTCGAACAGCACGATCTCGCCGGCAGACGGAAGGTGCCGCACATAGCGCTGGAAGTACCACTGGGTGCGCTCCTCGTCCGTTGGTGAGGGAAGCGCAACGACTCGGGCTGACCGAGGGTTCATGTGCTCCATGAAACGCTTGATCGTGCCGCCCTTCCCTGCCGCGTCGCGCCCTTCGAACAGCACCACTATCTTCTGGCCGGTCTGCGTGACCCATCTCTGCATCTTCAGCAGCTCGACCTGCAGTGCTGATTTCAACTCCTCGTACTGGTCGCGTTTCATCTTCCACTGGTACGGGTAGACGCCTTCCGCAAAGACTGCGGTGCGGACCATGGGGTCATTGGCGTTGTGCGGGCCGAACGCCGGGCGCGTCTCCACGGATTCGTCGGGCGAGGCGCCGTTGGTGCTCGTCGTATCGTCTTTGCTGGCCGCCATCGAGAACTCCTGGTCGAAGTCTTCCAGTACCGGGCTCGGAAAAGGCGATCATACCGGTGTTCTCCGGCATGCCCTCATGGTCCTCAGGATGAAGGTGTGAGGAATGCGACGAATTCAGGAGTTCATCAAGCTATCTCGGAGTGTTCACTCTTCAAGCGGCTCGATTTCAGCTACGAATCGCGCATCGCCTGACACTACTGTTGACATTCTGCTATGCTTGAACAAGCAAATTAGCAAAGGTAGCAAAATGGCGATACGAATCCTACCCGATGGAACGATGGAAGCCGATACTCCCGCAGAGTTCAAGGCGGCAGCGAATGCTTGGCATAAGTTGACAACTGGTGTCGTAGACACGGCACTTCCCACCCGACGGAGGTCATTCGAGTCGGCGTTTCCTGAAATGTGGGAATCATGGGGCACAAACATTCAACTAGCGCTCACATGGCTCTACCACCGGACATCTCCGATGTCAGATTCCAACCTCAAAAAGCAGCTAGGTTATTCAGATAGAAGCAACCATCAACTTGCCGGTACCATGCAGGGAATCGGAAAGGTCACCAAACGCCTGGGCTTCGACTACTCCGATGTAATCGAGAAAGGATCTGTGACGCGAGGCAACGGGACCGGCATCACGTATTTTCTGACCCAGCGGGCTCGAGATGCCATGAGTAAGGTTCGACGCCCGAAACTTTAAATGAAGTAGCATCAAATCTGAGCCACCTCGAACCGCTCACTCCTCAAGCGGCTCGATTTCGGCGACGAACCTAGCATCGGCTGACGCTCCGGCCGCGCCGTTGAACTGGACCTCGGGCGCTCCTCCGGCTGCTGCGACATCTGGCAGAACAAGTGTGAGGTCTGCCCTGCTCTGCTCATCGGCCAACAGCACTAGAGACGAAAGCGGCTTGCCGAGCGAGATGCCGGCCTCCGACTTCGCCTTCCGCACGGCAGCGATAGCTTCGCATGCGGCGGTGAAAGAGTTTCCGTTCTCCGGGTCGGGAACGGCCGCAAGCGAATGTGCATTCGGCAACGAGTACCCGTCTAACATACCGGCCTCTGTCGGATTCGCCGACTTCGCAGGCCACGGAGCCATGTGCACAGACTCGAAGTCGGTTTCGTCCGCGAACACCCACGACCAGACCTCGTCGGTAATGGTCGGGATGAACGGAGCCAGCAGTCGCAGCATGACCGACAGTCCGAGCCGCAGGCCAGCGACAGCCGAGGCGCGGCCTTCCATGTCATCATCTGATCGTGTGCGGCCCTTGAGCAGCTCTATGTAGTTGTCCGTGAAGCCGCTCCAGAAGAACTCTTCAGTGACCTGCAGAGCGATTGCGAACTCGTACTCGTCGAACGCCGCAGTCGCTCGCCGCACGACCTCTTTGAGCTCGGCGACGAATGCTTTATCGAGCTCGTTCGTGATCTCACCCTGCGATCCGGTCTGCGAGAGAACGAACTTGCCCGCGTTGTAGAGCTTGGTGACGAGCTTGGCGCCGATCTTGAAGACCGATTCGTCGTAAGCCATGTCCATGCCGAGCCGACCATTGGACGACCAGTAGCGAACCGCATCCGCGCCGTAGCGCTCGACGAGTGGCAACGGCGTGACGGCGGTGCCCTTGGACTTGGACATCTTCTTGCGGTCGGGGTCGATGATGAAGCCGGAGATTGCGGCGTTGCGCCACGGGATGTCGTCCTGGTGCAGCATCGCCTTGGCGATCGTGTAGAAGGCCCAGGTGCGGATGATGTCGTGCGCCTGCGGGCGGATGTCCATCGGGAACAGCTGCGCCATGCGGTCGTCTTCGTCACCCCATCGAGCGACGATCTGAGGCGACAGCGAAGAGGTGAACCAGGTGTCGAAGACATCTACTTCGGCGTCGAAGCCGCCGGGCTTGCCTCGCTGCTCTTCGCTGAAGCCGGGAGGCGGCGTGGCTGTCGGGTCGACTGGCAGCATATCTTCGGGTGCGACGATGTAGTTGCCGTAGTCTCGTTCGCCGTGTTCGTTGAGCGGATACCAGACAGGAATGGGCACGCCGAAGTAGCGTTGTCGAGAGACAGCCCAGTCTGCGTTTAGACCATCAGTCCAGTTGGCGTAGCGCTTGTGCATGAAGTCTGGACGCCAGCGGACTTCCTCGCCCTTCGACTGCAGTCCGTCCTTCTTGTCGAGCAGCCGCACGAACCACTGTCGGGAAGTGAGGTACTCGATCGGGTTATCGCCCTTTTCGTAGTAGCGGACGGGGTGAGAGATCGGCTTTGGCTCGCCGAGCATCGGTGCGCCGTTTCCGGTGGCGGAGTTAGCCGGGTCCTGCAGCAACTCGACCGTGATTCGTTTCGCCTGGTTGACTCGCTTGCCGATTAGTTGCCCGAAGTTTTCCTTAGCACGATCCTCGTAGCCGGGAACGGCCTCCCATTCGTCGCCGTACTCCATGTGCCTGACGCGGCCGTCCTTGTCCAGCATTGGCTTGAGTGCGAGCCCTTCCTCGCGCCACCACTCGACGTCTGTCTGATCACCGAAGGTACAGACCATGAGGATGCCGGTGCCCTTTTCGGGGTCGGCCTTGTCGCTTGGAAAGATCGGAACGCGTGAGAAGAACGCCGGGATGATGGCATGCTTGCCGAACAGGCCCTTGAAGCGTTCGTCGTCCGGGTGCGCGGTGACGCCCACGCAGGCTGCCAGCAGTTCTGGACGAGTTGTCGAAATGACGAAGCTCGTTGGATCTCCGGGTCCAGGATTCTCCACGGCGAACTCGATGTCGTGGTAGGCGCCCTGCTTCTCCCGGTCCTCAACCTCTGCCTGCGCAACGGCCGTCTGGAAGTCGACATCCCACATGGTTGGCAACTCGGCTGTGTAAACGTGACCTTTCTGGTCGAGGTCAAGGAAAGAGCGCTGTGCGATGCGGCGGCTCCGGTCGTCGATAGTCGCGTACTCTTCGCCCCAGTCGATTGAGTAACCCATGCGGTTGAACAGGTCCTTGTATGCCTGCTCATCCTCTTCCGTGACGAAGTGGCAGATGCGGATGAAGTCCTCGCGGGCGATGGGCAGCGGGTCCTTGATGCGTTCCTTGTGCGGGCGCAGGGAATCGAGAACGGCGCGGGTCTTGTTTATGTTCTGTGCCGCTGCAAGCTCCGGCTCGACCTGCTGGTCAGGGTCGCAGCGGACGTTGAAATAGTTCTGGACACGGCGTTCTGTCGGCAGGCCGTTGTCGTCCCAGCCCATCGGGTAGACGACGTTCCAGCCGGTCATGCGCCGGTAGCGAGCGATGATGTCCTGGTGCGTGTAGGAGAAGATGTGGCCAGGGTGCAGCGAGCCGGACGCGGTGGGTGGCGGCGAGTCGATGACGTAGTTGCGCTCGCGCGGCTGCGAGTGGTCGTGCTCATGAATGCCGAGCTCATCCCACATCTTGCGCCAGTGCGCCTCACGCTCCGGGACATCGAAGCGTTTCGGGAGGTCGCTGAACTCAATTGCTCTGACCTGTTCTTTGCTGATCGTCATCTCTATCTCTGCCTCTGTTCAGGCTCTGCAAAACAAAAAAACCCGTCCTGCAAAAGGACGGGTTGACCGCGGTACCACCTTCATTGCTTTGGACGCTCACGCTTACACGTTGGTAGGGGCGCCGCTTGCTGCGCCCGGTCCGGTCGCAGACCGGACATCACCCTCTCCCGGTCCCTCTTCCATCAGGGGAGAGGGGCGGAACAAACCGAATGCTCCAAAACCTCTCTTGGCCGTAACGTGGCTGACGTTCTTGCTTACTTACGGCTATTGCCGATGTTCAGCGAGACCGCTCAGGGGCGACTTCCCGGTTCCGTGGCCAGCGGCTTGCACCTTCCGCCGCCTCTCTCAGGCCCGACTAACCGGTACTACTCCCCATCGCAGCGTTTGCGATATTCGTACTTGAACGAAGCTAACATGCGCCGAATTGAGGGTCAATCGGGCGTGCAGCGCGACTGGTGGCGAATTTGTGCGGCGCAGTCGGACTAGTGCTTGACGCCAGCACCGTTCGTCGCAGCACCGTTCGTAGCCGCCTGCTCGGCTTTCCACTTCCGGTACAGCGCGAAGGTCTCGTCGTCCGGAGGGTAGTACTTGCCAGGCGACAGGTTCTCCTCGTCCAGCCTGCGCCTGATCCACTCTTCGAGGTCGTCGTACTCGATCGCCTTCTGCGCGATGTCGGCAGCAACCTTGAGCGGGATCACGACGACGCCGTCGTCGTCGGCAACGATGTAGTCTCCGGGGCGGATCAGGATGCCGTCGACGGTCACCGAGTCGTTCGTGGAATACGGTGTGCCGACGCGCGTGCCGAGGTTCGAGGTCTTGTCGTAGCCCCAGATGCCCACTCCGTAGTCCTTCACGGTGTGCATGTCGCGGATGCCGCCGTCGGTGATGAGGCCTTCCACACCTCGCTGCTTGAGGCGCAGGAACTTGATGTCGCCGCCGATGGACAGCAGCTTGTTGCGCATGGCTTCCATGACGATGACGTCGCCGGGGCCTGCGATCTCGAACGCGGCATATTCCGGCGACTCCTCACCGGCCGGCTTTTCGACATCGGCGTCGGGGCGCGCCGGAACGAAGCGGACGGTAACGGCGCGGCCGACGAGGCGCAGGCCGGGGTTCATGGTTCGCAGGTTCGGCATGTAGGTGTAACGGGCGTCGTAGCCGTTGCGGGCCAGCACGTCGACCACGGCTGTCGTGTTGACTTTGGTGAGTGCGAGGCGCGTTGCCTCATCTAGCACGTGGTCAGGCGTTGGCTGGATGATCGCCAATGTGGCTCCCCTTGTTCATGGGTTCGGCGTGCGGCTAGAGGCCGGGAGTAGTTTGATGCACGCGCTCAGTTTGCGGTGAGTGAGTTTGGGATTCTACCGCGGGATGGCTCGTTGGGTGGTGAAGCGACCTGTTCTCCCTCCCTGGCAGGGGGGGAGTTAGAGGGTGGGCTGTTGTCTGGGCTTTGCCCAGACCGGGCACGGCAAGCAGCGCCCCTACCGGATCTGCGGCTACCAATCAGGCGGATGGCCCTCACCCTAACCCTCTCCCAAGCTGGGAGAGGGGATTGCGCCTTCGACAACCCGCCATCCTGAGCCCGTCGAAGGGTTGCAACTCTGTCATTCTGAACTTGATTCAGAATCTCTCGTTCAACCATGGATCAACGGTCAGATCCCTCCGCTACGGTCGGGATGACAGGTGGCGCGGGCGACTAACATCGACGCTACCCCGCGCCCTGCTCCGCGAAGCGCTGGATGATCAGCGCAGCTTGCTTTGCGCCGAGCAGGAAGTCATCGATGGTGATGTTCTCGTTCGGCGCGTGGATGTTATGCGCCGGATGGTCGATGCCGGAGGTTGCGATCGGCATGCCGATGTCGTGGCCGAAGTCGTACATCGGGCCTGTGCCGGCCATGTTGGGAGTGACAACAGGCTTGCGGCCGTAAATCTCCTCGGCAGTTTCGGCGACGAGCTGAACGAACGGAGCGTCCATGGCCGTGCGGTACGGGTTGACGCCGCCGATCAGCGTGGCCTCGATGTCCGAAAAGCCGTGGCGGTCGAGGTGAAGGCGCAACTTCTCGAAGATGTCGCCGGGCCGCATCTCGGGCACGAGCCGGAAGTCGAGCTTGGCGCTGGCAGCCGCAGGGAGCACGGTCTTGAAGCCTTCACCCTGGTAGCCCGATGTAAGGCCGGCGATGTTCGCTGTTGGCGTTAAGTAAAGCTTCCTGCGCAGCGCCTCACCCTCAACTTCGTTCACGAAATCGCTCACACCGTAGATGCTGCGGAGTTCCTCAGTCTCGTCAGGCAGCTCCGTGATCGCCGCTTCTTCAGCCTCGCTCAGCGGCGTGATGTCATCGTAGAAGCCCTCGATCAGCACCCGGTCGTCGTCACCCTTGATCGTCTTCAGCGCATCAAGCAGACGCCACGCAGCGGACGGCAGGACGGTGGCGAGCGATGAGTGGGCGTCGACCGAGAGTCGGCTGATGCTGAGTTCGACGGTGAGGACGCCTTTGAGGCCGAGGTACATGAAGGGGTCGTTGTTGGCGTTGCGACCTCCGCCCTCCCAGATGCAGGCGTCAGCGGCAAAGTCCTGGCCGCGCTGGGCGATGAGCGCCGGGAGGTTGATCGAACCAGATTCTTCTTCGCCCTCTGCGAAGAACTTCAGGTTGCACGGCAAGCCGCCGCGGGTTTCGTTGAAGGCCTTGATGGCGGCGATGCGGGCGACGATGTTGCCTTTGTCGTCCGACATGCCGCGGCCGTAGAGGCGGTCGCCCCGGCGCTCGGGCTTGAACGGGTCCGATTCCCAGAGCTCCAGCGGGTCGACGGGCTGCACGTCGTAGTGCGTGTAGAAGAGGAGCGTCCGGTCTGTGTTGTCGCCGGTTGCGGTGCCGTAGACGGAGGGAAGGCCATCGTTCGGGACCGGCACGATCTCGGTGTCGAGGCCGACAGATTCGAAGATCTCCTTAACGAGGCCGGGCGCTTTGTCGAAGCCGAGCCGCTGGGCAGAGATGGACGGCTGGCTGACGAGGCGGAGGAGCGTTTCGATGTGCTCGTCGATGTGATCTTCGATGTGGTCGTAGATGTCTTGCATGGTTCTCGCCATCCTGAGCCTGCCGAAGGGTGGCCAAAGGTCGGTAGGCCGTCGGCCTCTGGCCGACATCACCCTCTCGCTTCATCCCTCTCCCATCGAGGGAGAGGGGGTATGTCCCGACCCTTCAAATTGTCATTCCGGACTTGATCCGGAGTCTCTCGTTGGAGTTGGATCAGCGGTCAGTTGAGAGATTCTGAATCAAGTTCAGAATGACATCGCAATTCCCCCTCCCTAACAGGGAGGAGACTGGTGGGGGGTAGGTTGTTCCCTGACTCAACCGGTTGTCCTCGGAGCGACCGACCCACCCTCTGACTCCCTCCCTCTCAGGGAGGGAGAAGAAGGTACCCTAACCACAGCCCTCTCCCGCAAGCTGGAGAGGAGGAAGACAAGCCGCTAATCCAAGAAGTCTGCGTCTTCTTCTTTCAGGTATTTCCTTGTTTCGTCGTTCAGCGTGATGCCTAGGCCGGGGCGCTCCCAGTCGGCCATGTCGATGAAGCCGTCCTTGACGATGTCGTCCGGCGCGGGCATCCCTTCCACGATGTCGTGCCACCACGGGAACTGTGCGTTTGGCAGCTCGAACGCCAAGTAGTTCTGCGGCAGCGTCGCCGAGACGTGAGTCAAAGCGGCGAGGCCGATAAGGCCGTCGAGCGTTCCGTGCGGCGCCATGTCGATACCGTGGAGGTCCGCGTACTCGGCGATCCACTTCAGCTCGGCGATTCCGCCAACATCCAGCGGGTCCGGACCGATCACGTCGACCGCCCGCGTCTCGATCAGCTCCATGAAGTTCTGTCGCAGGTAGATCTGCTCGCCGGTGTGGATCGGCGTCGAAGTATTGATCGAAACATCCCGGTAGAGAGATGCCGTGACATGCGGCGTGTAGTCGCCGGTGATCATGTCCTCCATCCACATCAGGTTCAGGTGCTCGAGCGACTGCGCCAGCTTGAGCGCGTCCTGCGGAATGACGCCGGGACCGACATCAAGGGCCAGACCGACCTCGTCGCCAAGCACCTCTTTCATGGCCTCGACGCAGGCGATGGTGTGCTTGAGGCCCTTTTCGGTCATGCGGCCGCGCTTGGGGAAGCGGTCGACGTCTTCGTAGTCACCGTAGTAGTAGTTCGGCACTTCGCTGGCCATGCCGCCGTGAAAGGCGATGCCCTGCTTGATGATGGTGAACTTCTGAGGCAGCTCCTTCATCCACTTCATGTTCTCGGCGTGGCTTTCGGGCGATGGGCCGCCCATCTTGCGCCTGAAGTTGCCGTTGTAGACGCGTACCTTGTCTCGGACTTTGCCACCGAGCAGTCGGTAGATCGGCTGGCCTGAGGCTTTTCCTGCGATGTCCCAGAGTGCGACCTCGATGGCGCTGACGGCGGTGCCCCATGGCTTGAAGGCGCCCATGCGGCGGATGCGGCGCATGACCCTTTCGACGTCTCGAGGGTCCGCGCCGAGGATGAGGTCCTTGTAGAAGAGGACATGTGGCTTGAGGTAGGGCTTCGATGCTTCGCCGCAGCCGATTCCATCGATGCCTTCGTCCGTTGTGATTCGGACGACAGGGTTGTTGCCGATGATTGCGCACTTGAGGTCGGTGATCTTCATGTTTTTCTCTGGGGTCTCTGTTGGTGAGATTGCGGAGGTTTGTCGCAGTCTCCCTGATGGTTGAGATAGCTGGCCGGGCTGGTCGGCGAGGGGGATTATTTCACCTTCTGATGGGGTTTGGGGGAGCGGGTGGGTCGTGGGCTAGAAGTGGTCGGCCTGTGGCCGACATCACCCTCTCCCTTAATCCCTCTCCCTTAATCCCTCTCCCATCAAGGGAGAGGGGAAGACACGAACCTTCTCCCGAATCGGGATAGGGGATTTGCCAAGGCCACTGATATCGGCCAGAGCCTGTACGCTGTGCCGACATCTCCCACCTCGAGGGCCAATCCATGACTCAGTTCGAATCACTCACTCTCGACCAGCTCGCAGCCGACCCGTACGCAGCGCTGGGCGTTCGCAGGTTCATCAACGCGACTTGCCATCACACCATGTATGGCGGAACGCTGCTGCCCGACGTTTCGCTACGGGCTATGCAGGCAGCGGCCGATTCGTCTGTCGACATGCTGGAGCTACAGCGAGCGGCTGGCGGCGTGATTAGTCGATACACGCATGCCGAAGACGGCTTCATCGTTTCGGGTTGCGCAGCGGCGATGATGGTCGGAACCGCAGCGATCCTGACCGGACTCGATCCGGCGAAGATGGAGCGGCTGCCTGACACGACCGGAATGAAGAACCTTTGCGTGGCAAAGCGTTTCGCTCGCCGGATTTCGCCGGCCGGAGAAGAGTACGTCGATCACGGGTACGCGATGGCCGTACAGACCGCAGGCATGAAATTTGTAGAGATCGGGGACGGCGATATCGCCACGCCGGATGAGTACGTGCGGGCGTTCGAGCAAGACGGAATCGCTATGGTCTACTGGGTCGGCTACGCTCCGGCGGGCGACATCCCGCTGGAGCAGGTGATTGAGATCGCGCATGCGCACGACGTGCCGGTGATGGTCGATGCGTCGAATGCGCTGCCTCCGAAAGAGAACCTGCACCGGTTCACCGACATCGGCGCCGACCTCGTCTGCTTCTCGGGCGGTAAAGGGCTTCAAGGACCGCAGGGAGCGGGAATCCTCGCCGGGCGCGCAGACCTGATCGAATCGGTGGCAATGCAGTCTGCGCCGGAGCACGGCATTGGCCGCATCTGCAAGGTGAGCAAGGAGGAGGTAGTGGCGCAGGTGGCTTCCCTGATGTGGTGGGCCGAGCAGGATGAGGAAGACCGCATGACCGAGCACCACAGGCGCACAGCAATGATGGCGGACCTGGTGCGTGACCTGCCCGGGACCTCGGTGGAGACGGTGTTTCCCGACTACCACCAGCGGCCTTATCCGACCGTTCACCTGACGGCCAAGAACGGCACGAGCAGCCGAGAGCTGCTGAAACTATTGCACGACGGTGAACCGGCGATTGCGGCTATGAGTCATCACAGCGACCCGAACACGATCCGGCTTGACGTACGGCTGCTGGAGGATTCGGAGATTGAGCAGATCGGCGGGCGGATGCGTGAGATTTTCGCGGGTGGGTGATTAAGGGTGACCGATTTCTCCCTCCCAGGCAGGGAGGGAGGGTTGATGTCTGGGCTTTGCCCAGACCGGGCGCGGCAAGCAGCGCCCCTACCGCATCTGCGGCTACCAGTCAGAGAGATGACCCTCACCCTAACCCTCTCCCAAGCTGGGCGAGGGGATTGTCCACCAGACCTCGCAGATTACAGCCATCCTGAGCCTGTCGAAGGGTGGTCCCTCTGTCATTCTGAACTTGATTCAGAATCTCCCGTAAACCGCCCATCAACGGTCAGATCCCTCAGCGCTGGTCGGGATGACAATTGGTAGGTCGAGACGACCTAACTCACCACAGCGTCATGGAGTTGCGGAATAGCTCTCTCAGCGCATCAGCATCAATGGGTCTTGGCGAGATCTTGGTGACACGGTGCTGTGGAAGCGTGCCCTCGACGAGGCGATCGATGTCGTCCTCACCGTAGCCAATCGCTGAGAGGCCGTTCGGCATGCCGGTCGCTCGCATCAGACCGATGACCCGTTCGGCGAGCAGGTCACCAGCGTCGGCGGGATCTACGTCTGACACATCCGCTCCCATCGCCTGCGCCATGCGCAGATGGCGTTCCGGGTTCGCCCGAGCAGTCCACCGGAACACGGCCGGAGCGTTAAGAACCACGGACATTCCATGCGGCACGAGCAGCTCGTCCTGCGGATAGCCGTTGGGACAGAACTCCTTGACCTGCCCTGAAACCGGATACGACATTCCGTGGCACAGGTGCACACCGGCATTACCGAAGCCCACACCGGCGAACGTCGCGGCGAGCAGCATCCGCTCACGGGCTTCGGTGTCCGAGGGGTCAGTGACGGCTCGAACCATGTTCTCCGCCACCATCTCGACGGCACGTAACGACCAGATATCGCTTATCGGGTTCGAGCCCTGGTATGAGGGCCGTGCGCCCGGCGATTCCGCAGCTTCCCGTTGGTCGAACGGCAACGCTGTATAGCTTTCAAGGCCGTGACAGAGCACGTCGAAGCCTGAGCATGCGGCAACCATAGGCGGCAGCGTGCTCGTGTTGCCTGGATCCACAATGCCAACGACGGGACGGAGAGCTCGGTGGGCAATTCCGGTCTTGGCACCCATCTCTACCAGGTCGAAGATGGCGACGCCGGTGGTTTCGCTCCCGGTGCCAGCGGTCGTGGGAACGGCGATGAGCGGCTTGAGCGGCCCGGGCACCGGTTCGCCACGGCCGATAGGCGCGTTGACATAGGCGAGGAGATCGGTGGGATAGGTTGCGTAGAGGTTGGCGGCCTTTGCAGTGTCGATGCTGGAGCCGCCGCCGACCGCGACGTAACCATCGAACTCGCCCTGGTGAGCGAAGACGATGGCGTCCCTGAAGGAAGCGTCAGTTGGCTCGGTGCGCACTCCGTCGTAGACGACGGCGTCGATGTCTGCGGCCTTGAGTGAGGCCACGACGTTGGCGACCGGTTCGAGCTCGGCCAGCCTGCGGTCTGTGACGATCATGACTCGCCGACAGCCGAGGCGTTGAGCTTCGAAGCCGGTTTCATGCGTCATCCCGCGACCGAACTTGATGGACGATGTGTCCATGGTGAAGCCGGTTTCAAGGTTGGTCACGGTGCGCTCCGTTTAGAGTGGTGGTTAGTCGGAGCGATGTTACCGGGAATCGGATCGTTATCCCGACCGTAGCGGAGGGATCTGACCGTTGATCCATGGTCAGCGGGAGATTCTGATTCAAGTTCAGAATGACAGTCTCGTGCCATCCTGAGCCTGCCGAAGGGCGGCTCAATCCCCTCTCCCAGCTTGGGAGAGGGCTAGGGTGAGGGTCGTCTCTCTGACTGGCAGCCGCAGATCCGAATCAACTACCCACCCTCTAACTCCCTCCCTGTCAGGGAGGGAGAAGTGGCGCAGCATCCTGCACCTGTCGAAGGAAGCTTGTTATTCGGCAAGCCGTCGGCCTCCGGCCGACATCACCCTCTCCCTTAGTCCCTCTCCCCTCAAGGGAGAGGGGAGAAAACGACCTGCTCTCTAGCTGTCTGCTGAGGCTGGCTCGGGTGTTTTGCTTGCCGTGTCGTCGTTGCTGGAGCTCGCGGGAGTTCGCAGCGCCGGTGGTCTTGGCTTCGACGAGGCGCCGTTCGCGCCGTTCGAAGAGGAGGCAGAGGTTGTGCCGCCGACCTTTCGTCGGGACGGTGTGCGCCTGATGTTCGGGCGTATCTCGGCCGCCTCTTTCTCGCTCGTGTCCTCGAGCTCAGGGTGCGTGACGACCTTGTCGACCTTCACATCCTTCTCTTCCTTAGCTGAAGAGCGGGTCGAGGTCCGGGAGCGTGTGCCGGTTCGAGATGTGGTGCGTCTTGTAGTTGAGCGGCTCGTGGATGCGCGTGTGCTGCGGCGAGTCGTGGTCTTCGACGCGGATTTCGTCGCTGCCTTGTCCTCGCCGTTGGGCGAAGCAGCTTCGTCAGATACTTCCGGCTTGCGCAGTGCTGCCGAGCGCTGTCGCTGCTGCGCCCGCGTCATCCACAGGCCGGTGAAATAAGTCTTAGTCAGCTTGATGTGGAGATCGGCAACCCTTGCAGCCTCTGCTGAGATGTTGGTCTCGAACGCTGCTACCTCGACCTGCTTACCGACGTCCTTCGCCGCCTGCAGTGCCGGATAGAAGTCGGCGTCGCCGGAGACGATGATCGCCGTGTCGTAGTAATCGCGGTATGCGCGTGTGACGAGGTCGGTGGCGAGCATCACGTCGACGCCCTTTTCGACCATCGTGGAGCCGCGTTGCTTCCAGATCCCGAGTTTCACCTCGAGGTGTGGAGTGTCGTAGAGGGATGCGAGGAACTTGTCCTGGTCCGATGCGTTGGAGCGGTCCTCGAACGCTTCCTGCCGGATGTTGTAGTAGTAGACCCTTCGAAGGTCACGGCCGTTTGCCAGCTTCTGGGCAAACTTGTCGAACTGCAGGTCGTGGCGGCCGCATGTCTGGCCGAGGACGTGGTAGAGGTTCGAGCCGTCGATGAAGACCATTACGCGTTCGTCCGCCCTGGACGAAGGCCTGGTCGTGGCTTTGGGCATTAATGCCTCCAGATATTCGGTTGTGCTGGACGCACTCCCGGGGCGCGGTGCGGGAATTTTGCTTCCGAACCGCCGTTTACATAGGCGGGGTGCGTCTGGACATTCCGGTAACTTGTCATTCGCAAGATATGGCGCTCTCTATAGCGCCTGCACTTCTATTCTACTCCTCTGTGGGAGACGCTGATGTGGGGCGCACATCCATGTTGTGTTGAAAAACAGGCACGCGGAGGCCATTGGGGAAAGGGATTTGACTCGGCGTTCGCACCCGACCATCATGTCGGCAGCCAGCCAGACGCTTACCGGAGGAAGTAGATGAAGCCTGTCTCCACGTTCGATTCGCCATGTGAGATGCCGAACGGCCTGCAGTGGTATGACGATGAGCTGTACGTAATGGACCAGCTCACAGACGACGTGCTGGTTATCAATGAGAGCGGCGACCTTCTGCGGACAATCAACACGCCCACCGAGAACGGCTCCGGGATCACTGTTGGTGGCGGCTTCATCTGGACCGCTTCGAATGGTGGAACAGCATCGCGGCCATACCGCTCTACGGACACGCACCTTGGCTATATCTACAAGCTGGACATGGAGACCGGTAAGGCTGTCGATCGATACCGCACTCCGGACGGCGGCGGCATTCACGGCATTGAATGGGACGACGGCCTGATGTGGGTGACGGCGTTCGCCCCAAAGGCGCTGCACCTTTGCGACCCGTCTGACGCCATGAAGATCATCAAGACCTTCCCGGTTGAGCTGGAGCGTCTGCACGGTCTCGCTCGCGACGGCGATGGCGTCTGGTGCGCACACACGACGGACAACGTGATCGTGAAGTACAACGTCGAGACTGGATCTGAGACCGACAGGATCACGATGCCTCCCGAGGCGGCGTTCGTGCACGGGCTGTCGATCAAGAACGGTGAGCTGTGGTACGCCGATGCGAACTTCGCCGGCAAGCATGGCACTGCAACGAGGGGTAAGCCGGAGATCGGCAAGCTGGTGGCTTAGGCCGCCACCGAGTCGTTTTTGTCTGCTTCTTGACGTCCGTTAGTTCGGAAATCCGCCTGGTCGACTTTCCCGGCAAATTGCGCTGTCGGCACGCGCATCGCGACACGTTATCCGAGGCTACATTTTCCAGGGCCTCGAAGGCGCACTCCTTCCGCACATAGTTCTCCTACAGAAAGCCAACGGCCCGGTTGTTGAGGTCGCTCTCCGGCTTGCGGAATATGTTTCCAGCCCTGGACACCGGCGCTGCCGGTTCCTATCCCAGAACGCCCGCACCGACATCTCCCGGGCGGGGCAACGATCCACGGAGAGCAGCATGAACCTGAAGCGACTTAGCCTGCCGTTCATCGCGCTGACAGTGCTCAGCGTGTTCGCCCTTTCAGCCTCGGCAGCAAATGCGACTACGAACAGCGATTTCGAGACCGGCGACCTGACTGGCTGGGAGGTGTACACCACACCGAACGGCACGGGCAGCTCGCCTGTTGTTGATCTTGTCGACATCACCGGCCTTGGCGTCATCACGAACGCAGTCAAGTTGAGTGTCGGCCAGGTGGTTGACAATGACGGTGGCTGTGGCAGCGATGCAGATTGCCGAAACGGTGTGCCAGAGATCTTTGAAGGTGCGGGCGTGCGGCAATCGTTCACCGTCACGAATGACGGCGACGTTGCAGCGGTTTCCGCAAGCGTTGCCGTGATGACTCCTGCTGGAGCCGATGCCGAAACCGGTGGCTTTTTCGAGCTGTTGATTGACGGTGATGTTGTCGACTCTGCACTGTTCGAGGCCGTCGCAGGCGGTTCTACTGTTGGTCTGACACTTGAGAGCAACGTCACACTCTCCGCGGGTACTCACGAAGTCGCTGTGCAGGCGACGAGGCCGTGGACGACGCTCGGCATGAACAGCACCTCGCCGAACCAGTTCATTGATGAGATCGTGGTGGACGTAACTGCTCCGCCTCCGACGCCGGTACCAACTCCGGAGCCAACCGCCACTCCGGAACCTGAGCCCACGGCTACGCCGGAGCCTGAACCAACCGCCACTCCCGAACCTGAGCCAACGGCCACGCCGGAGCCCGAACCGACGGCAACACCGAAGCCAAAGCCTACCGAGACACCCAAGCCTGAGCCCACGGCTACCCCGAAGCCGACCGAGACACCGAAACCTGAGCCAACGCCGGAACCAACGGTAATCTCAGCGCCGGACGATCCGGACGACGACGATGACGATCGAGACGAGGAACCGGTGAACCGCTTCGCCGCCTTGATCGAGATAATCATCGAGTGGCTGTACAAGATGCTCAGGGCATGGGCAGGCAGATAATTCTGGCCGGATAGTGCGGTCCGCATATCGGCCCGGGCTTAGTCGCCCGGGCCGATTCGCGTTTCAGCTCCGACATGATCTCCACGGTGGCGCTCGCAGGGTTAAGATTCGGCCACTCGACACAACCCGCAGGTCATGCCCTCGTAAAGGACCGATATGAAAGTCACGGAGATCAAACAGTTCCGCGTGCAGGACCCGAAGAGCCGCAGCGGTTACTACGTCATCAAGGTCAACACAGACGCCGGCATCTCAGGCCTGGGTGAGGTCGGAATTCGGGGCTGGGGAAACGCCATCCAGAACGCCATCGACCATCTTGGCGAGCTCGTGATCGGCTCAGACCCGTGGGAGACGGAGCGGCTCTGGCAGGAGATGTTTCGTTCAGGCTTCTTTCCTGCCGATACGGTCTACTCATGTGCCATCAGCGCCATCGACATCGCCCTGTGGGACATCAAGGGTAAGTCGGTCGAGAAGCCTGTCTACAAGCTGCTCGGCGGGCCCGTACGAGAGAAGGTTGTCTGCTATCCGCACATCGGCGGGCCGACGATCGATGCGCTGGTCGATGCGGCGAAGGCTCGCTGGGACGAGGGCTGGAAGTTCGCTCGCTGGCACCAGCCGCCGACTCATGGCGACCTCACAGAGCCGGGCGTCCTTGACCCTCGGGATGCGATCAAGGTGAGCGTGCAGGCGATGGAGGCGGTGCGCACCGCCCTGCCGGACATCCAGATCTGCTACGACCTGCACACGCGCATCGACACGACACATGCGATCGAGATGTGCAGGGAGCTTGAGCCGTTCAAGCCGTTCTTCATCGAGGACCCGATCCGGTCGGAGAACGCAGCCAGCTACAGGAAGGTCCACGAGAAGACGAACCTGCCGATCGCCGCGGGCGAACAGTGGGGCTCGAAGTGGGCGTTCCGCGAGGTGATCGAGAACGAGTGGATCGATTACGCACGTATCGACCTTTGCATTGTCGGAGGCCTGACGGAAGCGCTGAAGATCACGCACTGGGCCGAGACGCACTACATCGACATCGTCCCGCACAACCCGCTTGGACCGGTAAGCGCGGCGGCGTGTGTTGCGCTCTGCATGGCGTCTTCGAATGTGGGTGTGCAGGAGATGCCCAGGCAGCCGGGGGCCTTTGCGACAGACCTGTTCCCACAACAGATCGAGTGGGCAGATGGTTATTCGTGGTCGCCGGACATGCCCGGCCTTGGCGTTGAGCTGAATGAGGAGCTGGCTGCAGAGAGTTCGATCACCGATTCGAAGACCTTCGTGCCACGTATGACGCGAAGTGACGGATCGTTCACGAACTGGTGAGCGAGAGATTCTGAATCAAGTTCAGAATGACAGGCCAATCCCCTCTCCCAGCTTGGGAGAGGGTGAGGGTGAGGGCCATTCCTCTGACTGGTAGCCTGCTAACTCAACGACAACCCACCCTCTAACTCCCTCCCTGTCAGGGAGGGAGGATTGGCAACCGGGAGAAGAGCAGTCCCGGTTCCCATCCTCTCTCCTTTCCGCCATAATCGCTTGCCGGTCCGCGGGCTTGTGCGGACCATGAGCACGACATCGCAGTAAATCGGATAGCCAATGACTGATTCGCCTGTCATCGATAGCCACCACCACTTCTGGGACCTGGACAAATTCGACTACCCGTGGATGGGCGAAGGAAGTCCGCTGGCGGTCAACTTCGGCCCCAACGAATTGCGACCTTTGATCGAGGCCTCGGGCGTCGACTACACGGTGATCGTGCAGGCAGCGGAATCCGTGGATGAGACGCGCTGGCTGCTGGAGATCGCTGAAGAGACCGACTTCGTCGCAGGCGTTGTCGGTTGGGTCGATCTCAAGGACCCGAATGTCGGCGAAACTCTCGATGAGCTGCAGCAGAGCGACTACTTCAAGGGTGTGCGGCACATCTGGGAGGGTGAGGACGACCCTTCGTGGCTCTACACCTCAGGAGCATTGGCCGGTCTCAGAGAGATCGAGGCGCGCGGGCTTTGCTACGACTTCCTCGTGAAACCGCCGAACCTGCCCTATGTTCCGAAGATCATGGACGAGGTGCCGCGACTGCGTTCTGTCATCGACCACATCGCCAAGCCCCTCATCAAGGACGGCGTGATGGAACCGTGGCTGTCCGACATGCGCAAGGTCGCATCGATCAATGGCATGCGCTGCAAGGTGTCCGGCATGGTTACCGAGGCTAACCATCAGAACTGGACCGCAGACGACCTGGAGCCGTACGTGCACCATGTGCTTGGCATGTTCGGCTTCGACCGCCTGATGTTCGGATCAGACTGGCCGGTCTCGACGCTGGCTTCACCGTACGAACGCGTGGCTTCGACGGCGAGAGAACTGCTGGATTCGCTCCGGCCGAACGAGAAGGACGCGGTGTTCGGCGGAGTGGCGAAGGCGTTTTACAGGCTGGACGTTTAGCAGGCGCTCAGGCAGGCGCAACGCCGCCGGCTTCTTCCGGCGGTTTAGCCTCGACGAACATGTGATCGGCCTGCGGAATGATCTCACGTACAGACGCCTCCACCTCCTGGACCACCCGCTCAACCTTGTCCGTGGACATGTTGTCGCGCAGGTGAACCTCGATTCCCACCAGCACATCCTCGGGCCCAAGGTGCATCGTCTGCAGGTCGATCAGGTCGTGAACATCAGGGTGCGATTGCACGGCTGAGACGATCTGGCGTCGCACATCTGGATGGACCGATTCGCCAAGCAACAGGCTGCGGGATTCGTAGCCGAGGATGAGGGCGATCGCGCCCAGCAACAGACCGATCAGGATGGCCGCGAGGCCGTCGAAGAACGCCAGGTCCAGCGTCTGCGCAAGGATCAGGCCAGCAGCAGCGAGAGCGATGCCGATGAGCGCTGCCGAGTCTTCGAGTACGACGATGAACCGCGTCGGGTCCTTCGTCTGCCTGAGCGCCGTCCACGGACCGCGCTTCTTAAGCTCGGGCCAGACAGCCTTGAGTGCGAGGTAAAGAGCGACGATCTCGATCAGCGCTGCAGCGCCGAGGATGTAGAAGTTGAAGGTGGAGTGGGACACCTCGTGGTCGTCGGTGAGCGCCTGCACGCCATGGAATACGGAGAACGTGGCGCCGATCGTGAACATCAAGACCGCGGCGAGGAACGTCCAGAAGTAGCGGTCCTTGCCGTAGCCGAACGGATGCGAACGGGACGGCGGCCGCATGGCGAGTCGAAGGCCGATCAGAAGGATGAAGTGGTTGCCGGAGTCTGCGAACGAGTGGGCGGACTCAGCGAACATGCCACTGCTACCGGACTCGAACGCGCCAACGAGCTTGAGAATGGCGATGATGAAGTTGCCAATGAGCGCCGCGTAGATGGCGATCTTGACTTCCTTGTTTCCGGACGAGAGGTCGGCCATGATCGTGGATTGTGGCCCACTCCCAGCAAACGCGCCAGACGACCTATTCGCAACGAGCCTCGCGTGGGGCGAGTTCTGCCAGCCGGATGCGAAGAAAACCGTCGTTAAGAACTGACCAGAGGTGTTCTCGATTCCTGGGCGGCTGAGCTTGCCACGCCAGTATGTCTGCGTAGCTTCCGGGAGTCACCGCGACTACGGTCTCCGAGGGCAGATGAGCGACCAGGATTGGCGCAGCAAGGTTCGTGCCCGTTGTGTCGCAGGACTCGAACCGTGCGACGGTCTCGTCGTCGATGCGGAACCAATCGGTCTCTGGCAAGTGCTCGAAGGTGTCGCCTGTGTAACTCAGGAATTCAGCCGGACAACGGGCGCTCGGATCCGACAGGTGTATGACACGGGCGACCGTTTCAGGGTCGTTCAGCACGGCTTCAAGGGCGGCGCGTCCTTCGTCAGACTGGAATCTCTGGTGAGTGAAGCCGTCCGCGTTATCAACGTAAAACTCTGATCCGGTCCACGCTCCAGTCGCGACAACTGAGCCTTCAGGCATGTAGTTGATAGAGATCAGATAGGGACGGTCGCCAATCGAGTTGAGCACGTTGCACTGCACGTACGAGACGATAACGTCGTCGCCCAGTTCCAATTTGTCGTACCAGGGCTCCTGGTAGATGTAGAACGGGATGTGCCGGTTGGGGTCGTTCTCAGCGAACGGTGGGCGCGGGAAAGGCCCCGGGGTCGGAGTGAACCGGACCGACGGATATAGCGTCGGAGGTGCCGGCGTCACCGCGAGCAGCCCAACCGGCGGTCGGTTCACCGGCCCCGGCACGGCCGTGGGGGTTGGAACGTCGTCCCGGACCACAGGCGTCGGCGTTGGTAGTAGCGCCGGGTCGGTAGAGCGGTCCTCAGGGAACGGGATGTAGTTTTGCGGGCGTTCGATGACCAGCGGTTCGTCGGAATAGGTGAAGTCGAACGAGAACTCGATCACGCTTTCCTCGACATAAGTCGATGAGGCGCCACTCCTGGCATCGATCTCTTCGACCGTGTTGCGCGTCTTGATTACGCGTTCGTCCCTGAGTAGCAGAAAGCTGGCGGCGTCTATGTGGATGACGAATCGTGCTTCGGATTCATAGTTCGGGTCGTCGTAGGAACCGAGATCAGGGCCGTCGGCAGTGCCGGTGATGCGGTAGGCAACCTTTCCCTCGAACTCAACCACTTCGGGTGGTTCGTCCGGGACGACATAGGCGAGCAGGTCGAGCCGGATGTCATTCGAATCAGGCGGGTCCGTCACGCCGGCGTCCGCTGGCGGAGTCGGCCGGATGATCTTCACTTCCTGCCACTCACCGTCAAAGAACGGATTCAGGTGGTAGCCGCGGTCACCAATTGTGATTGTCTGTGTGACTTTGATTTCACCCGAGTGCTCCTGGGTGACGACCTGCGACGAACGGTCGGGAGCAGTCCACTCGCTGATCATGGTCCCGGATTCAGCCTCCTCTGGCCGGTCTTTAGGGTAAGAGAGGAAGCCGCCTTCGTTGCGGTAGGAGACGACGGTATCGAACGCTTCTCTGGAACGCTCGAGGATCTGTCGAGCAGTGAGTTGCGGCGCTGCGCCGGGCGAGGGAACGGCGTGGTTGCTAGAGGACTGAGAGGCTGGTGAGCTGCTAGAGCCGCATGCAGTTGCGATCAGTCCGGCGAATAGAACCGTGAGGAGCGCGAGGGAAGCCCTGGCTCCAGATATCCGGCTGCTCATTTCCCATCTCCCGTCCGCTAGCGCCGTTATAGGCGCAGTTCATGCATCGGGGCCCCTGTCGAAGAATGGTATAGGACGGGGTTCGTGTGGAGTGTTACGTGAGGTGCGTAGTTTGGCGGGTTGAGGGGATGGACGGTCATCCCGACCCTTCTAATTGTCATTCCGGACTTGATCCGGAATCTCTCGTTGGAGCGAGATCGACGGTCAGTTGAGAGATTCTGAATCAAGTTCAGAATGACGGACTGCGGCGGTAGTGACAGCCGGCTGCCATCCTGAGCCTGTCGAAGGGTGGCCCTCGCCGGTCGGCACCTTAGTGGTGGTCTGAGTGCTTGTAGTGGGCGGCGAGGATGTCTTCGCCCCAGTCGTTGTGGAAGTCTCGCAGGACTGAGTGGATGTGGTTGGCGCCGTTCTGCGTGTTGTCGTATTCAACGACGAAGTTCGGCGCGCTGACTGCGTAGTAGTGACCCTGGCCCGGCTCTTCAGGTCCTGCCCATGCAAACGACCAACGGTCCATGCCAACCGCTTCGACGTGCCGCCAGTAGTTTGCTGCCAGGTCGTCGGCCGCCCTGTTCACATAGAGCTTGACCAGTTTCACAAGCGACTCGCGCTGCCCGTCTGAAAGAGCGCTGAATGCGATTCCCGTTGGCGCTGCGTTCGGATCCGCCACGCGGTAGTTCTTGGTCAGGATGTCGGCGGGCGCAACGGGGTCGACTACCGCGATCTTCTTCTGTTCGTCGGAAAGAGAACGCACGAGCGCCCGCGCCCAGTCTTCCTCTTCAACAAGTATGCGCATGCCTTCGTGCGGTCCATGCTTGACTGTGGCCGGGTTGGCGCCGAAGAAGAGCGGGTTGTAGGCGACAAGCTCGTCGTTAACTATGCTGATGGCGAGTCCGATGTGGTGGCCGCCCGCTCGGAAGCCCCACGGCTCGTCGCTACCCGGCGTGCCGAAGACACTGAACCAGTAGCGGTCGATGTCCCGCTCGAACTGCGAGACGTTGTTGGTGATCGATTCGTATTCGCCGAGCAGAGTCTCGAGTTCAACTATTTGGTGCGCAGTCTGTATGCCACGCTCGCTGTAGGCGGTGTCCATCAGAGCAAATGCTGCGTCTCGCTGCTCATCACTCATGTTGCGGACGCGCAGGCCATTGCGGTCGATCGGCGTGTAGGCCCATTCGTAGCGCTCGTCGCCCTCAAACGGGAAGGTTGCCGTTGCGCGCTGGCTGTCGTCGAGGGTGTTGAGGAACGCGTTGGCCGCAGCGGTCATACGCTTGACGGCTTCAGGAGCAGATGACGGTGCCGGTGGAATGGTTTCGTGCGTTGAGGTCATGGCTAAAGCTCCGGAAGTGTCTCGGGTTTGGTGCGCTCCGCGTATGCGGTTGCGATTCTAAACCCGGTTGCGAAGCTGTGCCTGCACCCCAAACGCTTGCTCAGCGGTAAGACCCTCAGACAGCTTTTCCTGAACCCAGAGAGTCAACAAGACCCTGTTCGCCGATTTGGTCTTCGCGCCGAGCCCGAGCGTCTGGTAGATCTCGGCAATCCGGTCTTTGGCCGACCGAAGCTTGATCTCCATCGACTCAGCGATCTCTTCATCGGTTGAGCCGTTGGCGATGAGCCTGGCGACTCGCTGCTGATCTAGAGTGAGCAGTGAGTCTCCGAGCATTCCGCAGCGGTTCAACCATTTCGTTGTTGATTGGCTTTGGACCATCGCTACCTCACGGTCACTTGTGTAGTCATTCCCAGCGTGTAGTGTCCCGGCACGTTGCATATGAATGCGTAGTTGCCCGCTTCGAGATCGACTGTGACAGAACCGGACTGCCCGGCTGCAAGGTCGTCGACTCTACCAATGATTTCGCCGGCTCCCTCTTCATCGGCCTCGCCTCCCGAAACGGAAAACTGGTCGGCGGGCGTGTCTGTCCTGATTATCACCACTTCGTGCGGCAGTGTTCCATCGTTGGCCACGTTAAAAGTGTGAGTTCCGGCGGCCAGGTCAGTAGATTCAAGTTCGACCGCCCATTCTACGAGGCTTATCCCGGCCTGGGTTGCGTCCTGCGCCGGGGTGGTCGCAGTCGACTGTGCGGCGGTCGTAGCGGTGGGAGCGGTTGTGGCCGTCGGATCTGGATCAGAGCCGGAACAGGCGGCCGCTACAACGGCTACGGAAAAAACGAGCAGTGAAAGAACACGCAGCCTCATCTGGACTTCCTTTCCGAAGCCGTGCCTTCAAGATGTGTTTGCCGATTTTCAACCCGAGCGCTCTAATAGAGCGGCGAATTCAGCCTCTACCGAGTGAACGATCTCGTCGCCGGTCATCTTGAACGCGCTACGCGGCAGCACGACTCGAAAGGCGCACCCAATGCAAGTCAACGCCCGGATGTCCGGGTCGCTGCCGGTGGAGAGTTTGTAACCACAGTTGAGACAGTCAGTAAGCAGCAACATGGTACCTCTATCCCCGTGCAATAAGAGATACGGATAGGGTGCGCGAAAAGTTGCATCGAAACTGACGAATTGAACGGGAATTTTCGGAAATCTCTGGATGAACTGAGGCTAGCCTGGGACGTATTCGCGGGCGACGATGAAGGTTCTAAGAATTCGCCTCAGCGGGCCGCCGTTAGCCGGTGTAGGCGCCCTTTGCTGCTGGCTGCACGAGCTTGATGTATTTGCCGAGCGTGCCGCGGTCGTATGGCGGCGGCTTTGGCTGCCATTTGTCCATACGCGCCTTCAGTTCTTCGTCCGAGATGCGGACGTTAAGCTCGAACTTGTCGAGGTCGATCTCGACGACGTCACCACTCTGAACAGCGCCGATGGGACCGCCGACTGCGGCTTCGGGTCCAACGTGGCCGATCATTGAACCGTGAGACGCGCCTGAGAAACGGCCATCGGTAATGAGATAGACCTTTTCGCCAAGGCCCTGCCCTACCAGCGCCGCGGTGACCGACAGCATCTCGCGCATGCCGGGGCCGCCCTTGGGGCCTTCGTAGCGGATGATGATGACGTCGCCAGCTTCGATCTCTCGCTTGACGAGAGCTTCCATCACCTGCTCTTCCTGGTCGAACACCTTCGCCTTGCCGGAGAACATCTGGCCGAACTGGTGGCCGGCAACTTTGAGCACGCAGCCGTCCGGCGCCAGGTTGCCGTGCAGGACAACAAGCCCGCCGGTCTTCGACAGTGGCTTGTCGACGGTTGCGACGATGGTCCTGTCCGAGTCGTCAACCTCTATCTCGGCCAGGTTCTCAGCGACCGTCTTCCCGGTAACGGTCAGGCAGTCGCCGTGGAGCAAGCCGGCAGCGAGGAGCCGCTTCATCACCAACGGCACGCCGCCGACGCGGTCGAGGTCGAACATGACGTGCTTGCCACCGGGTTTCATGTCGGCGAGCAGCGGCGTGCGCATCGAGATCTCGTGGATGTCTTCGAGCGTGAGGTCAATGCCAGCTTCGTGCGCTATGGCGGGCAGGTGAAGCGTCGTGTTCGTCGAGCCGCCCATCGCGACTACGAGTGTGACGGCGTTTTCGAACGCTTCGCGGGTAAGGATGTCGCTCGGCCGGATGTTCTTGCGCAGGAGGTTCATGACCGCCTGGCCGGCGCGCCTTGAGGACTCGAGCTTTCGCTGGTCGACGTTTGGCTCGGATGCGCTACCGGGGAGCGAAAGGCCAAGCGCTTCGCCGATTGAAGACATGGTGTTTGCGGTGAACATGCCGCCGCAAGCGCCAGGACCGGGGCAGGCATGGGTCTCGATGTTCCGCAGCTCCTCGTCGTCGATCTCTCCGGACTGGCGGCGTCCAACGGCTTCGAAGACGGACTGGATCTGCAGTGTCTCGCCTCGGAATGAGCCGGGAAGGATGGAGCCCCCGTAGACGAAGACACCAGGGATGTTCAGACGGGCGATGGCCATCATTGCGCCGGGCAGCGACTTGTCACAGCCTGCGACCGCGACCACGCCGTCGTAGCGCTCTGCGAAACAGACGGTCTCGATGGAGTCGGCGATGATCTCACGGGAGACGAGCGAACCTTTCATGCCTTCAGTGCCCATCGAAATCGCATCCGAGACGGTGATGGTGCCGAACTCAAACGGTGTGCCCGACGCTGCGCTGACGCCGTACTTGATCTGCTCGACCAGCGGCCTGATTCCTGCGTTGCAGGGCGTGACCTCGTTGTGAGTGGAGGCGACGCCGACGAACGGGGCGTTGATGTCGTCGTCGTTGAGGCCCATCGCTCGCATCATGGAGCGGTGTGGTGCCCGGACGACGCCCTCAGTCGTCTCCCACGACCGCCACTTGCCGGGGGCTCGCTTCTCTGCTCTTCGTGCTGATAGCTTTTCGGTCGGGTCCTGGGTGCTGGTCATGGTAGGTTTGGCGGTGCTCGTATGTCGTTGTTGATGTAGTTCGAGGCTATCTGGGCCGGATGCTTGAAGCAATACTACATCTGGATCACCGATTGACCGCAGTTGGTCCGTATTGTCATCCCGACCAACGCGGAGGGACCTGACCGTTGATCTGCGGCGAGCAGGAGACTCTGAATCAAGTTCAGAATGACAGGCTGGTGCCATCCTGAGCTTGTCGAACCTCGAGCGGAGTGACGGTGGAGTTGATCGGTCGCTCAGACTGCCAATGATTGCAGATAACCAACCTGATTCGGTCTCATTGAGGCCGATGACCAGAGACGACTACTCGCTGGCCGATGCGATTCTTGCCGACGCGTTCGCGTCGAACGGCATCTCGAGGTTGATCTTTGGGGACGGCGATGTCCGGCCACGGCTGATCCGGATGAACCGGACGATCGTCAGGGCGAAGGAGACGTCTGGAACCGTGGCGGAGGTAGGCGGCTGGCCAGCAGGGGCGATGATGCAGGCGGAAGCGCCGAAGTGCGAGCCGTCAGGCCTCTCCAGTTTTCGGTTTTTGTTCGATGCCATGCTCGCCACGAGGACAAGGTTTCCGGCCGCCGCAGCTTTGTCTCGTGAGGCGTCGCGAAATCATCCTGAGTGGCCGCACCGGCACCTGACCGTGCTTGGAGTGAGACCGGAGTTCCAGGGCAAGGGAGTTGGCTCGGCACTACTAAGGCATTTTTGCGATGGGGCTGATGCAGTCGGGTCGGGAGCGTACCTGGAGACCGATTCTGAAGGCGGGAAGCGGCTCTATGAGCGGTTCGGCTTTCGAGAGGTGAACCGCACAACAAAGGATGGAGTGAGCTTCATCTACATGTGGCGCGAGGCGAAGAGGCAGATCGCGACTCAGTGAGTCGCCGATACGGGTTTGCGGGCGAGCGCCCACATGGGGCCGATGTGCGGCAGGTCCAGCTCCTCCACGACCTCATACCCAAAGCCGAGGTACCAGTCCTTTGCATTCTCAAAGACGGTCTCGGTGTAGCAAACCTTGCCCGCGCGGTCGGCGACATCTGTGCCCGCCTTGACAAGAGCAGTCATCGCCATCGCCGAGCCTAACGGTGAGTCGTAAGCGGAGCGGTCGACCCCGGCGGCAAGTTCGACATAGTGGTCTCCGGTCACGTGCCGCTTGTGCACCTTTTCAGTGAGCGAGGCGAAGCTCAGGAATCGCTTCATGCCGCGTAGTCCCATGCGAAACGGCGCCTGGTGAAGACCGAGTCGAATGAGGCGCGGCAGTGTTATGGCCCTGCCTGTGACCGGCAGGTAGACCGCGGCGCCGGTCTTATTCTCGTTGGTGTAGACGGTGCCATATGCGAGACCGTAGTCGATGATCCGCTCGTTGAGCCAGCGGTTCACGCGCAGGCGCTTCTCCTCGTTCGGGATCACGTGCGCCATGATCGGCGAGTGCTCGAACACCTCTGCGAGGATCGCTCCGAGCGGCTTGATGTCGGCTCTGGTTGCGGTGGTGATTTCCACGGTGGTGGTGGGGATAATCGCTATCGGTGGCGGAGCGCGGTCACGTGCGTGCTGCTCAACTAATGCTCCGTATACTCGTTCGCCAGCGAATGGTACATGCACTGCAAGTTGGGCTCAGCGCTGCGGCTGGCAGGTCATGTCGACACTGATTCAGGCGCTGATAACACCGCCCATGGCACCTCTTCTACACGAAAGCATCACCCGACAGGCGGAAAACCGGCCTGAGGCGGTTGCGGTTGTCGACGGGTACGTCAGGATTACTTATGGCGAGCTGGAGCAGCGCAGCAACCGGATGGCACGGGCGCTTGTCAATGCTGGATGCGACAAGGGCAACCGAGTCTGCATCGCCATCCCGAAGTCGATTGACGCGATCGTAGCGGTTGCCGGCGTTTTGAAGGCTGGTTGCATCTACACGCCGCTCGACATGTCGAGTCCGCCAGCACGACTCGCGCGGATCGTAAAGGCATGTGAGCCGTCGGTCGTGCTGGCATCGGAGTCGGCGCTGAAGACGTTGCATTCAGCACTCGATCTATTCGACCGAGAGTTCGTGATTGGCCTGGTTGACGGCGAAGCACTCCCCGACTGGAGCGGCGTGGGCTCATTCTCCGCCGGCGAAATCGAGGCGCAGCCGGATTCGGCGCTTGAGGTCTCTTCAAGGCCCGAAGACGTCGCCTACATCCTGTTCACGTCTGGCTCTACCGGTCAGCCGAAAGGCGTGCCGATCTCGCATGACAATGTCGAGGCGTTCGTAGCGTGGGCCAACCGCTACTTCGCCGTCAGCACGGAGGACCGACTCTCAGGCCACACGGCGCTGCACTTCGACCTTTCTGTCTACGACCTTTTCGGGACGTTTTACGCGGGAGCGGAGCTGCATCTGGTTCCGGCGACCGCCAGTCTGCTGCCGACTGGAATAGCCGATTTCATACGCGACAGCCGCATCACGCAATGGTTTTCGGTGCCGTCAGTGCTGAACTTCATGTTCAAGTTTGGCGTTGTTGAAAGAGGTGATTTTCCTGATCTGAAACGAGTGCTCTGGTGTGGCGAGGTGCTACCAACGCCCGCGCTGGTCTACCTTATGCAGCAGTTGCCGCACGTGCAGTTCACCAACCTCTACGGGCCGACAGAGACAACGATCGCAAGCAGCTACTTCACGGTTCCTGAAGCTCCGGCTTCGGCGAACGACGATGTGCCGATCGGGCTGGCATGCGATGGTGAGTCGCTGCACTTGCTGGACGAGAGCCTGCAGCCGGTGGACGCCGGTGTCACAGCCGACCTGTACATCGGCGGCATTGGGCTGAGCAGGGGCTACTGGCGTGATGAAGAGAGGACGGCCGAGGCGTTTATTACGCCCCTCGGCGACTCTGGTCACGGCCTGCCAGAGCGCCTCTACAGAACGGGCGACCTCGCGTTCATGGACGCCGAAGGGCTGACCCATTTCGTTGGTCGGACGGACGCACAGATCAAGAGCCGGGGCTACCGAATCGAGCTGGGCGAGATTGAGGCCGCTCTGGCCGGCATCGACGAGCTTGTGGAGTCGGCAACAGTAGCCGTGGCGTCAGATGGCTTCGAGGGCAAAGTGATCTGTTGCGCATACGCGACGCAAGCGCAAAACGGCTTTGGTCCGCAGGAGATCACAGCCAGGCTGCGTGATCAGCTGCCCGAGTACATGATCCCGGCTCGCTGGGAGAGCTACGATGCCCTGCCCCGCAACCCGGCCGGCAAGATCGACCGCGTAGCCTTACGAGAGCGGTTCGAGTCACAAGTACAATCTTCGTCCTGAGCCGGTTCGTAGCCGAGTGCGCTCAGATAAGTGAGCCTTCATCCCAGATGACAACCGCACAAGACATCATCGACCAGCTTCTCAACGTCCTGCCCGAGGAGCTGAATGTCAGCATCCCTTCTGCCGAAACAGACCTGCTCAGCGAGGAGATCCTCGACTCCGTGGCACTGGTGAACCTTATGTTCCTCATTGAGCGGCACTGGGGCGTGAAGGTGACACCGGAGAAGATGGACCTCGAGCACTTCCGGACTGTGCGCAGCATGGCGGCGTTCATCGAAACTGAGAGTTAATCTGCGTCGGATCCAACACTTGGCGCCCTCGCCTACCAATTGAGCGTCTCCCCCTGGCCGAGAAAGACAAATGCCACTTCCGCCCTACTATCTGCGACGCCCAGAGCCCGGTCTCGGTTCGGCTGAGACGGCGGAGTTCGATGAGCTGTTCAATGAGCAGATTGCCGTAGGTGCGGGTGAAACGATCAAGTACGCCTGCTCGGCGCCCAAGTGGCATTTCCTTGCCTACCTCGGCGACCTAAAAGACGTGCTGCTGCACGGCACGGGTGACCCGGAGATCTCCGAGTTTGAGCCGCGTCAGTCCGAGTCGAGTGAGGACTTCGGTGATCAGAAGGCGGTCTACGCGTCATCGGACGGGATATGGGCGACCTTCTTCGCGGTTATGGATCGAGAGCGGTACCGGCTCTCCCTTTTGAACGCCTGTTTCCGGATGATCGGGCCGGACGGCAGCAGCGCTCCCTACTACTACTTCTCGATAAACGCCGATGCGCTGGCTGAGAAGCCGTGGAGATCGGGCACGATCTACGTTCTGCCGCGTGACGGTTTCGAAAGGGCGGCAGGAGGGAAATCCAGACACACGGGACTAGAAACCGAGACGGCACACTGGCGTAGTTTCAGTGAGGTAAAGCCGTTGGCCAAGATCGCTGTGGAACCCGCGGACTTCCCATTCCTCGACCAGATCAACGGCCACGACCTCGACACTCTGGTGAAGCGAGTCGAAGCCAATCCGGACAACTTCCCGTGGTTGGAAGACTGAACCCTCCTAACGGTGTCCAGTAACCCCATCCGCCTACACGGAACCGCAAGTTGGCAACCACTACATCTTGTGGTTGGCGGCTCTGGCTAAAAAGTCGAAAACGAGGTCATTTTCATGGTTTCACAGCGCCCAGAATCCGTCGCTTCTTCCGACTACCCCAACCGGCCGGGAACTTGCAGACCTGAACTGGCCTTGCGAAAAGCCTGAACTGCGAGTGAAGCGTGTCACAAAGTGGCCTGAGACCCTGTTTTCGAGGTATAATATTCCCTTAACGTAAACTGAAATCGGCCCTACATCTTGTGGATGCGCCTTGACATGCGCACCACAGGTAGTGGATAGTCAGGATCACCCGCCCGGCCAGCCATTTCGGTGGTGAACCGTCCCGGGTCCGAGCCGTGTCCGCGGCTCACCAGCCTGTCTCTGGGCCCTGGTTTTCTTGGAGGCATCAGGGCGCATGAACTGCCCATTCTGTGGTCATGAGGAATCGCGCGTCATCGACTCGCGGGAATCTCCTGATGGCATTCGAAGGCGCAGGGAGTGCGCCAGGTGCGAGCTCAGGTTTACGACCTATGAGCGAGTGCACACGATGCCTCTGCTGGTAGCCAAGACCGACGGCAGGACTGAGCCGTTCTCCAGGGACAAGCTGGAGGGCAGCCTGCGGACCGCTTGTGCCAAAAGGCCTTTGGAGGTTGGAGCCATTTCTAAGATGGTTACCGACATCGAAAACGAGCTGCACAAGCTGACGAAGGCGGAGGTGGAGAGCCGGGTGATTGGCGAGATG
>JANQQP010000044.1 GCA_028285005.1 Dehalococcoidia bacterium | reverse complement strand
CGAACCTGAAGTTAGATAGCGCGAGTTTCTCGCAGCCACCTCACGCCAAGGAAGCTCGCTTCATGAAGGCAATCGACATCCATGTTCACGTCCCGCGGCACCCTGATCTGCCCGAGTACGGCATTGAGCCCGGTCTGCGCAATATGTTCCGCATGGCGGATGAACCGGACGGTGTACAGGAGATGGCGGAGCGCTACGAAGCGGCGGATGTGAAGGCGGTGATCTTCTCGGTAGACGCTGAGACCGAGACGGGTGACAAGCCGGATCCCAACGACTACGTGGCCGAGGTCGTTGGACGCTATCCAGAGCAGTTGTTCGGCTTCGCAACCGTCGATCCCCGCAAGGGCTCAGCAGCGGTAGAAGAACTGGAGCGAGCGGTGACCGATCTCGGCCTGATCGGCCTCAAGCTCCACCCTATCCACATGGCGTTCTTCCCTGACGACCCGGCTTTCGAGCCGCTCTTCAACAAGGCGGAAGAACTCGGCATCCCTGTCCTGATGCATACCGGCTACGCAGCGGCAGGCGCCGGCACCCCTGGCGGAGGAGGCTTCAAGCTGGCGTACGCACGCCCGATCCCGCATGTCGACAACCTGGCGGCCGACCATCCAGACCTGAAGATCATCATGGCGCACCCTGCGTGGCCGTGGATCGATGAGCAGATCGCCGTGGCCCTGCACAAGCCGAACGTCTATATCGACCTCTCAGGCTGGGCGCCGAAGTACATCCCGAAGCAGTTGATCACCGAAGCAGGCGGGCGGTTGCGGCGCAAAGTGCTGTTCGGCTCCGACTACCCTTACATGCCGCCAGAGCGCTGGCTCGAAGAGTTCGCCGATCTGGAGATCCGAGATGAAGCCAGGGAGCTGATCCTGTTGGAGAACGCCAAGACCGTGCTGGGGCTAGAGTGACGCCGATCCCCTCTCCCGGTTCGGGAGAGGGTTAGGGTGAGGGCTCCTCGACGATGGTCCGCCAACGAGCTAGAGGGCGGACGGTGAGGGAACTGGGCCGTTGATGTACGGTCAGCGAGAGATTCTGAATCAAGTTCAGAATGACAGACTTCCGTCATCCTGAGCCTGTCGAAGGGCTACCCACCCTTTGACTCCCTCCCTGCGAGGGAGGGAGAACACTTGCCATCCTGAGCCCGTCGAAGGGTGGCAACACGTCACCACCAACAACCTCTCACTCAACCAACCACAACGCTTCTCGGCAAAGAACCAATGAAAATCACTGACATCGAAGTCATCGCGCTCCGGGACACTGGCGACGGTTCCGTCGCATCGTGGAACATCGGCGCTGCTGACGCAGGAGTTGCCGCGGGCTACGACTTCACGCTTGTCAGAGTGCACACCGATGAAGGCATCACCGGCATCGGCCAGTGCGAAGCGCCATCACTCGTGATTCACGCCGTCGTCGAAAACTCGATGGGCCTTAAGTCACTGATAGTCGGCGAAGATCCTCGAGAAGTACAGCGGCTCTGGCAGAAGATGTACAACGCAACCGGTCTTTACGGACGTCGAGGCGTGACCATCGGCGCGATCGGGGCCGTCGAGACCGCACTCTGGGACATCGCGGGTAAAGCTGCGGGCGAGCCGGTCCATAAGCTCGCCTGGCGCTCATTCACCACCACTGCAGCGGCTGCAGAAGCTCCTGAGACCGTCACGCCCTATCTAACCGTGTACCCGCCCGGCGACGACCTTGCACAGTTGCGTGAACGCGTCCAGATGGCGGTCGATGCCGGAGCGAAGGCGGTCAAGATCGAGGAGTGGCCGGGACAGTTCGCCAATGTCGATCTCAAGACCGATGTCGCAGTGATCGAAACCGCGCGCGACGTGCTTGGCGACGAACGAGAGTTGATGATCGATGTGCAGAACCGTTGGAGCGATGTCGGACAGGCGTTACAGACCATCAACGCGATCGAGCAGTTCTGGCCATATTTCATCGAAGCGCCGCTGCCCGCCGACAACATTGAAGGCTACGCACGATTAGCCAGCTCCACCGACGTTCGAATAGCGGTCGGTGATTGGGGATTCGCTGGCAGACACGAGTTCGCTGACCTGCTGCGACGGGGCCGCGTCGATGTCGTCCAGCCAAGCTCAGTGCGGGCTGGCGGGATCCACGAGATGCTGAACATCGCCGAGGATGCCTACCGACACGGCGCACTCTGCATTCCGCACGCCTGGTGCCACGTCGTCGGAGCGGCCGCCGAAATTCAACTTGCGGCCATCAGCCCTGCGACGCCGTTTATTGAGTTCCCGATGGCGTTCCCGCACTCAGACGCCATCACAGACCTGCTCGAGCCTCGATTGGAGTTGCGCCCAGACGGCACTCTCGAGGTGTCCGATCGCCCCGGCCTCGGCTTCGAGCTCAACGAAGAGGTTGTTTCACGTTTCAGAGTCGATCCGTACTAGCTCCCGATGCCAATAAATTCGCGGTGAAACCGCCTGGATTTGCGCTACTCTGGATAGGTCACGCGGCCGCCCTCTGTCGTACAACTGGCCGTCCTTCCGGTCCATTTCACCGCTATAGACAGCTGATAACAGCTCAAGACCTCAACTTCGCATGGCAAACCCTCCTGTAAACGCGCCCGATCAGCCCACACGCCGAGACAGGCTCCGACGCGAACTCAGAAACCCGTCGATGACAACGGTCGTGATCATCGTCGTCGCAGTGCTCGCCATCCCGATGGCCATTCTCGTGCCGAGCTGGGTTGATACGACGCGACAGAGTCTCGAAGACCGCAGTGAGGCTGAAGCATTCCGCGAGGAGTTCGGGCTAATAAGCTCCAGTGTGCTGGTACCGAGCCTGATCGTGCCGTGGATGCTGGACCAGATAGAACGGATGGAGCAGGCGGACAGTCCCGCCGACTGGTCGTTCACAACCTTTGTCGCCGGCCCCTGCGACTCGACGAACCTGTCTCAGCTTCCCGCAGGCGACTTCGCGGACTCTATAGACCGCTCATGCAAAGACATGGCCCAGATACAGGTCGATCATGCAGACGAATGCCCGTCGATTCAGGTCTGCAACTTCTCATCGCGGGCGATGACGCGGCTCGACGGCGTTCGTACGCATTTACTGGACGTGTTCTCAGACGCCAACTTCGTGATCCCGTACCTGCGCGAAGAGGAAACCGGGCAGTAGGTGGACCGGCCGTACAGCGTTATGTATCGCCTGATCTGAACTGATACATACATATGGCGGTGCTCAGCCGATTCAGATCGCAATCGCTACCAGACCGCTGAATCGCCGTCCCGCCTGGGGTCAGACGCCGCCATCAGAGCGCCGCTCTCCTGCTGCACCTGGATGGCTCCTTCGCTGCCATTGCCCTCGAACGGCCCAACCATCTCAAGCGCGTGACCGCGCTTCCGCAATCCTTCAGGCGACTCCTCCGGGATACGGTCCTCGATCGACAGCTCGTCCCGAGTTCCATGCGGATATGTCGAGTCCGTGCCCGACTGAAAGTGCGTCCAGCGTGGACCTTCGAGCGCCTCAGCGACCGTCAGGCCGTAATCGAACACACCTGTCACCACCTGGAGGTTCGTCTGTACCTGCGTGTCGGCACCCGGCGTGCCACAGACCAGCTCCAGCCGCCCACCGTCCTCGACCGGGCCCGAGAACACCATCACCGGGTTCATGGTGTGGCGGACCCGCTGACCCGGCCTTAGCTGGTTAATGTGCCCATCCTCCAGGTGCCAGTAGGTCATGCGGTTGTTCATCAATATGCCGGTTGAACCGGCGATAAGGCAGGAGCCGAACATCGTCTGGATAGATTGCAACTCGCCGACCGAGTTGCCCCATCGGTCGACCACGCAGAAGTGAGTGGTCTCGCTTCCACCGCTGGGCACGGGCGAAACAGAGCCCGACTCGACTCCCGGCCTGAAGAACCGTCTCGATTCGTCAGGTGCCCGGTCCTGGAAAGCCCACGCGTCGCCCGGTTCCACCTGATCCGTCACTCGTTCCGGGTCGATCAGCCCGAACCTGCTCGCGGCATACTCCTTCGACAGCATCCCTTCCATTGGGATGTCCACGAACTCCGGGTCGGCCACGTAGGCCTCTCGGTCAGCGAAGGCCAGTCGCTTAGCCTCGACCATCATGTGGACCGATTCGGCCGACAGGTATGGAGCATTGGCCGGGTCGACATGCTCGAAGAGGTTCAACTGCTGCAGCAGGACGTGTCCCGTGGAGTTCGGCGGAGCTTCATATACGGTGCGGCCACGATACGTGGTCGAAATCGGATCATCCCATCGCACCTTATGTAGCTTGAGATCCTCAAGCGTAAGCAAGCCTCCGTTCTCCTCGGAGAAACGAGCGATCTCACGTGCAATCTCACCTTCATAAAAGGCGCTGCGGCCCTGTTCCGCGATCAGACGGTACGTTTTCGCAAGGTCAGGATTGCGACGCAGGTCACCCGGAGCGAGCGGGCGGCCATCCGGTGCGAACACAGCAGCGGATGTTGGAGCAGTCATCAGCACGTCGTACTTTGCCGCGGAGACGCTCTGGAAGTGCGAAACAGGTACACCGTCTTCGCACAGTTCGATCGCTGGCTCAAGGCACGTGGCCAACGGCAGGCTGCCGTACTTCTCATGTGCAGACAGCAACGCATCGACAATCCCCGGCACCGAAACAGCGCTGAACTCCATCTGCGGAATTCCGCCGCCGAATCGGTCTGGCGTCGCCGCGAGCGGCGCGGCTCCGGTGCCATTCGCCACCCTGATCAGCTTCTTGTCCCGCATGTGGACCATCACGAAGCCGTCGCCACCAATGCTCGAGCCCTGCGGCTCCGAAGGTCCGAGCGCAAACCCGACCGTCACCGCAGCGTCGACCGCGTTTCCGCCTCGCATGAGCGTTTGCAGGCCGGCCTGCGCAGCAAGCGGGTGGTTGGCCACAACCGCGCCTTTCGCTCCCATGCGAACCGGCCTGAAGGCCTGCCCTCGCTCTCCGTGGGGCGTGCGATTCGTCATGTTGTGGTCAGATTCGGAGCTTGAGCTAACTGGCAACGCGGACCTCCAGGACACTGCGGGCAACGACAATACGAGGTGCGCGGCAGTATAGCCGGGGGCGTGCCCCGACAGTGATGAGGTTCACCCTTCCTGGCAGGGAGAGAGTTAGAGGGTGGGTCGGGAGCCTGTCATTCTGAACTCGATTCAGAATCTCTCGTTCGACCTGGGACGAACGGTCAGATCCCTCCACTTCGGTCGGGATGACAAATCACAACACTCTCCCAGATTGGGAGAGTGTCAGGGCGAGGGCAAACACGAGTCGGCCTACCTGCGCCCGAACCTCAGCCTCTCGCGCATTGACTCGACAATGCCCAACGCCGGCCTGATCAGCTGGTCTTCATACGAGTTCAGAATCGTGCTCAGGCCGTCGTTGTACTTCAACAGGCTGTTCGACTTAGCCGAGCTGACCGGTGCGGTGACGGCAGAACCGTAGTTGTAAGTCACCAATGTGAAGTACAGGTCCTCGGCGGCATCGTCTATGAAGCCCGCCTGTGTCAGCACATTCGTCACGGAGCCTCGGAAACGCATCGCGCCCGGTCCCGGCTCAGCCGAAGCTGTAGCCACATACGGCGTTATCTCGGGATGCTTCAGAATCAGGTCACGGTGAGCACGCAGCAAGGTGCGAATGCGGTCCTGCCAGGTCAGAGCGCCGAGAGTCCGCACATCTATCCCACCGATCAGCGCATCGGCCACGTGCTCGGCCATCTCATCCTTGTTCTTCACATGCGTGTAAAGGGCCATCGGCGCGACGCCAAGCACCTTCGCAACATTTCGGATTGAAAGCGCGCCGAAACCCTCGGATTTCGCCAGTGCGACCGCCGCCTTCTCGACACGCTCTCGCGAAAGCTTCTGTTTGCCCTTGTACGCGCCTCGGCTCGAAGTGCTCCTGCGCTTTGATTCTGATCCGGCGATAGCTGCCGTTGCCATATGTATGTATCTCCTGGTTCACCGTCGGCCCAACCGTGCCGTCAACTCAGACCAATACGCCGCGCGGCTGCCTTGAACAAGATTCGGAACGAAAAATAGACAGGCTGCGGCGGTTGCCGACCATGAACCTTATACGCCGTATATGGCTCACCATTCTCATTGGCAGTTTGAGCGCAGTTCCACGAGTTTTCGTGTGGCAGTTCAGGTGAAGTGCTGGGATACACGGAAACGGGCTTCGTTACCGGATAACCGGATATCGCTACCGTGTAGCCCGTGACTCTCCGCCAGAAACATGTCGCGCGGCGGTAGAATCGCAGCCCGTCCACTAATCTCCTGCTCGCCTTACAGCGAACAGCCATTTCAACTGGAGTAACCGAATGAAGTACAGGCGGCTCGGCGCGTCAGGACTCGAGGTTTCTGAAACAGGTATCGGCACCAACAACTTCGGCGGCCGCATGAACGCAGATCAGACCGCCGCAGTCGTCCACGCAGCCCTCGACAACGGCATCAACCTGTTCGATACCGCAAATATGTATAGCCACGGAGTGTCCGAGGAGTACCTCGGAAAGGCGCTCGCGGGCCGCCGGTCAGATGCCGTGATCGCCACCAAGTTCGGCATGTTTTGGGAGGAAGGTCCGAACGGCATGGGCGGCTCTCGCAAGCACATCATGGATTCGCTGGAGGGCTCATTGAAGCGGCTCGGAACCGACCACGTGGACCTATATCAGATCCACCGGCAGGACCCGGACACGCCGATCGAGGAGACACTGCGCGCGCTCGACGATGCGGTGCGCGCAGGCAAGGTCCGCTATATCGGCTGCTCAAACTTCGACGCATGGCGAATCGCAGATGCCATATGGACGTCCGAGCACTACAACCTCGCCCGGTTCGTCAGCGCCCAGCCCGAATACTCGATGGTCGTCCGCGATATCGAATCCGACATCCTGCCTGCGTGCGAAAACTACGGACTCGGCATCCTGCCCTACTTCCCGCTGGCACACGGACTCCTGACAGGCAAGTACAGGCGCGGTCAGGATGTCCCAGAAGGCACACGACTCGCACTGACGCCGGCCGCACAAGAGCGCAGGCTCACTGATAGCAACTTTGACCTGCTCGAACACCTCGACCGCTTCGTTGCGGAAAGAGGTAAAACGCTTGTCGACCTCGCGTTCGCCTGGCTACTGGCGCACGGAGCAGTCAGTTCGGTGATCGCCGGAGCCAGTAATCCGGACCAGGTCGCGCAGAACGCCGCGGCCGCCGACTGGGAGCTATCGAGCAAGGAGATGGCTGAATTGGACGGGCTTCTCGACGGCTAGCGCTCTATGTCAGGTCGTACGTTAGCTCCAGCTCAGCAGTAATCGACTTGAACCACTCGATCACTTCGGGGTGGTACGGAATTCCTTTGTCCAACCTGTCTTCTTTGGTCTCGGCCTCAGGCAGACCGGGGTAGTAGACGCGGTCATGACCCGGCGCGGGCTTGGTCGCCGCGAGCCCGGACAGGAACGCGTCCATATCGTCCTTGAACTTGTCCAGGTCGGTGAAGGCGTCGATCTTGTACGCCATGAAGAAGTGGCCTGACTGCTGTGAGATGAAGCCGGGGCCAATTCCGGACAAAGTGCAGCACATGATGTCGACGATGCAGGCGAAGCCGTAGCCTTTGTGTGAGCCGTTCTCCCGGGTACCGCCGAACGGCAGCATGTACCAGTTCCTGCCCTCGCCACGAATGTCAGTATCTGGCATCTTCTGCTCAGGCATCGGAACGCCGTCCACATCCGTGAGCCAGTCCTTGAAGATCGGCCGACCCATTCGCTCCAGAAGCCGCAGCTTGTTCGCCGCAACCTGGGTAGTCGCAACATCGAACAGGAACGGCGATTCCTTACGAGCGGGCGCCGCCCAGGCGATCGGGTTAGTACCAAACCTCGGCTCTGCGCCGTAAGTCGGCACCATCGCAAAGCCGCCACCGCCGGTCATGCAAACGCCGATCATGTCATGCTCGATCGCCATCAAGGCGTGGTAGCCGGCGGCGCCCAGATGCCCTGAGTTCTTCATTACCGCAACGCCTACGCCGTGCTTGTCTGCTCGCTCTATGGCGTCTTCCATCGCCAGCGGCGCGGTGTGCAGGCCATTCCCGCGGTCGGCGTCCCACGTGGCCGTCACGGTCGACTCGCGTTCGATCTTCAGGTTTGGCCGAGGATTCAGCGTGCCCTCGTTGTAGGCAGCAACGTAATGACGCAGCATGTTCGACACTCCGTGCGTGTCCACTCCATACACGTCCGCGTGCATCAGCACGTCGGCTGAAAGTGCCGCAGCATCCTCGGTCAGCCCCATCTTGCGGAAGATCGCCTCGGTAACGGCACGCGCCTTCGGTTCGGGTACTCGGACCTCTTCATCGGGTGAGACGTGAAAGCGTTCCAGCATGTGCGAATTCCTGTGCAACTAGTGACGACGGTGCGGACCTTCTCAGGCGGCCAGAATCGTAGCACTCCGCTGGAGCAGCGGTTCATCAGCAGTGAAGGACAGTTGACAGGTGATCCGGTCTTTTATATAACCGTATTGTTATGGAACCAATTAGTTATGCAACCGACGAGACCGAGCAGCTTGACGCCACTTTCGCGGCACTGGCGGATCCCACTCGAAGGTCCATCCTGTCGAGGCTCGCTGTCGCGGACGCAACAGTGACGGAGCTGGCTGAACCATTCTCGATTAGCCAGCCCGCTATCTCAAAGCACCTGAAGGTGCTGGAACGAGCCGGGCTTATCTCACGCGGTCGCGACGCCCAGAGGCGCCCCTGCAGGCTCGAGGTTGAGACCTTTCTCGCGGCCAGTGACTGGTTCGAAGGCTATCGGAAGTCCCTTGAACAGCGACTGAACCGGCTCGATGCCGTCCTGCAGGACATGAAACGAGCTCGAAGTAACACGGAGCGGAAAGATGACGAGTGACAGCAAGTTCGCGCTAACGATGCCGACCGATCGTGAGATCGAGTTCTCTCGGACTTTTAGTGCGCCGATGTCGATGGTGTTCGAGGCGCTCACGACGCCCGAACTGCTTCAACGCTGGTACCTGGGGCCTGATGGCTGGTCGCTGCCGATATGCGAGATCGATCTGCGGGTTGGCGGAGAGTTCAGATATGTGTGGAAGAGCGATGAGGACGGCGCCGAGATCGATTTAAGAGGCGTGTTCAAGGAGATCAACGCGCCGACACGGATAGTCTCGACTGAGCGTTATGTCCAATCGTGGTATCCGGGCGAGGCGCTAAACACCACCATCCTGACCGAAGACAGCGGCCTGACCACTCTCACGACCACCATGCGCTACGAGTCGAAAGAGGCGAGGGATATCGTGTTGCAGACGCCAATGGAGAGCGGCGTGGTCTCCAGTTTCAACCGGCTTGAAGAGGTGCTCGCCAGCAAGTAGCCGCGTAGTCGGAAGCCAGTCTCAGAGTCAGTCGTTTGAACCGGGACTGGCTTCCATGCTCTAGCGCCTGAGCAGCAGCACCGGAGCGACACTCGACCGCACGACATCATCGGCCACGCTGCCGAGCAGCGCTCTCGTGAGGCCCTTACGGCCACGCGTCGCCATCACGATCAGGTCGACTTTCTCAGCCGTCGCGAACTTCTTGATCATCGTCACCGGGTCACCGACGATCACTTCCGCCCGGGCGTTGATGCCGTCCTCTTCAAGCTGCCTGCGTCGGGTGTTGAGCTGGTTACGCGCCCGTTTGACGCCAGCCTGCGTTTCGATGTCGGCGGCGTCCGCAGCCATCTCATACATCGAAACCGTGCCCGCAACTCCCATGCCAGTCGAAGGAACAGTCGCCGGCATCACGGCGCGGAACAGAATCAGCTCGGAACCGAACTGCCTGGCCAGTTCCACTGCGTACTTAACAGCTTTGCCGCCTGCCCTGGTGCCGTCCAGTGGAACCATGATCTTGTCGAACATGACATTCCTCCTCTCAAACTGATCCTCAGTTTGAATTCTAGGTATTTCAGAGACCATGAAACGGTGTTGGTCGTGAGGATTTCCTGATAGTGCGTTGGCGCATTCGAGCGGCGAGGGTGACATTTCACTGCAAGCGCCGTTTGGCTGCGCTACCATCGCCGGTCGATGACACCAAACTCACCAGAACTTTCGAACGCAGAGGCCCGACGCATCGCACTGGCGGCGCAGGGCTTCGACACCCCGCGCAACGGCTCGGAGCCAACTCTCGACGACCTTCGTCGAGTCGTCGATCACATCGGGCTTGTCCAGATAGACACCGTTAACGTGCTCTCGCGGGCGCACTACATGCCTTACTACTCGCGGCTCGGCCCTTACAAAAACCAGCTGGCTGACGACCTGGCCTACGAGCACAGGGAGCTCTATGAGTACTGGGGGCATGCTGCAACCTTCATCCCGATGCGCCTGTATCCGGTCCTGAAGCACCGCATGCTGCGGCAGCGTCGAGGCAAGTGGCTGCAGCAGGTCGAGGATGAACACCCTGGATTCCTCAAGCAGGTCTTCGCCGAGGTCCAGGAGCGAGGGCCGATCTCGGTGTCCGACCTCGAAGACCCGGGAGGCCGCACCGGTCCTTGGTGGGGCCTGAGTAAAGGCAAGATGGCACTCGAGTGGCACTTCGACCGCGGTGCCATAGCAGTCCACTCACGCAAGAACTTCAGCCGTTACTACGACGTTCCTGAGCGCTTCATACCCGAGCAGCATCTCAACGCTCCCGCTCTCAGCGAAGATGACGCCAACCGGGAGATGCTGCTGCTCTCGGCGAAACACCACGGAATCGGGACGCTCGCCGATCTAGCCGACTATTACAGGATCAAGATGCCTAAGGCTCGTCCAGTCATGGCAGAACTCGTTGCTGCGGGCGAGATCGAAGAGATCGGCGTCGAAGGCTGGGACTCGCCTGCATACAAGCTGCCTGACACCGACGTGCCGACACAGCGAATTCAGGCGCACTCATTGATCAGCCCGTTCGATTCGCTCATCTGGTTCAGAGACCGCACCGAGCGCATGTTCGGCATGCACTACCGCATCGAGATCTATGTTCCTGAGAAGAAGCGTGAGTACGGCTACTACGTCTTCCCGTTCCTCATGGACGAGGAACTGGTCGCCAGAGTCGACCTGAAGGCTGACCGACAGAAAGGCCGCCTGCTTGTTCAGTCTGCGCACCTTGAAGACGGCCGAGACGCTGTATCTGTGTCTACTGCACTCGCCGAAGAGCTAGCGACGATGGCCCGCTGGCTGGGCCTGAAGCGGGTCGTGATCGGCAGGAAAGGCGATCTCATCGGCGACCTCCGCAATGCCAGCAAAGCGGTGCGGGTGTGAAGCCGGTCACCGTCTTCACGGCCACCGGCAGCGTCGGGTGTCACGTCGTCTCAGGTCTGTCGGAAGCTGAAGTGCCGGTCAGAGCGGTCACACGCGACGTCTCGCGAGCCCGCACACTTTTCGACTCGGAGAACCTGGCCATCGATGGCGTCGAGTTCCTGCAACTGGATCTGACCGATCGGACTGCCGTCGCATCGGCGGTCGAGGGCAGCGGTCAGGTCTACCTGGCGAGCAACGACAGCCCTGAGCAGGTGGAGACTGAGGTGACTATTGCAGAAGCCTCGCTCGAAGCAGGCGCAACTCACATCGTCAAGCTATCGTCGTGCGACGCTGCACCTGACGCTCTGTTCTCATGGGCGCGCCATCATGCTGCGATAGAGCAACGAATCGCGGCGCTCACAACTGACTTCAGCTTCCTGCGCCCGCACTACTTCATGCAGAACCTCTTCTCTTTCGCCGATGAGATCGAGAGCACCGGAGCGATCTCGCTTCCGGCAGGAGACGGACGAATCGCCATGATCGACGCCTGTGACATCGCAGCGGTTGCAGTCGCGCTGTTAGTGCCGGGAACTCCCATACGCCGTACAGCCGAGCTGACCGGCCCTGAACCTGTGAGCTTCGCGACCGTGGCCGCCGCAATATCGGCCGCTACTGGCGCAGACGCCAACTACAGGCCTTGCACCGAGCAGGAGTTCCTGAGCAATCCGTATGGCGAACCGTCGCCCGAAATCGCACGCGTGTATCGCGACGTGGCTGACGGTGTGTTGGACGTGCGCACTGACGAGGTCGAAGCCATCAGCGGCCAGCGACCTCGCTCAGTCGAACAGTTTGCTAAGGACTACGCAGACCGGTTCAAAGCCTCCTGATCAGGCCATCCACCCCGTCCACAGCACCAGCCCAGCCGCCTCGCCGTATCATCTGCAAGCTAGATCCACAGCACGGCCTTGATCGGTTGCTGACATGCGCCACAGATGGGCAAATACGACGATTCTGGCGCTCATCGTGCTGCAGGTCGCGTCCGGCTCACTTGGGCTCGCAGCCGGCGCTTCCGACCGCTCCTTCTACCTGCTGCTCCACAACGTCGGGGCGTTCGCAATCCTGATCGTGCTCGGCTGGAAGACCGCCATCGGAGTCCGTTCGTTGCGGCGTCCCGCATCCGGCCGTCCGCGCAAACTCACACTCACCCTCACGCTGCTGCTCATAGCCACTTTGGTCCTTGGCTTCACGTGGCCAACGCTCGGCTACTGGTCAGTCGCCGGAACCTCCGGGATCAGCCTCCACATCTGGACCGGCCTCGCACTCACACCGCTACTCGGCTACCACATGTGGCGCTACACCCGAGGGTTCAGAGTCGGCTACGACGCAGACCGGCGGACAGCTATCAGAACTCTGTGGCTCGGAGGCGCCGGCTTAGTGGCCTGGTACGCGGTTGAGATGTCTTACCGAGGTCTCGGGTTGGGGGCAGCGGAACGCCGCTTCACAGGCTCACACGAACGCGGCAGTTTCTCAGGCAACGCTTTTCCGATCACATCGTGGATCAACGACGACCCGGACCGAATCGACCGCGACTCCTGGCGACTACGCGTCGTCACGCCAGATCGAAACTTCAGCGAGTGGATCTATCCGGAGATTGCGAACGGGGCCAACGCCTCGGCTCCAACGACACTGCAGACAACTCTCGATTGCACCGGCGGCTGGTACTCAACGCAGATCTGGACCGGCCCTCGCATCGAAGACCTCATCGCGCCACTGCCGTCTGAAGACGTCCGTACGATCGAGGTCCGGTCAGTCACCGGCTACTACCGCAAGTTCGCATTCGATGAAGCGAAAGATTTCGTGCTTGCGACTCACGTCGGCGACGTCCCGCTGTCACACGGCCATGGAGCGCCGCTGCGTCTTGTCGCTCCTGGCCGCAGAGGCTTCGAGTGGGTCAAGTGGGTGACCGAAGTGCGCCTGCTCACCTCATCTCACTGGCTGCAGCCGCCGTTCCCGCTGCAGTGATCGCAACCACCAGCACTTGCGCCCGCCGCTTGATGCCGACAATATGGCGCAACCAGGCCAAAACAAACGGAGACGCAAATGTACGTAGGGACGCAAGTCGCAGCTCGTGATGACCAGGACTTCAAGATGTGGGCGCAGCTCGGCGTCAACAACGTCTGCTCTGACGCTCCCGGCAACCCACACGACTGGAAGCTCGAAGACCTCGTCAAACACCGCGAATTGGTCGAGTCGCACGGCATCACGCTCGACATGGTCCAGCTGCCACTGAGTTCCCGGCCACTCAACGAATCGCAGAGTCCTCACATCATGCTCGGCAAGAGCCCCGAACGCGACCGCGAGATCGAGTCGATTCAGAACATCATCCGTCTGGCTGGTGAAGCCGGGATTCCCGCTGTCAAGTACAACATGAACATCATCGGTATTCCGCGATCCGAGCGAGAAGAAGGCCGAGGCGGCTCCTCGAACTCCACGTTCCGGTGGTCGAAGATGGACCAGGACGCAGAACCCGGCATGTGGGGTGAGATCGATCCCGACGAAAACTGGGAGCGAATCGATTACTTCCTCGAACGCGTGGTGCCGGTTGCTGAAGAGGCAAAAGTGCGCCTCGCCTGCCATCCGCACGATCCCTACACGCCGCCCGGCTACCTCGGTGTCACAAGGCTCCTCGGGACCGTCGACGGCCTGAAGAAGTTCGTGCAGATGCACGAGAGCCCGTACCACGGCCTGAACTTTTGCCAGGGAACCGTGTCTGAGATGCTCGATGACCCAGGCGAGGAGATCTACGACGTCATACGCTGGTTCGGCTCACGAGAGAAGATTTTCAACGTTCACTTCCGCAACATCCGCGGCCGCAAGCTCAACTTCATGGAGTCGTTCCCGGACGAGGGCGCGGTCGACATGGTGAAGGCAGCGAAGACCTACCAGGAGGTCGGCTACAAGTACATGCTGATGCCTGACCACGTGCCGATCATCGACTCCCGCGACCCATCCGGCACCGCATTCGCCTTCTGCTATGGCTACATCACTGCCGTCTTGCAGGCGATCGGCGAGCCGCGCAAAGAGGGCTGGATCTTCAAGGAGATGCCGGGGGAGTAAGTTGACCCGAATCGCTGTCCTTGACGACTACCTGCACTTTGCTGCGGGCGCTGCCGACTGGGCATCGGTGGAGGCGAGGGGTGGGCAGGTCGACTTCTTCCACGACACGCTGCTGGATGAGGACGCTTTAGTCCAGCGGCTGGAGCCGTACACCGTACTGGTGACCACCCGTGAGCGCACTCGCTTTCCGCGATCAGTGCTGAAGCGGCTGCCAAAGCTCAAGCTCATCGCCGGGACAGGCGGCAGGCAGGCGAACGTCGACCTCGATGCCGCAACCGAGCTCGGCATCACGGTCTGCATCACACGCGGCTCGCCCAGCCGCGGTAACGCCACCGCGGAGCTCATCTGGGGCCTCATCATCGCCGTCAAGCGGCACATCGCGTGGGAAGATCGACAGATGCGGGAAGGCAAGTGGCAAACGCGCGCTGCCGAATCCCTCGCCGGAAGCACGCTCGGCATCCTTGGAATGGGCAGACTTGGCACCATCACCGCCCGTTACGGCAACGTCTTCGACATGGACGTAGTCGCCTGGGGACCAACCCTCGACGCCGAGCAAGCAAAAGCCAATGGCGCCGAATACGTCTCATGGGACGAGCTGTTCTCCAGTTCAGACGTGCTCTCGATCCACGTTCCGCTGACCGACATGAGCCGCGGCTGGATCACAGAACGGGAGTTTGGCCTCATGAAGGACTCAGCATTCCTGGTCAACACCTCACGCGGCCCAATCGTGCGGGAAGATGCGCTGATCAACGCCCTGCGCACCGGCCAGATCGCTGGTGCTGCGCTTGATGTCTATGACACCGAACCGCTGCCCGCGGACCACCCTTTACTCTCGCTCGACAACGTGTTGTTGGCGCCGCACCTTGGCTACAACACGGGCGAAACCCTGCGACACTTCTTCCGTGACTCGGTCGAAAACGTGGCGGCGTGGATGGACGGCGCTCCCATCAATGTACTCAACGAAGAGGTTCTGAAGTAGGAGGCGACCATATGCCCGGAGGATCGAAATACGAAGGGCCGGCCGAGGCGCTAGAGCTGTACAAGCAGGCCGTCGACGCAAGCACAGGTAATGCGGTCGTGAAGGGCGCGAAGAACCCGTACACGTCACGCAACGGCCACATGTTCAGCTTCCTGGACTTCGACGGCAATATGGCCCTACGACTGTCGGACGACCTGAGTGAGGAGTTCTTAGCAAAGTACGAAAGCGGCCCGGTGGTCCACTACGGCAGCACAATGCGCGGCTACGTATCGGTGCCTGACGAACTGCTCCGCAACACCGATGAACTAGCGAACTGGTTCACCAGGAGCTTCGACTGGATCGGCACGCTGAAACCCAAGCCGACGAAGAAGAAGTGAGACGACGCTCCCCGGTGAGCGCGCCTAACAAGGCACGCCCGACGGGAACGCTGAATCTGCTCACGCCTGGGCGGCAGCCACCTCCGGGTTGAAAACACCGGCGAAGTCCCGTGCAAAGTCCTGAATAGATCGTGGTTTGCGGCCGACGAGTCTCTCGAAGTCATCGTACACAACGTTGGCGTGGTTCTTCGCGAACGCCTCGTAGAATCTCAGGTACTGGTCGATCGTCCACTCATCGAGACCCATCGACATGAGCGCGTCTTTCGTCGCCTGCGGCGGGATGTCGACGTATGAAACTGTCTTGCCGATCACATCAGATATCGCCTCAGCGATCTCGTGAACCGTCAGCGCTTCAGGCCCAGTGATGCTGTAGGCCTTTCCATGGTGGCCGTCGCCGGTCAGCACTTCGATAGCGGCATCGGCGATATCTCGTAGATCACAGGTTGCAACCCGCGCATCGCCCCACGGCAGATAGATCGCAGAATCAGACTGAATCGTTGGAGCGGCGGCGAAGAGCCCCTGCATGTAGTTATGAGGCCGAACGTGGGAGTAGCTCAGCCCTGAGCTTTCCAGCTTCTCATCGATCTCTCGCTGGATCCGCTGCGTCAGCATCTGATCGTCGAAGTCGGTGCGCACCGCCGTGTACCTGACTACTCGCCCCACTCCACACTTCACAGCAGCATCTATCGCATCCAATCCCTGCTGCCGCATGTTGGGATTGATCGAGATGACAAGAAACACTGTGTCGATCCCGGCCATGGCTGACTCAACTGTCTCGATGTCGTCCAGGTCGCCGGTCACCACCTCGGCTCCGGCTTCTCGGAGCGCTTTGGCCTTCTCAGGATTGCGCACCATGCACCGGATGTCTTCGCCTCGCTCCAGTAGCGCCGGCACTACCAGGCTGCCGACGTTTCCGGTGGCGCCGATGACCAGGTAACTGGTGCGGTCTGCGGATTCGCTCATCTCGCCCTCCAATCGGGTCCCCGGACAGGAACCACTGCCTCTTCGTACAGGCAAATCTGCCGTTGCGATGGAATCTTTACACAGCAACACTTAACATGTCAACTATTGATCGGTAAGGGATAACGGTAATATGCTCAGATGGACGAACGACTGAACACGCCCGAGGTACGGGTCTATCTCAAGTTTCTGAGAGCCCACGCCATGATGATGCGGGAGATCGAATCGGCGCTAAAGGACTCCGAGGGCATCTCGCTGGCATGGTACGACGCCCTCACGCAATTGGCTTTGGCGGACGGCCAGCGAATGACACACACCAAGCTGAGCCAGCGCCTGCTCGTATCTGGCGGCAATATCACGCGGCTGGTCGACAGGATGGCGAAGGCCGGTCTCGTCGTACGCAGGGCATCTCGTAAGGACCGGCGCACATCGCACATCGTCCTCACCGACAAGGGCCGCGGGGTCTACGAGCGAGCGACGGACGCCGGCATTCCGGTAGTCCAGAAAGTGTTCGCGAACAAGATGCTCACCGATGAGATCCCCGCGCTGGATGCTTTCTTCCGCCGCGTCCTGGGCGAAGAACAGTCCGAGACGCCCGACCGACTCCAGGCCGGACAGGCCTCTTCGGACCCGGTTGGCTAATCAGCGTTCGGTATCACCAGCACCGGGTAGCCGGCGTTCCTGATCACCTTGTCCGTGCTTGAACCCCGTAGCCATCGGCCCAGACTGATGCCGCCGTGCTCCGCAACGGTAATCATCGGGTGCTCGAAGTTGTCGGCGAAGAGAATCACCTGCTCGTCGACGTCACCCGAAACCACGCTGGTCGCAACATCGCCGTCGATCTTCTCTGCCAATTGCTTCAGGTAAGCCTCAGCATGTTCTCGACGCCTGCCGCGATCGCGCTTCAGCACATGCACCAGTGCTACGTCCGCACCGATCTGTCCCGCCAGCTTGACCGCAGGATCGACGCCGCGCTCGGACTGCTCAGAGCCGTCGACAGCGACCACAACCGTGCTCGGATTGACGGTTACGGAATGAGCTAGCCCTTCCAGCGGCTTGAACACTAAGACCGGCATCGGCGAGCTGTCGATCACACGGTTTGTCGTCGTGCCAAGTGCGCCGCGCTCCCAGAAGGCGCCTGATCTCGCAGACATCGCAATCATGGTCGCACCAGACTTGATTGCCTCTTCTGCGATTTCGCGGTCGGCATTACCAAAGCCGAGCTGAGCGTCAGTGTTCACGCCCAGGGACTCAAGTTTTTGCTCAACGTTCGAAAGGTAGGTTCGGGCTCTGTTGTTCGCCTCGTCGAGCGCCTCGGCCTCTTCCTTCGAAAGGTCAGAAGGCGAACCGACCTCCGCCATCCACACCATGCCCGTCGTCCCACCAGTCCCGGCACCGGCCACGTCCATACCTGCGCCTGTGCCACCTGTGCCGGTATCGCGAGCAGACAGCACGCCTTCGCCAGCAGTCTCGGTCACATCGAGGTCTTCGGGATCAATGATCGTCAGCAGGCTCACATCGAATCCGCCGGCCTTCGCCACCTCGCCAACGAAGGGCACCACCAGTTCCGCCTCTTCCGTGCCATCAAGTGGAATCAGAATCTTCTCAGCCATGCTTTCCTCCAGTCACACCGTTCATCCGGAATTCGTACACATTCATAACGCGCTGAACGGAATTCGCTGTCGCTTACGCCAAAGTAGCAACACTGCTCGTGAGCATTTGGCTCACCGTCGTGTGAGAGTCGTGAAGTTTGCGTACGCCGGCCATGCACTTGGCCGTGCCTCAACCCACCTGGTTGATGACCGTCGCCTTGATCTCTTTGGCGTCGTTCAGGTCCGGGTATCGGCCGACCGAGCCTTTGTCGAAGACGGTGTTGCCGTCCAGCTTCACCTCGAAGATGCCCGCCTCACCAGGCGTGAGCGTCAGCTTTATCTTGTTGCCACCCGCTGCGTAGATCTCGCCCCCAATCCAGAGGGCCACGCCGTGGTAGCCTCACGGCACGCAGTAGGTGATCTCGGCGTCGATTCGCGAATCTGCCATATAGCTGCTCCCTGGCGCCAAAAACAGGCCGAACGAGTTGCAGTTCGTTACAGAGGCGCACTGCCGAAACCGTATCACGTCAAAACACTTGAAGTTGCGTCGTCTACTCAGCCTCTCTTACGTATTCCTGGTGTCGATTCGTCAAACTTCCTGAGAATCAGGGACAATCGACTGCGCACGATACGCTCTGGAGTCTTAAATTCCAGCACAAGGCCTCCTCGCCACTCTTCGCCAGATTCGAGTTCACCCATTACCCAAACCCGCAGATCCAGATCTTCGTCTGCAGATAACTCAACGGGTGGTTCCACTTTGCAGGCACGACCGCGTACCTCGTCCATGGGTCGATTCTCGCCGTCCCAGTTGGCCTGTGGAGGATGCCCGGGGAATTGACCTCGACGAACGACTATTTGGTGGACATACGGGTGACGTTGAGGAGCCCCAAGCGGATTAACGACCTGCTGTCTTCGGATGAACGGTACAAATCTCCAGCGCCGAACATAAACTACTGGCCAAGCCTTCACTTCGCTTACAGATGTGGGCTTACTGAGCACAGAGCGAATTGCGAAGTAACCCCAACCGTAACGATCAGTAATCATGCGGCGGCCCCAGTCGGCATCATGCCAATTGAGATCATGTGAAAACTTCGCTGCCTTCGTCGAGACGTACAACTGATCATTGTTGCGCCGGAACCAATTCACGATCCGCCAAAATGCACCGATGGCCACTTCTTGCAATATGATCTCGAACGCAAACATCGGTGCTGACCTGCCTGCTAATTAGCTCAAGCGCACACTCTATCCGTTTTTTGTTCGACGGCTCCCCTCCGTGCCGCGCGAGCCGGAGATCCTTGCGTCGATTGCTAGAATTGGAAGTGACGTACCGCGCCGTTCACCGCAGGTTCGACGCGGCGCCCGTCTCCCCGTCCGTTACCGGCCTCCGAACCAGACCTCACCAAGGCGAGCATGACCGAATCATCAATCAAGATCGTCGGCGCCCGCGAGCACAACCTCAAGAACGTCGACGTGGAGATTCCGCGCGATCAGCTAGTCGTCATCACGGGTGTATCAGGCTCCGGCAAGAGCAGCCTCGCTTTCGACACGATCTACGCTGAAGGTCAACGCCGATACGTTGAATCGCTTTCCGCTTATGCGCGCCAATTCCTCGGGCGCATGGAGAAGCCCGACGTTGACCACATCGACGGCCTCAGTCCTTCGATCTCGATCGACCAGAAAGGCGTCTCCCGCAATCCGCGCTCGACGGTCGGCACGGTAACCGAAATCTACGACTACCTGCGCCTGCTGTTCTCACGCGCGGGACGGCCGCACTGTCATAACTGTGGGCGGCCTGTGCAACGACAGACGGTGCAGCAGATCACCGACTCCATCCTGCGGCTTGATGAAGGCAGCCGCATCCTGGTGCTGGCGCCGATGGTCACGCACATGAAAGGTGAGCACACCGCGATCCTTGAGTCAGCAAGACGTGACGGTTTCGCCCGAGTTCGTATCGACGGCGAGGTGCGAGACCTATCGGACGAGATCAAGCTGGCGAAGAACCGCTGGCATGACATCCAGATAGTCGTCGACCGACTCATCATCCGTCCCGAGACCGAGGCTGGCCGCCTCACCGAGTCTGTCGAGACTGCGCTGCGGCTCGGCAGCGGCACGATGCTGGTGACCGTGCTGGCTGGCTCGGGGAGCGAAGGTAAGAAGGACCGCGACGTTGTCTATTCGGAGAAGTTCGCATGCGTGCACTGCGACATCTCGATAGCCGAGCTTGAGCCCCGCAATTTCTCATTCAACACCCCATACGGCGCATGCCCCACCTGCACCGGCCTCGGCTTCCGGCTTGAGGTCGACCCGGACCTGGTGATCCAGGACAAGTCGCTCAGCCTGAACCAGGGCGCCATCGTGCCGTGGGTCAGGGCCGGAGCCAACTCGCCCTGGTACGCGTCCATGCTCGAGTCGGTAGCTGAGCACTACGAGTTCTCCATGGACGCGCCAATACGTGAGATGGACCCGAAGCACGTCAAGGTGATCCTCTACGGCAGCGGCGGCAAGAAGGTCCCGGTCGCACACACGACGCAGAAAGGCCGCGTCTATCGCTGGTCAACCGCCTTCGATGGCGTGATCCCTTCGATGGAGCGCAGGCACTCGGAAACCGAGTCCGACGCAGTGAGAGAGGACATCGCCCGCTACATGTCGCAACGACCGTGCGCCACCTGCAACGGCGACAGGCTTAAGCCCGAGGTGATCGCGGTAACTGTGCTCGGTATGAGCATCATGGATGTGACGCGACAGTCGGTCGAAAAGGCGCTTCAGTGGGTCGAAGCCTGCAAGACCGGCACGTGGCCGAAGTCGGCAGAGCGGCCAGAGCCAGAGTCGGCAACTGAGCCGCTGAATGAGCGAGAATCTGCCATCGCTGAGCAGATCATGAAGGAGATCGAGGCGAGGCTCGGCTTCCTCGAACGAGTCGGCCTCGATTACCTCACGCTCGACCGATCAGCAGGAACGCTCTCCGGCGGAGAAGGCCAGCGCATCAGATTGGCGACCCAGATCGGTTCCGGCCTGATGGGCGTGCTCTACGTATGTGACGAGCCATCGGTCGGCCTGCACCCGGCTGACAACGACCGCTTGATCGAGACTCTCAAGCGCCTCAAGGACGTTGGCAACACAGTCCTGATCGTCGAGCACGATGAGGCGGTGATGCGCGCCGCTGACCACATCGTCGACCTGGGCCCCGGCGCCGGTGAGCACGGCGGCCACGTCATCGCAGAAGGCCCAATCGACGTCATCGAGGCTGCCGAAAAATCGATCACAGGTGCTTACCTTGCCGGCCGAAAGAGCATCACGGTTCCCGGTGAGCGACGTGAGGGCAACGGCAAAGCCGTCACAATCTCTGGCGCTCGCGAGAACAACCTCAAAGACATTTCAATCTCAATACCGCTCGGCTCGCTGGTCTGCGTTACCGGCGTTTCTGGCTCCGGCAAGAGCACGCTGGTCAACGAGATCATCTCGAAGCGGCTGGCGCAGCACTTCTACCGGGCGAAGGACAGGCCCGGCGCACACGATGGCATCGACGGCCTGGAGCACATCGATAAGGTCATTGATATCGACCAGTCGCCTATCGGCCGCACGCCGCGATCGAACCCGGCGACCTACACCGGGGTGTTTGGACCGATCAGAGAGCTGTTCGCGACGATGCCCGAGGCGAGAGCACGCGGCTACAAGCCTGGCCGCTTCTCCTTCAACGTCAAAGGTGGCCGTTGTGAGGCCTGCTCAGGCGCGGGCTACGTCCAGATCGAGATGCAGTTCCTGCCAGATGTCACGGTCCCATGCGAAATCTGCAGGGGAGCGCGCTATAACCGAGAGGCGCTTGAGATCAAGTTCAAGGGGCAGTCGATCGCCGATGTGCTCGACATGACCGTCTCGGAAGCTGCGACGCTGTTCGAGAACATCCCGTCGGTCGCCAACAAACTCACTACTTTGCGAGACGTCGGCCTCGGGTATATCAAGCTCGGCCAGCCGGCCACGACGCTTTCAGGTGGGGAGGCGCAACGCATCAAGCTGGCCTCAGAGCTTTCGAAACGCTCTACCGGACAGACCTTCTACATCCTCGATGAACCGACAACGGGCCTTTCGTTCGACGATGCCGCCAAGCTGATGATGGTTCTGCACAGGCTCGTGGATGCTGGCAATACCGTTGTATTGATCGAGCACCACCTTGACCTGATCAAGAATGCAGACTGGCTGATAGACCTTGGTCCTTACGCCGGCGACCGCGGCGGAGAACTTGTTGCAGAAGGCACGCCAGAATTCCTGGCCTCAGTGAAGGCGTCGTCAACCGGCACATACCTTTCCGATGTCCCGGGCATCAAGCCAAGCAAAACTGCTCCGGGCAAGGTCGGCAAGGCGAAAAAGGCCAGGAAAACGGCTAAGAAGCAGGTGCGGGAAGAGACGATTCTGCCGGAGCGTCCCGAGGAACTGACAAACGGCGCTACCAGCCGCAGAAGGCGATGGCGCAGGCGTCGCAGAGCCGCAGCTGCACGCTAGCCCGCCGCTCTACCACATCACTCCACCGCCAGTGTTGATGTCCTGCCCTGTCATGCTCGACGAGTCGTCGGAAGCCAGGAACACAGCCAGCGCTGCGGCATCCTCAGAGCCTGAGCCACTGTCGCTGAATCCCTCGTCAGCGAGCCATCTGCCCGCTAACACGGCCTTCTCGTTGCGTTGCTGTTCCCGGAACCGTTGCCGAAAAGCATCTTCGTCAAACTGCTCTCCGTGGTACTCAGCCCTACCTTGAGCCAGTTCCAGGCTCCGTTCCTGATGGGAGCCGGGGCAGATGGCGTTCACGTTGATGTTGTACTGGCCGACGTCCGCTGCCAGCGTGCGGGTGAAGCCGATCACGCCCATCTTGGAAGTAGCGTACGGAGTCCGGTGCGATAACGGCTGCTTGCCCGTGCCAGAACTGAAGTTGATGATCTTGCCGTACCGCTTCTCGATCATCACTGGCAGCACAGCCTTGCAGCACAGGAAGAGCGAGTCGAGATTGACGTCGAGGGTCCGTTTCCACTCGGCCAGTGACATGTCCCACACGTCCTTGGTCGGCCCGGCGATTCCCACGACGTTCGCAAGGATGTCGACAGTGCCGAACTGAGCCAGTGTCTGCTCCACCATCGCATTAACCTGCTCTTCATCAGAAACATCGGTCTGGAAGCAGATGACCCGACCGCCTGCGTCCCTGATCTTTGAACCGACCTGCTCCTCCAACACCTCGACCGGCACCACATCGCTGATGGCCACAGCTGCTCCTTCGCTGGCGAACCGTCTTGCAACCGCTTCGCTATGCCCTCGCGCCGCGCCTGTGACGATAGCCACCTTTCCGTCCAACTTGCCCATAACGCTGTGAACCTCGCTTAAGTCCTAAATTGCTGGCAGACAACTTAATCCAAGTTGGGCGGCCCGTGGGCACTCCTTCGAACGGTGACGGGCCGTAGGTTGCCAACATGGGTCGAATAGGTGCCCGGGAGTCTCATGTCGGCCTGCGGCTAACACGCCCGTGGAATCGCCCAGCCTCCTCCCACGGATTCACTGGCGAGGCTGCGTACAAACTGCGCGCTGACCCTGATGGCTCACCTGCATGAGCCACTTGGGTCGCGGCCGTGTGGGTTATTACCCAGCCGGACTGTGTAGCTAGCCTTGAGCCGGGCCTTTAGTACCGTGGCTAACTTTGCTGCAACGAATCGACGCCCCACGGCAAGCAGCAGGGGCAATACGAACCGGATACATAAGAGCTACAACGTCCGGGAGCAAATCAGATGACCTTCATCAACGTTCAGAACACATCGGACAACGCAGAGATCGTGCCGGCAAGAGGTGACCTCGGTGTCGTACTGAGGCCGGGTGAGAAGGCGACTGTGTGCCCGGAGGGCATCGAAGGCCAGGACCGTTTCTGGCACATGCTTTCCGATGGCAAGATCGCAGAGCGAGGCCGCAAGCGAGCCCGAGTGCTCCAGTTCATTCCTCACCACGACGGCGGCGGATTTAACCGGGCAGCCTAGCTGCCTGCGCTTCCGGAACTTCGGTCCTGGAGGCTCACATAACTCACAGGCCGGGGTCGCAATTGTGCGGCCCCGGCTGTTTTGTGCCAAATTCCAACTGCTGGTGGCGATCGACCTTCGCTAAGATGTCCGCCTGTCACCAATCTCAGCTTCGGCATCCTCATCGGCAAATTAGCTTGCTTTCTTCCAAAAGCTCTCGCGCTTCAGTAACTATCCTGGTGATTCTGCTCACCGCGGTCGTTGCTGCCTGTAGCTCCGACCCGGACTCCTCCGACTCACCAGGTGAGTCTTCTTCAGAAGCAACCATCACCGCAGCCTCAGGCGGAGAGCTACGCACCGCGGACGGCTCGTTCACACTCATCGTCCCGCCCGGCGCGGTCTCCGAAGACACGACCATCTCGTTCAGTGAGCGGTCCGCGGACGACGCGCCTGACGGTCTTCCGGACGCCGAGGGCATCGCTTTCGAACTGAGCCCTGACGGCACCCAATTCAGCCGGCCTGCGACTCTCACCGTCACTGTTCCGGCGCAGGAGCAGACAATAGGCGGTGAAACAGGCCTCGCAACATTCGATCTTTTCTCAGTCAGCGACAGCGGCGAGATCGAAGGGCTCGAAAACGTAACGAATGACTTTGATGCCGCTGCAGATGAACTGACCATCACCGGAGAACTGTCGCACTTCAGCACGATCTACCGAACTAAGTCCGGGCTCACGGTGTCGCTGGACGAGACTGTCCCTGCTGAGCGGGCGGTTGGCTCTGAGTGGAGGCCCAGGGGCAGGGTAATTAACGCGAGCGGGGACTCGGTATTGAGTGTTCACTGGGAGTTCGAGGCTGGCCAGTCCATCTCCATGAAGAGGATCGACGCCTTCGTCGATCCGTTTGATGATGACGGCGATGTCCTGTTAGCGCCGGTTACCTTCACACCTCGGAAAGCAAGTCTGTCCCAGCGTGTCGAGTTGGATGCCGCATTCTTCAGACTGACACCGACCCTTCAGTGCGATACGGCGGGCTCCGGAACCTACACACTTACGGCGGATTCTCGCCGACTCGCAGCCTCGGGGTCCGATCAGCAGAACCGTGAGGTAAGGATCTCGCTGTCCGAAAACGCCAGGTGCGTAGCTGCAGCAGAGGCCACCACAGCAGCTGGTGACGGCGCCTCGGCAACCGTCGTCTCCGGCATCATCGACGAAACGCCTGAACCCACGTCTACTCCTGCACCAACCGCCACTCCGCTTCCGCAGACAGGTCAGGATGGGGAGCAGCTGCGGCTCGTCACGATCGCGGCTACAGGGCAGTCGGCATCAGGAGCCGGAGGAACGTTCACCACCTTCGAGGCACCGGGCACCGGCGGAGGTCGAGTCATATTTCACGGGTTCTCAGACAACGGTGAACGCGGCGTCTGGCGCTTCGAAGAGGACGATCTGACAGGTGGCGAACTCACGCACATGATATCGACGGCTGTGGAAGGCGGCGGCAGCGGATTCGCATCGATCATCAGCACTGCTCCGCCGGTCACTGAGTCGAAAATATTTGCGACTATCGCACGTACAGCTTCAGACGGCTTCACGGACAGCATCTTCCTCATTGGCGCTTCCGGATTCGCTTCAAGTCCCGTCAACGAAGGCGACGATGCCCCGGGCGTTGAACAAGACGCCAGGTTCAGCCAGTTCTTCGATGCGCACATCCGCGACTCCGGAGCGCTGGTGTTCCAGGCGAATGCCGGCGTCGAAGGGCTATGGCTCTGGCTCAACGGCTCCACATCCCTCCTGGCCTTCGAAGGACAGGCCCTGCCCGGCCTAGCCCCTGACTGGAGACTCTCAGGCCAGAACCGAGTCAGGAGCGCTGGTCACACCGACGACGGCACGGCGCTGCTCTATCTCAACGAGTACCGCATCACGGCTCTTGATGGCACTGACAAGCAGGGCGACGGCCTGTGGCTGGTCGGGCCGGGAGACCCACTGAAAGTCGCCCTCACCGGTGACACGGATCCGGATAGCAACGAGATAACCGAGCTGTTCTCGCCATCCATCAACTCCGTCGCAGAGGTCGCCTTCCTTGCCGAAACCCGAAACTCCCAGGGCCGATTCGGCACGTCGATCTGGCGATCGGTCGGAAGTGGCCGGTTCGCGCCAATCATCAAGTCCGGCCAGACGATCGAGTCGCTAGGAATCGAAGTCGAAACCCTTTCGAACCCGCTCATACTGGAGGACGGACGAGTTCTGTTCGTAGCAGGAGAGTCCAATGACTCCGGATTGTTCGTCGAGCACATCCTGGTGGCAAAGGACGGCGAGTTCCAGAAGATCGCAGACACTGCCAATCTGCCTGGACCTGATGGCACGCCCATCGACCGCTCGATCTTCGGCGACGGCGTGACTAAGCTCTCGGCAAACGTCCACGGCCACATCGCGTTCGAACTGGGTTTCGCCAGTGGCATCTGGATTCAATCACCCGGAGGCCTCCTGCACCGGGTCGCAGGCATCGGCGACACGCTGCCAGTCAAGGACGCTTCTGGCGCCGTTACCGAGAAGACGGCCACGTTCGTCGAGTTCATCGGCAACTCTGTGACGAAGACAGGTCTGCCAACCGGCTTCAGCGATGAGCATCACCTGGCGCTTAGAGCGCAGTTCAGCGACGGCACAGAAGCGATTCTGCTTGCGACGTTCGACCTGGAGCCCGTCGTAGGCTGACAATCTTGGCCGCCCTTAGCCTGCGGCTTCTATCCTCTTCAGATGCAATACGCACCCAAGCCAACCGAAGAGCAGGTCGACGCACTCGCTACGTCGCTTTCGGCCGGCGGCTCAGCCACGTTCCTTAACCGCATCGAGGGCGGCCTTGGCTGCACCATGGACGTGCTGCAGGTCACAGATCGCAGCGGCGCGGCTTTCAAGGCGATTCTGCGTCGCAGGGGCGAGTGGTCTCGTGATGAGAACATCGAAGCATCACGCCTGGAACTTGACGTGCTTCGGATGCTGCGCCACAACGACATACCGGTTCCAGAGCCTCTCTGGCTTGACGAGTCCGGGATCTTCTCCGAGCCAGCAACCCTGATCAGCTTCATAGAAGGCCAGCCGTTGATGGCGCCGGGCGACCCTGTCGACTACACGACGCAACTGGCGCTGATGCTGGCGCGCATCCACGATGTAACGCCACCTTCAGCAATTCGCCGTGAGCTAAGGGACTACAACGTGAGAGAATCTGCCGCCCTCACCAGTCCGGAACCGCCCGAGTACGTCGCAGGCCATCACCTAGGCCCAAAACTCTGGGACGCGATGCGCAGCTTGTTGCAAGACTCGAAACTCGAAGAAGGCGTGTTCCTGCACGGCGACTACTGGCCCGGCAACACACTCTGGCAAGACCATAAGTTGATAGCGGTGGTCGACTTCGAGGAGATCGGCATCGGCGACCCCGGCCTCGACGTCGCTACGGCCGTCGTCAACTACCGCTTTGAGCCCTGGCGGGAAGCTGCTGAAAACTTTCTTACGGTGTACAGAGCAGAGACGGGCAGGAGCCTTGACACCCTCGACTTCTGGTCTTTCAAGGAGCTCAGGCGGCCAATGCCGGATATCGAGCGCTGGCTGCCATCCTTCAAAGAGTTCAGCTCGAATCCGGCAATCACAGCTGACGAACTCCGCGCAATACACGACACTCTCATCGAAGAAGCGCTGGCGACACTCAGCCGCTGAGCACGACCCGGTCAGCCTCTTCCGCCGGCCAGTAACTTCGCTTCCGGCAACCGTCTCAGCCGCATCATCGCCAGCGTCCCGATTACAGGTCCGATCGCCAGCACCGCGAATGCGACTCCCCATCCGCTCGCATCCTCAAGCACCGGCACCAGCCAGATTGAACCCGCGGTCAGCAGAAAGCCGAGTCCGGTCTGGAAAGTGAGCATCGTGCCGCGGTACTCAGGAGGCGAAAGCTCCGTCACAGCCGTGGAGAACTGCGCCGAGTCCGAGATCACGGTCGCTCCCCAGACCAATGCGACGATCACTATCAGCGGCGCCAGGTCGATGGGCAGGAAGCCGATAAACACGGCCATCCCGCCTGAAAGTACCATCAGCAGGCTCGTCACCAGCGTCCGGCCGATCCGTTCAGCCAACAGTCCTGCCAACGGACTGGCGATAGCTCCAACGAAGAAAACCAGGAACGTCAGAGCGCTCGCAAGATCGAGCGAATCGCCGATCAGCGGCCTCACTCCGATCACAACGGCCATGAACGCTCCAATCCACGCCCACATTGCGTACAGCTCCCACATGTGACCGAGATAGCCGAGCAAAGTCAGTCGCAATCCTCGGTCCGTGAACAGCGTGAGCATCGATGAGGGGCGGAACTTCGCAGCAGGCACTTCGTAAGGCCCATCACTGACAAGCGCTCTCAAAGCGACTCCCCCAGCGAAGGCCAGCAAAGAGCTGCCGACGATCACAGCCTGCCAGTTGTCGACGAATATCGAGCTAAGCAGGTGAGGCGACCCTGAGCCAATCGTTAGCGACCCGACCATCATTCCAAGAGCGAACCCTCGGTTCTTCACAAACCAGCCTGAAAGCACCTTCATAGCAGGCGGATAGACGCCTCCAAGGAACGCGCCAGTCCCGAACCGCACAAGGATCAACAGCGGCAGGTTGTCGAGCGGCATCACCAGCAGGTTAAGAGCACCGGCGCCGATGGCCGACATGAAGAACAGGGTTCGTGCATTCAGGATGTCGGCCAGGTTCGTGATGGCGATCATCACTGTGCCGAACACGAAGCCAAGCTGTACGGCGATGGTCAGCCAGGCGACATCCTGTTCGCTCAGCCCCTTTTCGACCTCCAGCGCATCGGCAATCGCATTGGTCGAAAACCAGACGGAAAGGCCGAATAGCGACGCCAGCGAAACTATGAGCAGCGTCCTGCGTCGAGCGCGCGACTCCTCGTGCTCGGATGCGAATGTTGGGGGTGCCGCAGCGGTGTTCTGGCTCATCGGAGGTTCGATGTTAGCTGGCGGAGGCCAGGTGCCGGGCACACTCCAATAGGCAACACATTTAAGTCGGCATGTGCCAGAATCGACGCAATCGAACCGTTCGAACCTCGGAGCGCAGCCTTGACCACGTCAGACAAGACCTACTTTCAGGACGGCTTGCACGGCAACCACTGCTTCGGTTGCGGCGCGTGGAACGAGAAGGGCCTGCGCATCAAGAGCTTCTGGGACGGCGACGAGTCTGTCTGCATCTTCGAGCCTCAGCCGCACCACGCCGCAATGCCGCCGGATGTGATGAACGGCGGCATCATCGCATCTGTGATCGACTGCCACTGTGTCTGCACAGCTATCGCTGCCGCGTACCGGCGTGACGGTCGCGAGGTCGGTGAAGGTCCAAAAATCTGGTACGCAACCGGCTCGTTGCACGTCAACTACCGACTGCCCACACCGATCGCCGGACCGATCACCGTCAGGTCGAAGATCACCGGTTCGACCAGCAGAAAGACGAACCTCTCAGTGCAACTCTTCTCATACGAGGATGAGATGACCTGCGACGGCGAGGTTCTGGCAATCAGGGTTCCGGACGAATGGGCCGATCCCGAAGGCCTGCTGAAGCACATCAAAAAGTGAACGCCAGACCTCAGATCCCGCTAATCGTCTGCGGTATCTCCGGCAATCTGTGAAAGCCTGGCCCGGTCTTGCACGAGTACATGCCCGTGGCGTCGCGCTACGGCACCTTCGTCCTCGAGAGTCTTCAACGAGCGAGCCACCACTTCTCGCCTGGCGCCGACGATTGACGCTAGTTCGTACTGATTGAGTGTGAATTCGTCCGATCCGGAGAGATCGGTGTAGGTCGTAAGCGTCTTCGCCACTCGGCCAGTCACGTCCAGGAGAGTCAGGTCGGTGGCGAGCATTGTCACTTTCCGCAGGCGTGAAGCGAAGGTCTGGAGAAGTTCAACGGCGATGCTGCTGTGCCTGGACAACAACTCGCGAAACACTGGCGCTGGAACAACCAGAACCTCGCTATCCTCCAGCGCTATCACGGTTGATGGGCAGGTTCCGCCGTCGAACACCGGAACGTCGTTCAGCGACTCACCTGCGTTTGCGATGCGAAGAACCTGCTCGCGCCCCGACGGCGCGATGCGGCAGACCTTCACTGAACCCGACAGCACGATCAACAGCCCGGGCGACTCTGCTCCCTCGAGAAGGATCATCGAGTCTGCAGCGGCGCGACGCAGCTCGGTGTTGCGCCTGACCCACTCCAACTCAGCGTCAGTGAGTTCGAGGAAGTAAGACGAAATCCGTAGCGTTTCTGCGCTGAGCGCTGGCAATTACATCTCCTCAAGACACATCCTGCGACCAAATCCTCGCACGTGCTGTGATCTATGTCACTGACACATTCGATTACATCATCTAACGTCGCTATTGTGACGGAATTCACGAGATGATTGGGCAACGGTCCAAGACCGGTTCGTTCGTGGGTTCCTCACCGGCAGGTCGTGGGCGTTCAAGTTCAAGTGTAAGTAAATCAGTGTGCTGACCCGCCGAAACCAACAAGCGCCAAGGCTATTCGCCAGGCGACTTGACGGAATCACAGGAGGGACCGAATGAGTACCGACACTGACTTCGGTAAGTACGATCTGAAAAAGAGCTCTATCGCGAGCCATGTGGGCAAGAAGCATCCCCGGCTGCTGCTCTTAGTTTCATTGGCAGTAGTGGCGATCATGCTGATCGCAGGCTGTAGCTCCGATGGCGACAGCGCAGACGCCAACGGCCCAGCTCAGCAGCCAACAGCAACGCCCGTCACGAGCCCCGACGGGCTCGCACGCGTCACGCAAGAACTCGTCGCTCCTCCGAACCTGCCGGTCCACCAGCAGGTCGCCAACGGCGCCCCCAAAGTCGTTCAGGTGAGGATGGAGATCGAAGAGAAACTGATCGATATCGCCCCTGATGGCACCAAGATCTGGGCCATGACCTTCAACGGGAGCGTCCCGGGTCCGATGATCGTCGTCCACCAGTACGACTGGGTCGAACTCACGCTCGTCAACCCGGCTTCGAACTCTCTGCAGCACAACATCGACTTCCACGCTGCCACCGGTGCATTGGGCGGAGGCGAACTGACCCTCGTCAATCCTGGTGAGGAGGTTGTTCTCAGGTTCCAGGCGGTTAAGCCTGGTGTGTTCGTCTACCACTGTGCTCCAGGCGGTGTAATGATCCCGTTCCACGTCGTCTCCGGCATGAACGGGGCGATCATGGTTCTGCCTCGTGACGGCCTGAAGGACGCCGAGGGCCAGTTGGTGACGTACGACAAGGCCTTCCACATCGGCGAGCAGGACTACTACATCCCGCAGGATGAGGACGGCAACTACAAGGAGTACCCGAGCCCTGTGACCGGACTGACCGACATGATCGAGGTCATGGAGGGCCTGATCCCGACGCACGTCGTATTCAACGGCGCAGTCGGGGCGCTAACCGGCGAAAACGCCCTGTCAGCAAGCGTTGGCGACAAGGTGCTGTTCATCCACTCGCAGGCAAACCGGGACTCCCGGCCGCACCTGATTGGCGGTCACGGTGACCTTGTGTGGAGAGGCGGATCCTTCGCGGACACTCCCGCGACCGGACTCGAGACCTGGTTTGTGCCGGGAGGCGCGGCGGTTGCTGCACTCTACGAATTCAGACAACCGGGACTCTACGTCTACCTGAACCACAACCTGATCGAGGCGGTTCAGTTGGGCGCCGCTCTGCACATCAACGTTGACGGCGACTGGAACGACGACCTGATGGAGCAGGTCGAAGCGCCACACCCGATCAACTGAGCAACAGATCGATCGAATCCGAGCCCCGGGGTGAAAGCCCCGGGGTTCGTCGCGTCCTGGGTCTAGCCCTTGCGGCAGACGTAGATCGCGTTCGTGGGGTTCGAGGACTCTAGGATCTCGACCTGCGTGAGCCCTGCTTCAGACAGCATCTCCAGAGCCAGCTCTCGCCCCCAAACCGTCCCGAGCCCGGCGCCGCCTTCGGCCAGCGAAACGGTCATGCAGTGCATCGTGCTTACGCTGTACAGGTAGGGCGCCAGTGGGTTGCCGATGTTGTTCTTCAGGTCGCTCGACGCATCGATATCGATCATCAGGTAAACGCCGTCTGCGGCGAGGCTCCGGCCAATTTCGTTCAGCGCTCCCTGTGGATTCGCCTGGTCGTGAATAGCATCAAAGGTCGTCATGAGGTCGAAGGTTAGATCGCCGGGGAGCGCGGTTGCGTCTTGCACCTCGAACGCGACGTTGCTCAGGCCCATCTCGGCCGCCTCAGCATTCGCCAGTTCGATCGCATCGGCAGCGATGTCGAATCCGGTGAAGGTCGACGCCGGGTACTCGGCCGCCATCAAGTTCAGGTTGTGTCCGGTGCCGCAGCCAACATCACAAACCCTGATGCCCGCCATCAACCGTTCCTCAAGCCCCGGAACTGCCCTGATATAGCCGTCGAACAGCATCTCGTTGTACTCACGCCTGAACCGTTGGTCCATCAGTGAAGTGAACTCTGGTCGGTAGCGTGAATACGGCACGCCTCCGCCCTCGCGAAATACCGTCACAACGGGGTCAACGTGCTTTCCGAGATAAGTCAGGAGCCCCGCATTCACCGCCCGGTTTGAGGCGCCATCGCCCGTCAGACTGACTGCATGTTCTTCTGGCAGCGAGTACATCTCCGTATCGGAGTCGTAGTCAGCGATGCCGCCGGTAGTGACGGCTCCGAGCCATTCCCGCACGTACCGCTCCTCGAGACCGGCCCGCTCGGCCAGCTGCTCACTCGTCGCTGGGCCCTTCGCTGCAGCCTCCCAGAGGCCTGTGCGGAACCCGATATCGATCATCAGGGTGAGCGCCGCACCGACATAGATCTCACCGATGCGCTCCCGGAATCGGGTAACTTTCGTCTCGTTCAAAGCTCTCTCAAGTCTTTCTTGCCAGCTCTTGTCATCCAGCCGTCACTCAGCCTGCAAACCGTCCTTAAACCGCAGCCTGATCAGCACGCTCTCTTTTGCCTTCGCACGAAACATCGACCTCCGCACCCAGCCGCGCTCAACCAGTCCCTGCCCGATCGCTTCCAGGTCATCCGCAACCAGCTCAGGCGACATCATCACCCAGCTGCCTCGAAAGCGCGCCTTGACCTCATCCACACCCCACAGGTTCCGCCACCATAGCCGCCGGCGATATGTCAGCACCGAAATCCCACCCGGCATGAGCTTGTAATTCACCGGCACCAGATAGGTTCGTCCGCTCTTCCGCCCGATCACCGATAGCAGGACGACATTGCCGCTAAGCAGCCTGTGAAAAGGGCTCTGCAACAGCCGACGCACGAACGCATTGTTGATCGCCAGAAACGGTCTGAGCAGAAAGTTCATCTCATATTCAGCGGTATTTCATGCACCCGGCGAATCCGTGCGATACCGGCGAAGTGTATTAACAAAGGCTCGCTGTGCCGAATCCGGCCAGTCTGCCTTCCAGACAGGACGAAGAATTGTCGTTCACAGAGACACTCAACTCATACTCGCTGGTGATCGCCTTTCCGGTGCTCCTACTGTCGATGTTCCTGCTGCTGCCGATCAAACGGTGGCGCGTCCGCATTCCGCTCTATTCCACAGTGCTGGTTTTAGCACTCATCGGCTTCACACTACTCAGGCCCGGCGGCAGCACCGTCGCATCCACCGATGAAGCCCACCAGGTCCTCGCATCCGGCCAGCCAGTATTCGTCGAGTTCTTCTCCAACACATGCACCATGTGTCTGGCCAGCGAGCCGAACGTCAAGAGCCTCACATCCGAAATCGGTGATCGCGCTCAGGTACTCAAGCTGAACGTACAGGACGGTCTCGCCATCCCATTGATGCGCGAGTACAACGCCTTCTCAACGCCCACGTTCATCGTATTCAACGATCTCGGACAGGAGGTCTGGCGACAGACAGGTTCGATACTCGACAAGGGCGAAGCGCTGGAAGCGCTCGGGCTCAGTTAGCTGCGGGTAGCCGCAAGCAGGTCCTCAACTTCTTGTCTCGACTCAGGAACGCCGCTCAGCCCCATCCTGCTTACGCAGATAGCCGCAGCGGCCGAAGCGAACCTACCTGCCTGCTCAATGTTGCGGGTCTCGCCGTAGCGAATGGCGAAGGCTGCGGTCCAGACGTCTCCCGCGCCCGTCGTATCCACAACCTCGGGAGCCTCGACCGCCGCGATCTGGTGCTCGTCCCCGTCGGCGAACACCGTCGCGCCTGAGCTGCCTCGTGTTACCGCGAGGATCCTCGTAATGCGCATCCAGTCGGCCAGATCACCAGCGATTAGCGCCTCGTCGCTGGACAGCACGATCAGGTCCCACGGCCCCGTGATCTTCGAGACGTCCGGAGCGACTAGCGCGATCTGCCCGTCCGGGCCAACATCTCGGAACCATCCTTGCGGAATCAGGCATGCGAAATCGGTCCAGAACCAGCTCCGGCAATCCAGTGGCAACTCATCCAGCAGCGGGCCCGCAAAGACCGTCGATGCGTTCCTCGCACGCTGGCCCAGCACGCCGAAGCTTGAGTCGAGCGCCGGAGCCTTGCTAACCAGGCGCTGCTTCCTGAAATCGCCGTCAATCCAGTCTTCGAAGACCGTCTGTACGCCGTCCGGATCCGAACTGGTCTCAAGATTGCCCTGTGCTGAGTTGGGGTCATCGGCGCTTCTGGCGTTGGGACCCGTGGAAGAGAGCACGGCAACGCGCTCGCCAGTCAGCATCCACGCAGTCAGAGCAGTGTAGAGAGATGCGCCGCCATGCTCGGGCTCAGACCGCTCGCCATCAGCCCGCACGTGGACATCCTGCGACTGATATCCGACGCCGAGGTACTTGATCGGAGTCGTTCTGTTTTGTGAAGAGCTGCTCACGTACAGAGACGATCTTACTGCGGCACAGCAAACCCGGGCGCTATCTAGGCTCGCCGGGCTTTCTTTCTCGCCAGCTCGGCCCTGTGCAGCGCCTTCTCGACCGAATCGGCCACCGCGGTGATGTGACCCATCTTCCGCCCGACCCGAGCCTCGGCCTTTCCGTACAGATGCAGACTCGTTCCGGGCACAGACAGAGCGTCTCCCCAATCGGGGCGGCCGTCAGCGTCTTCCCACACGTCGCCAAGCAGGTTCACCATGACTGTCGGCTGCGGCAATTCCACCGAGCCCATCGGCAGGCCGCACAGAATCCTCACCAGCTGCTCGAACTGCGAAGTGAGGCAGCCCTCGATCGTGTAGTGACCTGAGTTGTGCGGCCTCGGCGCCAACTCGTTGATCAGCACCTCATCGTCCTGCGTGAGGAACATCTCGACCGAGATGAGACCGCGAACGTCGAGCGCTTCGGCTACTGACCTGGCGACGTCGGCTGCCCGCTCGGCAACATGCGGCTCGATGCGTGCGGGAACAATAGAAGTGTCGAGAATGCTGTTCTCGTGGGCGTTCTCAGAGGGCGGGAACGTGACCATCTGACCTGCTGCATTACGAGCGCAGATCACGGACATCTCGAGCTTGAATGGCACGAAACGCTCAAGAATCAACGCCGGGCTGCGACCTTCCAGTTCACGGAACGCATCACCGTCGTCCGCCTCCTGAATGACGATCTGCCCTTTTCCGTCATAGCCTGAAGTCGCTGTTTTCAGCACCCACGGTCCGCCCAGGTCTTTCAGAGCGGCCAGGTACTCATCCAGCGTCTCGATCGAACGGTAGTCGGCTGTGGGCAGGCCGTGTCGATTGAGCGCTCCCTTCTCGAGCACCCTGTTCTGCGCCGTTCGCAAAACACTGCCGGACGGCCACAGCCGGGTGATCTCACCTGCGGCCTCAGCGGCGTCTGGATCGACGTTCTCAAACTCGTATGTCAGCACATCCGAGATTCGAGCCAGCTCACGAGCGGCATCGCGGTCGTCGTACGAAGCCTGCACAACCTGGTCCGCCACCTGCGCACACGGAGATGCAGCATCCGGGTCAAGCACGGCGATGCGATAACCCATCTGCCGCGCCGCTATAGCGGTCATGCGGCCAAGCTGACCGCCTCCGATGATCCCGATCGTAGATCCGGGCCCAAGCGGGCCGCTCTGGAACGGTTCTCCAGTCAAGTCAGACCTTCACGTCGCTGTTGGCCCGCACTTCGGCTGAGAGCTTCTCGCGCCGGGCGATAAACCGTTCCTGTATGCTTGGTCGCTTCAATCCGGTGATCTGGGCAGCCAACAACCCGGCGTTCGTAGCGCCGTGTGAACCGATCGCCACTGTTGCGACCGGAACTCCCCTCGGCATCTGGACAATCGAAAGCAGCGAGTCCATGCCATTCAGCGACGTGGTGTTGCCGGGCACTCCGATGACCGGGAGGTGAGTTTTTGCCGCGACCATTCCGGGAAGGTGCGCAGCGCCGCCAGCGCTGGCGATGATCACCTCAATGCCCCGTTCAGCGGCGTTTTCTGCGAACTCGAACATGTAGTCAGGCGTTCGATGTGCCGAGACGATGCGGACCTCGTGCGGAATTTCCAGCTCCTCAAGCACGTCGACAGCGCCCTGCATCGTCTCCAGGTCTGTTCGGCTGCCCATGATGACAGCGACGATAGGATCCGCCATGTCGTGCTCCTGTGCAGGCTGCCTGTTGCAGCACCAGCAGTTCTAGTCGCTAGGGCCGGGGTCACCGCGTCCGAATCGGTAGTATCAGGTGTGAAGTGTAATCACTCACCCCGCATCGCGCTGCGCCTGCTTAAGGCACGCTAGATGCGGGCGAGTCTGCGAAAAGGAACGGATTCCTTGCCCTGGGTCGAACACGATGGGAACAGAGTCTTCTACCGCCAACTTGACTGCGGCGAGGCAGAGACAGGCAAAGGAGCGTTGCCGCCAGTGATCCTGCACCACGGACTCGCACAGTGCGCTCTTGATTGGCAAGAGGCAGGTTGGTGCAGCGTATTTGGCAATCGGGCCGTGTACGCCATCGATGCGCTCGGCCACGGCCAGTCAGACCGTCCCGACAGCAGAGCCGCCTACAGCGTCGAAGGACGTGCGGACACGGTGATCAAGATCGCTGACGACATCAGCGCCGAGAGCTTCATCTTCTTCGGCTTTTCGATGGGCGGACGAGTGGGCTTTGAGCTCGCGCTGAGTCATCCAGACCGGATCGAACGGCTGATAGTCGGAGGGATGCACGGTCTCAGACCCTCGATCGACCGTCGAAACCTTGAGCGGCGCATCTCAGTCCTGCGGTCCAGCAAGTGGCGGCTCGTCGAAAGGGCGGTCGGAGCGCACCGGTCTAACTTCCACAACAACACGCCTGAGGCTCTGGCGCTGTCTACCGAAGCGGTGCTGGACTGGCGGGGCGCAGACGACCGATTGCCCCAGCTAAAGGCTCCTACATTGATCTACTGCGGAGAACAAGACAGCTTACTCGAGTATGCACGTCAAACGGCTGAACTGATCCCCGGATGTCAGTTTGAGAGCCTGCCCGATACGGGTCACGCGGCATCGTTCTACTCGTCCGATACCGCTAAGAGACTCGTCCAGCAGTTCGTCGCAGCCGACGCCCGCTGAGTCCCGCGGAGTGATTCTTCTCGTTGCTAGAATCAACCTTTGCTAATTGCGAGCATCGGCAGGTGACGCGGTATGCCCGGTGCTCGTGAATCTCGCAGCCGACCTCATGTGTCCTACGGACGAGCGCGGCCCGAAATCAGTCTGACTTTGGAGGCACCTTAGACCATGACAGAGCAGAACGAAGATCCCGGATACAGCCGGGCGATGGTTGTGGTTGCGCACCCGGACGATGCTGAGTTCGGCTGCTCAGCAACCGTTGCGAAGTGGTGCCGCCTGGGATGGGAAGTGGTCTATGTGCTCTGCACCGATGGATCGAAAGGCACCGATGACCGCAACATCAGCAGTGAGCAGCTGATTGAGATCAGGAAGAAAGAGCAGATCGCAGCGGGCGAGATCCTGGGCCTGAAGAAGGTTGAGTTCCTTGGATATCCGGACGGCTACCTGGAGCCGACGCTCGAACTGCGCAAGGACATCTCACGTGAGATCAGGCGCTGGAAGCCCGATGTGCTGATCACGACCAACCCGAAGCGAGATCTGCTCGGAAGCGGATACATCGGCCATCCCGACCACTTCGCCGCCGGAGAGGCCGCTCTCTCGGCCGTCTACCCGGCGGCCAGGGACCACCTGACGTTCCCCGAACTGCTAGAAGAGGGCTTCGAGCCGCACAAAGTACGCGAAGTGTGGGTGATGATGTTCGGCGAGGACGTGACGCGCTATAACCCACTGGAAGAGGTCGATGTCGAGACCAGTGTGAAGGCACTGCACGCTCACACCAGTCAGATCAGCGAACCCGAAGAGGCCGGCAAGTGGATGCGCCAGAGACGGCAAGAAGTCGGTGCAAAGATCGGCGCAGACTTCGCAGAAGGCTTCAAGTCCTTCAAGCTGGGCTAGGCAACGAGTCGGTCGTTAGCCACCCTTCGACAAGCTTAGGATGGCAGCACCTGCTGTAACTAACGCCGCTGCCCGTCATTCTGAACTTGATTCAGAATCTCTCGCTAACCGTTCACCAAGGTCAGATCGCTCCGCGACGGTCGGGATGACAGCCTCTACGCCCGCTACGCCGTCAGCCTGTAGCCGACACCCCGCACTGCCTTCAAGTCGCAGTTCGCCTCGCTCGCGCTATTCAACTTCGCGCGGAGTCGTCCAATGTAGACCTTCAGATTGCCGGGATTCACCTCACCATGCACCGAAGCCCGTCTGAGCAGGTCTCGGTGTAGCACCACTCTCCCTGAATTCACAGCAAGCTGGTGAATCAACCGATACTCAGTCGGCGAAAGCGGCACCTCACGCCCCTTTACAAATACTCGCCGGGCCGCGTGGTCAATACTCACCGCGCCCGCCTTGATCATCTCGTCCTCGCCGTATGTGCTGCTATTCACAGCGGTCGTCTCTATCTGCTCCACACGGTCCTCGAGCTGGCGGACGTGGTCGATAAGCACCTGCACTCTACCGTTTAGAACAGTGAGCAAAGCCTCGCAGTTCCGGCCCTGTGCCGGCATCGGGTCTGAATGGTTGCTGCGGATTAGTTGCAGCCTGGACGGAGCGTTATCTGCGCCTTCCATATCAACTCCTTAGAGACTGGCGATTAAGTTCACCATGTCTGGTCGTTCGAACGGCTTTGGCAATACGATCAGCCAGCCGTGCAATAGCAGGTCTTTCAACTCACCCGCCCGCCCTGGCGAAACCATCACGGCGATGCGACAGTCACGAGATACAGCGCGGACACGCCTTACGAAATCGAAGGCTTCATCAATGTCGTCTGGTACGCCGTACAGAATCAGGTCAGGCAGACGATCGGCCGAAAGCAATAGCTCGGCATCGTCAGCGCCGTCGGCAAGCTGAGCGCGAGCACCTCTTGAGAGTGCGATAGAGGCCAACTCTCTGCGTACCGCCCCGTCACGCTCGACAATCAGCAACTCTGGCGACTTCGCAGGGGACGAGCGCCCACCACTGAGAAATTCATCGAGCGCGGCGGGGTTCAACCGCCACGAACCGCCAACCTTCGCGGCAGGCACCTCACTCCGCTCTACGAGCTTGTAGAGCGTGTGCGGGCTGATGCCGAGATAATCGGCAGCCTCCCGTATGTTCAGGTAGGTCGGCATGGGGTGACGGATACTGGTAGATACTTCTATCTACTCGTCGATATTAGTAGATATTAGATAATCGTTACAAGTGGGATACGTGGCAGACTCTCCGCAATCGTGCGTGGTTCCCATCAGTCGACTCTTAAGTCAACGAGTCCGTGCCGCCACTATTCCCACTTGTGGGGCTTACCTGAGATCGGCAGCAGCTTGCCAGTGTCAGGCCTGATCCGGTGTGTCTTCTCCGTCTTGCCAGCATTCTTGATAGTCACCGCGCGGACACCCGCAAGACCTGGTTCTCGAAGGCTCAGCACATGGCCCATCGCGACGAACAGCACATCCGCTGCCTCAGCGGCAATCTCCTCGCTGTCATCGGCCTGCACAGCTTCACCGAGCTCATCGATCTCCTCATCGAGAATCGCCTGGCGCTCCGCAATCGCCTCTGAAGGCGGTCTGTCCGGGCCATCGAACGGCCAGAACCTCCAGCGCTCATGGAAATCCCAGACCTGGTCGGCCATCTCTGTAACCGTCCTCAGAAACTCTTCTCGCTGCATTTCTCTTCTCGATGAGTGACTAGTGAACTGCGCGGTAGACCGAAGGTCGCATGAGCGACTCAGATTGTCGTCTATCCCTGATGAGAGCGACCGTGAACCCTAGTGGACTGCGCCCATATCGCCGTCTGCGCCGTTGACCGAAGCCAGATCCCACTTCTGGCTGGCCGCCTCGCGCAACTCTGCGAAGTCTGAGTTCACACCGTTCCTGATGAAACCAGCGTCCGTGCTGTGCAGCACCCAGCGAGCGCCAAGGTCAATGGCCGTTTTACTGGTCGCGACGGTCTGCTGGTGGATCATCACCGGCTTACCCCTCGACTCGCTCACCTGGATGATCCGCTTCAACGCATCGATGTAAACCGGGTTCTCGACCTCATCCGGGATGCCGAGCGAGGTGGTCAGGTCATTCGGGCCGACGAACACACCATCGATTGGCGAACTGTCGATCATTGCTTCGAGGTTGTCCAAAGCTGGCTTGGACTCGACACCCATGATGAACAGCCGTCCGCCGTTCCGCTTCTCCAGATACTCCTGCGATTTCTTACTCGGGTACTCGCCCGTCTCCATCACGTTCTTGAAGCCCTCGCCCTTGAGCGGGTGAACGCGGAGCTTCCAGGCGCAGGCCCTGACCTCGTCAATGTCCTCGCAGTACGGAACGAGCACGCCATGTGCACCCGCGTCTACCGCCTCGGCGACCCAGACAGGGTTTGGCTCTGGGACACGCACGATCACGGTTTTGCCCGCCGCCTGGCCCATAATCACGTGATTGGCGATCTCACGCCGGTCACGAGAGCCGTGTTCAGTGTCGACCACCACGTAGTCGAGAGTGGTGGCGCCGAGCACGGTGACCCAGCGCATGTTTTCCATCATCGAAATCATCATTCCGAACACGGGCTGGCCGTTTTCGAGGGTTTTCTTTAGATCTGTCGGGTTCATCTCGGTCTCCTCTTGGCTCTGAACTGGATCCACTGATCAGTGTCGGTATCCGGCATCTCCGGGCTCGGCGCGGGCGCCACATTTCACATAGTTGGGGCTCTTTGTAACACTTCTTGGCCCTTCGCGGTGCCGCATGAACGGCTCACACCAACGCGGCAGTTGCAAGATGAGCCACCAGAACCGCCTGAGATGCTCTGACGATTGGTAGTATCAACCGGCCTGTCGATTGCACGAAGGAAACAGGCTCGCTGTAAGTTCCCTCCCGGTCAACTCGAACTCGCTTCGAATACATGGAATGGCCCGGCTTTTAGGAATACTGAATCGAGTGCCTCTTGAGTGTGAAGACACTGAAAGATAGCCGCAGGCTCTTCATAGCGGTATTCGCGTTGACTTTGGTCTCTGTCGTCGCTTGCACAGGGTCTTCACCCACTCCTACTCCGGATCTGATTCTGGCGCCACCGGTCAGTCCGGCCAGCCCAACCATCAGTCCAGCTACGCCAACTCCACTGCAGCCAACCAGCACACCCGGCTCTCAACCGACAACACCTTCTACACCACCGCCGTCACCGACGCCGGCGCCAACAGCCACCACAACCGCGCCACCAACACCTTCGCCGACACCAACTGCAACTCCCGGGCCGGGAACCCTGGCGCCTGCAATTTCCGCATTCCCCGTGCTAGAGCGGTTTCCGGTGCCGACAATGCCTCCGCCTATCGCACCGCCCGTTCCTCAGGGTCCGTTCCCGACACCAACTCCAAGACCGGAAGCACAGTCCAATCTCGCACCACGGAACGCCGGTCTGACCATCACAGGCGCCGGAGTCACGGGCGAGTACAGAGTCGAAGACATCAGGATTAGCTGGTCGGTCGGAAACTCAGGGCCATTCGCTACCAACGAAGAGTTCAATGTAGAGGTCAGGCTCGGTGACGATATCCTTGCTCAGTGGGTAATCGAAGGACTGACCGTCAACTCGTTCGTGTTCGTCGACGACATCCCGGGCCTGCTGGAGGGGATGCGCATCGAGCCCGGCATCTATGAAATCTCGCTAGTGGTCGATCCGCTGGACGCAGTGGTAGAGGTGAGCGAGTCGGACAACGTTCAAACTCGCACCATCACCATCACCGGTGATCCACCACCTGCGCAGCCTGCCGATACCCTCCCCAACCTCGTGCCAGCGCCGCAGCCTGGCAAGGCCGAACCCATTTTCGCTTCAAGCCATGCAGATGATCCGCTGTCAGGCAAACTCTCCGCAGACGTTCCTACTCACATCGCTCTCGCCGCCGCCAACGCCTCGGTTCAATACATAGACCGCAACATCGAAGTCGACCTGTACTTTGACGGCAAGCTAGCGCGGCGTCTCACGTGGGTCGACCTTGGCGCAGACGAGTTCCTACAGTTCTCGTTGGACGATCTGCGAGATCTGGTCGACATCGCCCCTGGACCACACACGCTGAGCCTCGTCGTCGATCCGCTCAACCGAATCGAGGAGGCTGACGAGACAGACAACGAATACAGCGTGGAGCTCGTGTGGGGCACAGGCGACCCGCCGCCCGCAGTTGAGCCGTTTGTACTCGAGCCGCCCGTTCGACAGCCGCTGACTCGTGCGAACCTGATGCCGTTCAGACCGTTCGGATGGGACTCCGGCATCACGGCCAGCGTCGACAACAGTCTCACTGAAACCGGCAAAGACGGCTGGCTCGAAGCTTCGGCAGCGACGCGCATTGACTTCGCTTTCACCAATGCTAGCCGCTTCAGTCTTCCGCTCACCGATCAACTCGCAGCGGACGTTCTCGTGGATGGCCAGTTCATTGAAAGGCGTAAGTTCAACTCAGGCTCAAGCAACGTCGGCCTCATCTGGAAAGACAACATCTCCTTGCCTGCTGACTCACTGGCAGCAGGTGAACACAGAGTCAGGATCGTGCTTGACCCTGATGGTCTGTTCGAAGAGCTGGACGAGGCGGACAACTTTTTCGAACGGACGTTCACCTGGCATGACGAGCCAGATCCGGGCGCTGACGAAGTCTTCACGATGTCTGACGAGGAAATCGCGGCTGCCCTCGCACCAATCTTCGACGGCATGCGGCGCGAGACACGTCCCGTGCAGGGTCCGGGATCACCAGAGAAAGACTGGACTGACGAGGTCATCGCTGCCGGTCGAGCTACCTATTACCTGCTAACTGGCCGTGACGTGAACGAGGAAGGCTATGTGCTCAACTTTCTTCACCCAGATCGATTCACTGCCGAGTCCACAGCTACTTGCATGTCTAACTGGATCACGTTGTCCCTCAGTGATTACCAGGACGCTTTCGATTTCTGTACGGAAGAAGGTGGCGAGATCGGCTTCAAGACCCGCGCCAACGGGCAGGTACACGTGTTCATTGACATGGGCCTCTCACCACTCGATGCGCTCGGCACTTACCTCCATGAACTTGGCCATGCACTGCAAGATCTCCGCAATCCCGAACAGACTGACCTGCCATTCAGGCTCAACACGCGAGGACTGTTCGAAGCACAGGCGCAGATCTTCGAAGCGGCCGGCTGGAGAGCCATAGAGGAGACGACCGGGCAGCAGCTGAGCCTGTTCCCCGACGTGGTGCCGGCACGAGACCGATTCGATTTCCTATTCGACCTGCGGAGGAATCGCGGAACAGTGCATGACATCGGCTACCAGCTGCTTTGGGTCGAGGCGCTCTCCGGCGCCGGTAACGTTGGCCTAAGCGACATGCTGCGTACTGACGGCGTGCTCGACTCCGCCGCAGCCATGGTCCTGTACAGCCGGTTGGTCAACATACCGGCATCTGAAGTGGAAGGCTGGGCAGTAAACCGTTTGATCTTCACTGACCTCATGGACGAGTTCGAGCAGATCGCCTCACAGCGTTTCGTCGCAGACTTGCCCCCTGAAGAGACCGGACACCCGGCGCTGCAAGATGCCACCTGGACGGCGCCGTAGCCGGATAGATACGCGGGAGCTGGTTCCCTGTATAGTTCGACACGGTCAGTTCCGCGCCGGGACGATCACGGATCCGATCAACGGGGCACCGACTAGAGCAGACTGTACCTCTATGCAGTTGAAGAATGCGCGATGGCTCGCGTGGGCAGCACCAGCAGTTATTGCTTTGGCGATCGCGGCCTGCTCAACACCAACATCAACACCGGTACCGGAAGCGACTCAGACCCGAGCGATCACTCAGGCTCGACCGACCTCGACACCGGTCGACACAACTCCTGAGTCTCGCCCTACACCCACCAGAACTCCGAGCCCGCAACCTACAGCGGCTCCTACGCCGTCCCCAACGGCAACACCGGCTCCAACCGCAACGCCGACTTCGCAGCCGACACCCTTACCAACCCCTTCACCAACTCCCACCGCAACCCTCTCGCCAGCGGCTCTAGCTCCCGCAATCTCGGCTTTCCCAGTGCTCGAACGGTTTTCGGTTCCGATCACACCGGCGCCCGAAGAGCCGGCCGTGCCAGAGGGACCATTCCCAACACCTACGCCTCTAGGTCAGTCCCTGGCCAACCTGGCATTTGACGAGGGTTCCTTGGGATTCTTGATAGAAGGGCAAACAGTGGAGCTCTCACATTCACCGGCCGACGACCTGTTGGTTTCGTGGCAGATCGTCAACAACAGTCCATTTCGAATCGAGCAGACTTTCACCATTGAGCTGCGGATGGATGACCTGGTGTTGGCGCAATGGGTTGTGGAAGGTTTGAACACGAGAACGTTCTTATTTGCATCGCAAGTAGCTGGCCTCTTCTCTGGCTTTGAGATCCCCGCTGGCACGTACAGGCTTTCGATTGTCATCGACCCGCGTGGAGATGTTCACGAAAACATCGAACACGACAACTCGCGTGAGACGTTCGTAACAATCGTCGGTGATCCAGACACGCCAGATCTTGCGCCTGAGTTCCTTCCGAACCTCTTACCTTCGCCAGTCTTCGGCAAGAGTGAATCGATATTCGCCTCTTCTCACGTGGGCGATCCACTTTCAGGCAAGCTGTCAGTGGACGAAGCCGCATTCGTAGCATTCGGGATCACGAACGACTCGATCCAGTTTGTCGACCGGAGAGTCGAAGTTGATCTCTACTTCGACGACAAATTGGCTCGTCGCGTGACATGGTCCGATATCGGAGCGAAGCAACGCCTACCGTTTGGCGTTGATGACCTGCGAGATATGGTCGAAATCACACCCGGGCCGCACACGCTCCGTCTCGTTGTAGACCCACTGAATCGCATACGCGAGTCGGATGAGACTGACAACGAGCACTTCATTGAGCTGGTCTGGGGCTCCGGTGAGCCACCACCTGCAGCTGAACCATTCGTGCTTGAACCACCAGAACGAGAACCACTCACGCGCGCCAACCTCAAGCCCTTCAGGCCGTTCGGCTGGGATTCGGGAATCACTGCAAGCCTGGGCGATGACATGCTTGAGCCTGGGCAAGACGGTTGGCTCGAAGCGTCGAAGGCCACACGCATCGACTTTGCATTTACAAATGCCAGTCGCTTCAGTCTTCCCCTCACCAATCAACTGGCGGCTGACGTGCTCATCAACGGTCAATTCATCGAACGACGTACGTTCAACTCAGGCGCAAGCAATGTAGGAGAGACTTGGGAAGGCGAGATCTCACTACCCGCCGACGCGGTAGTCCCCGGTCAGCATTTGGTCCGGATTGTGCTCGACCCGGAAGGCCTGTTCGAAGAACTGAACGAATCCGACAATATCTTTGAACGAGAGTTCACCTGGCACGACAGCCCTCAACCTGTTGGCAACGAAGCGTTCTCAATGACCGATGCGGAGATCGAAGCCGCCTTCGCACCGATTTTCGGCGGTATGCGGCAAGAGACACGCTCGGCTCGCGTTCCCGATTCGGGCGCAAGAGACTGGACGCCCGAGGTGATTGAGGCCGGGCGCGCAGCCTACTACTTGCTTACGGGTCGGGATGTCGACGAAGAAGGCTATGTGCTTAATTTCCTCGATCCTGATGTCTACGACGCCGAGTCAACGGCAACCTGTATGTCATTCTGGATCACTCTAACCCTGAGTGAATATCGGGACACGTTCGATTTCTGCACTATCGAGCGCGGTGACATTGGCTTCAAGACACGAGCAAACGGGCAGATTCACCTTTTCATGGACATGGGTTTATCCCCACTCGATGCGCTGGGCACTTACTTACATGAGTTGGGACACGCGTTGCAGGATCTCAGGAACCCTCACCAGACGGACTTGCCGTGGGACCTAAACTTACGAGGCATGTTCGAAGCTCAGGCCCAGATCTTCGAAGCCGCCGGCTGGCGGGCCATAGAAGAGCACATGGGTCAGCAGCTGGGCCTGTACCCTGACGTAACTCCCGCACGCGACCAATTTGAGTTCATATTTGAACTCCGGCGTGATCGGGGTACCGAACATGATCTCGGTTACCGGTTACTATGGGTCGAGGCCCTGTCTGACAGTGGCGACCTCGGACTGGACGAAATTCTCCGCACAGAAGGCAAGCTGGACTCTTCATCCGCCATGGCCTTATTTGACAAGCTGGTCAACATGCCGGCTGGCAATGTTGAAGCCTGGGTGGCGGAGCACTTGAAGCGTACTGACCTCATGGACGAGTTCGAGCAGATCGCCTCACAGCGTTTCGTCGCAGACTTGCCCCCTGAGGAGACCGGACACCCTGCGCTGCAAGATGCCACCTGGACGGCGCCGTAGCCTCGATGTCCGCCAGGGAACATCTCGATTCGGTATGCTCAGTCACCGGCGCGATTGCCGCAAAACTCGAAACGAGCACCAGACCGAATGATCCACGAAAACGTCCAGTTCGACCTCTACTTCATCCGACACGGCGAATCTGAGAACAACATCCAGCCCGGCATCGCCGCCGGAGCCAACTTCGATGCGCCAATGACCGAGCGAGGTCATCAGCAATCGATAGCGCTCGGCGAAAGACTTCGCAAGGTGGGCGTCACCTTCGACCGCATCTACTCCTCAACCTTGATCAGGGCCGTGCAGACCACTGAAGGGATGCTCAAGGGCATGGGTCTCGAGGACGCTCACTTCGAGAAGGTGCCGCAGATCATCGAGCGCCAGATCCCGGCATGGCGCGGCAAGATGGTCGCAGATGTGCTGCCCACCGAGTTGCAGTTCATCCTGGCCGAGAAAGGCAAGTGGTTTCAGCCAGCAGACGGTGAGTCGGAACGTGCCGTGGAACGGCGCGCTGGCAACTGGCTCGAGGACGAGGTGCTGTTTAACCCGGAACTGCTCGAAAAGCCCGGAACCCACACCATCGCCATCATCTCTCACGGAATAACCATGAAGGCGCTCCTGCACTACATCACCAACTGGGACACGGCCTTTATACGCCGTACAGAGATACACAACACGTCAATATCACGGTTCCGCTTCGGTAAGACTGGCTGGTCTGTCGTAACCATCAATGACCACGCCCACACGGAGGAGATCGGAGACGTGATCCGCGAGGCCGTAATCCAGGGAGACACGGTGGTACCGTGACCGAATGACCGCCGGAGAGAATCCAGACCGCCAGGAGCTGATCGCCTCACTGCTGGAGCCTGAGGCCTATCCACATCACGTATCCGGTCCGGTCAAACGCATCTCGACTCACATCTCAGATGTCTTCCTGGCCGGTGAGTTCGCCTACAAGGTCAAGAAGCCTGTCAATTTCGGTTTCTGCGACTTTTCAAAGCCTGAACTCAGGCACGATCTCTCTGTCCGAGAGTCTGAACTGAACCAACGCCTTTCACAGGGCATCTACCAATCGGTCGAGCTGGTCAATCTCGACCCCGAAACGGGTCGCTATAGCATCGGCGGTTCAGGTGAGCAGGTCGATTGGGCACTCAAGATGCGGAGGCTTCGGCAAGAGGATCAGCTGGATGCCCTGCTGACTGAGCAGCGAGCGGACGCAGATAAGATCAGGAAGATCGCCAGGCTGCTCGTAGACTTCCACGACCGTGCGTCGTCTGCTCCCGCTGAATTCGGAACGGTTGAAGCCGTCTCAGGGATCGTCCTCGGCAACCTGGATCGGGTCGCCGGACACGCTCAGCCCGAACTGGACCAGGCGGCATTCGCGAATGTCTCTGCCTACTCGGAGCAGTTCCTCCAGCAGCGCGGACATCTGATCACAGAGCGCCGTGCGACCGGCAAGCCGAGGATGTGCCATGGCGATCTGCACGCAGGCAACATCTTCCTCGAACGAGATGACTCCGGCGAGCTGTCGATACAGATCATTGACTGCATCGAGTTCAACGACAGCTTTGTCTACATCGACCCAGCGGCCGATATCGCGTTCCTCTCGATGGACCTGAAAAGGCTCGGCCATGTAGAACTGGCGCATGAACTGGTCAACGAATACATCGAACTCTCTGGCGACGACGGGATTGCTACGTTGCTCCCTTTCTACGAGTCGTACCGCGCCATGGTCAGGTGTATGGCCTCTTCGATCATGGCCAAGCAATCGACCGGCACTGACCGGCTGCCGCACATCGATACCGCCAACCAGTACCTGCAACTCGCCGGTGAGATCGCTGCACAGGAACGACCGCAGTTCCTGGCCATCACAGCAGGAGTGACAGGCACCGGCAAAAGCACTGTCGCAAGGCTGGTTGCCGAGCACTGGGATGCAGTTCACCTACAGACCGACGCCATCAGGCGTGAACTGGCCGGAATCGGACCTACCGAACGGAGCGGCTCAGACATCGCCGGTGGCATCTACACGAAAGAGATGTCGCAGAGGACCTACGCGGAGATGCACCGTCGTGCAGAGCAGGCGCTGGCGGAAGGTTCATCAGTAATTATGGACGGCACACACCTGCGACCAGAGTTCAGACGGAGATCTCTCGACGTCACCCGATCCACAGAAGCGACAACGATCATTGTTGAGTGCGCGCTGGATGACCGGGAAGCCATAGGCCGCCTCAAGACCCGCTACTCCAGCGGCCAGTCTGAATCAGAAGGTCGCCCCGAGGTCCACGCCAGGCAGATCCAGTACTGGACACCACCGACGGCGAGCGAAGCCGACGCGGTAGTGCGGATCGAAACCGGTGGCGGAGAGGACGACTTACCGTCCAGAGTATTCAGCGGACTCTGGGCAGAACTACTTTAGAGCCAACCCACCAGCAGAGAGTGAGTGCCATTCTCCCTCCCTGTCAGGGAGGGAAGGAGTCACAGGCTGGTTGGGGGGTCTGTCATTCTGAACTTGATTCAGAATCTCTCGCTCAACCGAGGATCAACGGTCAGATCCCTCCGCGATGGTCGGGATGACAACCATCCGATGACAGCCACAAACCCTAGTGCCGCACTACCGGCACGCCCTCCAGCAGACCGGCGTCGTACATCTGGTTCCACTGGTCCAGAAAAGTGGCGTTCCACTCCGTCGTCAGCTTGCTCTGCAGCATGTCACGGAAGATCGGCCAGAAGATGATGATGCCATCAGCGCCATCCCGCAGACACGCCTCAGCCGTCTCAACCGACCTCACAAGCGCAGCCGTGATGTAAGGCCGGTCCTCCCAGCCCTCGAACATCGCCTTGCACTCACGGATCAGCTTCGTCGGGTCACCGCCGACCTCGCGGTAAGGCTCACAGAACGGCAGAACATGAGTCACACCCGCCTGCGCCACCGCGGCTGCCTGTGCCAGCGTGAACACAGTCGTGCAGTAAGTCTCGACACCCTGCTTCTTCAACTCGGCGAATGCGTCCAGCGCATACTCAGTCGTCGGAATCTTCAGGATGATCTGGCCTGGCGCCATCTTCACGAACACCTCACCGACGTCCAACAGCTCTTGCGTCGAGTGCCCGTCGATCTCAACGGCGACCGGCTTGTCCGTGATGTCGAGATAGCGCTGAATCACGTCGGTCATCTGACCGTACTTCTTCACCATGTCGTTCAGCACGACTGTGTTGGTGACGATGCCGGCGGCGCCTCGCGGCATCCACTCCTTCAGGTCTTCCGGGTCGCCAGCCAGCCAGATCGCGGGGCCTCGCTCCAGCTTTCGCCGGGCGTTTGCGGGCATCACGGCGGGAGTTGCGCCGTTCGACTGTTGCGTGGTGGTCATAGCTGGCTCTCCAGGTACTGTTCACGAAATGCGCTCGTATGCGCTGACCTGCCGCCAGTTTACCGCGATGAACTTGGATCGCGCCTTCGTGGAGTCTCAGCCGCGTGCGGCCACTGGCTCAGGACGCTCTGACCCTCGACCCCAGAAAGAACATAGCTCATGAGTAACCAAGTAGCAGGTCACTAAGTCACCGAGGACGTGGCTGTCGCTGTGCTACCCCAGGACATAAGTACAGACACAGCAGTGCTATCTGGCACGTCAGCAAATGTACCGGTGGTGAATCCCTGTACGTACGCAGAACAGAGACATGTGGCTATCAGCAGCCCCATGGCCACCTTCTTGGCATTTCCGCACTTGCTGCAGCGGTCCATCAATTGAAACATGTCGCTAATCTAACAACGGGACCGACGGCCGCGACCAAACTGACTTACAGGCTCAATCTCGGCTCGCGGGGACGTATAACTCGGTCTCCGGATAGAAGTTAGTCCAGCCGAACCAGAACGCCTGGTGGCCCGGCACTCGCTCCGGGAACTCTTCAAGCGTCATCTCATCGGAGTCAGGGTCACCGACCGGCTCGAGCCGCTCCTCTCCAACACGCCACTCACGACCGGACTCGTCTATCAATGTCCGAGCGTTTGAGCCAGGAGTGAACGCATGGCCGCTGCGTTCGTAAACTCGAGCTGACCGCGCATCCGGGTCACCAACGACCACGATCTCGGTGCCGGCGAATACATCGTTGATTACCTGCTCTTCCACGACCACGTCGATCGGGTATGCCTTCGATGCACCGGCTGTACGAAGCGCATAGACCGGAGTCTTGGCTTCGAAGAGCGGGTTCAGTTCGAACACCGGGAACATCAACTCTTTCTGAGCGAAGTAGGTGTTGTAGGCGGCGCCGGGGTCTCCCGGCTTGATGTAAGGCCGTGAGAATCCAGTGTTGAAGGCGATGGTCACTGTGTCCGGGTGCTCAGTCTTCCACTCCTCCCACGTCGTCACCGTGAGTGGCAGCAACTCCAGCTTCTTGCCACTTCCCACGAGTGGACCCAGCACAGGCTCTCCAGTCAGCGAATGCCACAGCGACCGAGTACCGCGGTCAAACATCAGCTTGTTGGACTGGTACAGGAATCCTGACGAGCCGAAACTAACCGTCTCTCCGTCAAGCTCGGCGTCGTACAGGACGCCCGATCCACAGAGCGTTCAATAGGCGAGCGTGACGGGCTTCCCTCCCACCACGTCATTCGCCATCTCGTGCCAGTTCATGAAGCGGAACGGATAGGCGCGGGTATCGCCGTTGATCGAAACCCCGAATACCTGCTCGTCTGGCTCCATGAATATCGCATCCGCGGCGTGGATCATCTGCGGGTTGTCGAGCGGTGGAATCCCGTCCGAACTCACGCCGCCCCACTGGGCGGTCCAGAGCGGGATCTCGGATTCAACGCCATTGAAGAACCACTGCTTGAAGCGAGGGTCGATGTGGTTGTAGAGACGAGCCTTCCACGCCGGGTAGTTCTCGAACTCCTCGCCTTCGAAGTTCCGCCCAAGCCACGAATACCAGTTGTTGAAGTCATATCCTTCGTAGTCCTGGTCAGTCATTCGCTTCAATGCGACCTCGACTGCATTTCGTTCAGGGAACAGCAGTACCCAGCGGGTCAACTCAACCAGTGGCGGCACAAAACGAGGGTCGCCAGTGGCAAGAGCTTCATTGACAGCCTCGGCTGAGACGATGACACGGTGCTCCCGGGTATCAAATGTGAACAGGCGATCGAGCAACTCTTCCGGCGTGAGGCCAGTTAGCGGCGTGGCGGTCGGACCGGGCGTAGTTGGCCCAATCCGCGTATCTGGAGTTGGTTCTGGCGATGATTCCGTGGCAGGGCTGGTCACAGGCGAGCCGCAGGCGACAACGAACACCATCGTCGATGAGACTATGGCACCAAGAAGAGCGCGCCGACGCGTGAGTAGCTGCAATCGCATAGGAATACCTACGGGTAGCTTAGCCGCGCGGCCTCAGTCAATCTGCAAGAACTTCTTAACTCTCGGGAACAGCTAAGACGGCATGAGTCTGCGATCGAACCAACCGGTCGGTGGTTGAGCCCAGAACATTCAACTCAGCGCTGAGGCTCCGCGTCGAGACTGCGATGATCGAGCCCGGCTTCGAATCGGCGACCGCCAGCAGCTCCTGTTCGGCAGGCCTCTTGCCCACGTGCGTCGTCACCTTGCAGCCGGTCTCGGCCAGCTCATCACGGAGTGACTTCAGGTCGTCTTCCGCGAAATCGTCCACCGCACCGTAGTACTTCGCTGCGCCACCGAGCCCTGCAACAGGGTCGACCGCTCGCACCAATGCCATCTCACAGACCACCGACTTCGCTACGCGCACAGCAGGCGGCAATGCGGCCTGAGAGTTCACCGTGCCGTCATGTCCAATCACGATCGCTGCAGGCGGAATGTACGCCGTAAAGCCGAGCGGAACGACCAGTACCGGTACTGTGCAGAGCTTCAGCACTGAGTGCGCAGTGCTGCCGAGCAGGTCCTTGCGGCCGTGTTCGGACGCGTGTCCGGTCATGACAATCAGGTCTGCGCCGTATCGCCGCGCTGCTCCGACGATCTCCTCTGCGATATCACCCTCGGCCGTGCCGGTCGCGACACTGAGTCCCGCGGCTCGAGGCCCGGATGCCATACCTTCGAGGTAAGCGTTCGCGGTCTCTGAATTGCCATTTACCGGAACAGCCTGGAATAGCACCATGCCAGCGCCGGCAGCCGACGCGAAGCCTGATGCATAGGCGAGCATGCCCTCTGTGAGGCGAGAGCCATCGAGGGGAACCAGAATCTTGTTAAGAGCCGTCTCGGCCATTCGTCGCTCCGTGGACCTGTGCAAGGGTTCGCAGCCAGCAAGCGGAGCTACAGGATATCTGACATCTGCTCGTTGACCGGCGCCAATCGATGAGAGCGGCGTGAACTGTCTCGACAGCGACTGACTACTGCGGCAGCGCGTCTGCCAGCACTTCAGTCAGGTAACGAGGCTTGCGGTCCGTCCCATCCTCGATCTGCTGCCTGCAGGAAACACCTGTGATCGCTATCTCCGAATCCGGAGACGATGACCTGATCGCCGGGAACAGCCGCTCCTCGCCGATCTTCATCGAGACGTCGTAGTGCTCCTTCTCGAAGCCAAAAGAGCCGGCCATCCCGCAGCAACCAGCGTCGATCATCGATGAGTTGAAGCCCGGAGGCATGCTCAGCGCTTTGAGAGCGGCCTGCGTGCCCACCAGCGCTCGTTCGTGGCAGTGAACGAATAGCTGAACATCCTTCACCGCCGACTCGTCCCACTCGATCTGCTGGTTGCCGTCGTCCAGCGTCTCCGCCAGCAACTCCTCGATCATCATCACAGCGTCGGACACTGCTCGGGCCTTCTCGTCACCAGCGAGCAGGTCTGGATACTCGTCCTTGACCGCCATCATGCAACTCGACTCACAGCCGACGATCTTCGCTCCCTGCGCGACATGTTCGTACAGCGAGTCGACGTTGTAGCGAGCATTGGCGGCCGCCATATCCAGCAGGCCCTTCGACACCATCGGTCTGCCACAGCACTTGCGGTCTGCAAGCGCAACCTCGTATCCGAGCGCTTCGAGCAGCTTAACCGCGCCGATGCCGGCTTCCGGATGGTTGAAGTTGATGAACGTATCGTGGAAGAAGACGACCTTGCCACGGACGCCCGTGGTCTGAGGCCTGTGGTTCTTGAACCAGCTCTCGAACGTCTTCGTCACGATCGCCGGCAGCTTCCGCCGTCGGTCCATCTTCAGAACAAGCTCCGAGATCCAGCGCCCGACTACCGACCGGTTCAGGGCATTGGCGATGATCGCCTGCGGCCCAGCTCCGAACGAGTTGATCTTGTGGACGTTGGCCACAACCCGTGAGCGCAACGGCACTCTGTGAGTCTTGTAGTAGGAGTTCAGGAACTCGTACTTGATCTTCGCCATATCGACGTTCGAAGGGCACTCGGACTTGCAGGACTTGCACTCAAGGCAAAGGTCGAGCACGTTGAACATGCGCTTCGAGTTGAGCTGCTCAATCGGCAATGCGCCGGATATTGCTGCACGCAGCGAGTTCGCTCTGCCTCGTGTCGAGTGCTCTTCTTCACGAGTCCCCTGGTAAGACGGGCACATCGCCCCGGCATGGACCTTCCTGCAGTCGCCAACGCCGTTGCACTTCTCGATGGCGCCCGCGAAACCGCCCTCTTTCGAGAAGTCGAGCCGCGTCTTGATCGGCGCCGTCTTGTACGCGGCGCCGTAACGCAGGTTCTCCTTCATTGGCGGCGTATCGAAGATCTTGCCAGGGTTCATGGTCGAGTTCGGGTCGAACGCCTGCTTCACATCCCGGAAGTTCTGAACAAGGTCCTTGCCGAACATCTTCTCGGCCCACACGCCCCGCACAATGCCATCGCCATGCTCGGCTGACATCGCGCCACCGAACTCCAGCACGAGGTCTGAGATCTCGTCAGCTATCCGCTCCATCTGGTCTGCGCCCTCGGCCGTCTTGAGGTTCACGACCGGGCGAATGTGCAGGCAACCGACTGACGCATGGCCGTAGTAACCGGCTTCGGTTCCATTGCTGCGGACTATCTCATCGAACCGCTTGACGTACTCAGGTAGCTTCTCAGGGGAGACTGCAGTGTCCTCGACGAACGGTAAGGGCTTCGCATCGCCCTCGATGTTCATCATCAGGCCGAGACCGGCCTTGCGCATGCCCCAGACCTTCGACATGTCGGCCTTCGAAGTGAGCCTGGTCACTGCGTAGCCAAGCTCCATGCGGTGCATTTGCTGCTCCAGCTTGTCGAGCTTGTCCTCAACCTCTTGCGGTGTCGAGCCGTTCATCTCCACCACGATGATGTCGGTGGGATCGCCCTGCAAGAAATCTAGGGTTCGCGAGAAGCCGACCGACTTCCGGGCCTCCTTGATGATCATCTCGCCGATATGCTCGACAGCGGCAGGCTCCGATTCCAGTATCGCCACGGTCGCTTCCATAGACTCGGCGATGTCTTTGAAGTGGATCACCGCCAGCCCTTCGTAGGGCGGTATCGGCTCGAGGTTCAACTTTGCCGAAGTGACAGCAAGCAGCGTGCCTTCTGAGCCCACGGCGACCTTCGCGAGGTTGATCGCAGAGTTGTCCTGCACAAGGTCCAGGTTGTAGCCGCCAACCCGCCGCAGGATCTTCGGAAAGCGCTTCTCAACCTCTGCGGCAGATGCTGTGGCAATCTCTGGAATTCGGCGGTAGATGTCCGCTTCGAGTCCCGAGCCCGCCTGCTTCTGCGCCAGGATTTCGGCACTGATCTGGCCAAGATGGGCAGGCGAGCCGTCGCTCAGGACGACATCCATCTCCTTAACCTGATCGACCGTCTTGCCATAGATGATCGAATGCGAGCCGCAGGAGTTGTTGCCCATTGCGCCGCCAACGTTAGCGCGGCTCGATGTCGAGGGATCCGGAGTGAAGAACAGTCCGTGCTGCTTCAACTGCCGGTTGAGGTGGTCGATCGTCACGCCGGGCTGCGTACGGACCCAGCGTTCCTCCCGGTTGACCTCCAGCACGTTGTGCATGTACTTCGAAAAGTCCATCACAACGGCGTGGTTCACCGTCTGGCCTGAGAGACTTGTGCCACCACCGCGCGGCAGGACCTTCACACCGTTCTTCGATGCGATCTCCAGCACTGCCGCGACGTCATCGGCATCCCGCGGAATAACGACCCCGACCGGCTCCATGCGGTAGATCGAAGCATCGGTCGAATACATCGCCTTTGAGTAAGGGTCGAAGCGTACTTCGCCGTTGACGGCACGCTTCAGTTCCTGCTCAAAGTCCGTGTTAGACGAGGAGCGGGGACGGACATCTGTCGTTGCCATTTAGCTTCCGCTTTCAGGGCCACCGACCGGCTGTGCCTCTTCGAACACAGCGTCACCGCCTTCCGACTCATCCTGCTCGCCCGGGAATAGCTTGGACAGGATGATCGCCGTGGCGAAGATGGTCGAGATCACGACCAGTGAGGTGAAGGGCGTTTCGATGATCCCGGGCAGATGGAAATCCAACGTGTGCGCGGCCTCTTCCACAATCATTTTGACACCGATCAACCCCAGCACAATAGCCAGTCCGTACTGGAGGAACCGGAACAAACGGATCAATCCCTCTAGCAGGAAGAACAGCGGCCTGAGCCCCAGAACCGCCATGGCGTTCGAGCTCCAGACGATGAACGCGTCCTGGGTGATTCCGAACACCGTTGGGATCGAGTCGATAGCGAAAATGATGTCGGTAGTTCCGAGTGCGATGATCACCAGCAGGAATGGCGTGGCCGCTTTGGCACCGTTCGGAAGTCGAGTGAAGAACTTGTGCCCGTCATAGTCATCGCTGACCGGCATGATCTTGCGGAAGGCCTTGACCACCGGGTTCTGGCCCGGGTCGACTTCTGTGTCGCCGATGAAGGCCATCTTGTACGCGGTGTAGATCAGAAACGCGCCGAGGATGAAGAGTACCCAGGAGAACAATCCGATGAGCGTCAGGCCGATGCTGATGAATATGGCACGTGCGACGAGTGCGCCTATGATCCCGAAGAGCAGGGCGCGCAGCTGATACTGGCGCGGCAGTTGGAAGTATCCAAAGATGACCAGGAAGACGAAGAGGTTGTCGACGCTGAGCGCCTTCTCAACGACAAACGCGGTCGTGTAGTTAATACCCTGGTCTGTGGTCCCGGCTATGAAGATCCAGACACCGACCACCACGGCGACGCCCCACCAGAAAGCCGTCAACCAGGCCGCACGCCGCATTCCGACGACCTGGTCGTTTCGGTTGAGGACGACCAGATCCAGTAGGAGAAGACACGCTACCAGGACGTTGAAGCCGATCCAGACGCCTATTCCATCAAGCAACGCAGATCCGTATGTGAGTGTGGTGAGGGGAGTGCAAGTACGGTGGTGTCAGTCCCAGTTCGTGACAGGACCGGATGATTGTATCCAATACGCAATAGGTGCCTAACTGGCTACCGTTAACGAGGAGACGAGTGTTTAGTTGCTCGTCTCGATGCGGTACATCTGCTTGCCGCGCGGAGTGGTGACTGACACCTCAGCTCCCACGCTCTGGCCAAGGATCGCCGCACCAACCGGAGAAGCGATGGAGATCTTGCCGCTAAGAGGGCTCGACTCGTTCGGCTCCACAAGCTGGTAGCTGAACTTCTTGCTCGACTTCAGTTCGATGATCTCGACCTTCGAGCCGATGTGGACCCGATCGTCAACATTGCGGCTGCCATCAATCACTACAGCCATCTTCAGTGTGCCCTCGATCTCACGGATCTTGGCCATCACCATGCCCTGGTTTTCGCGTGCAGCCTCTAGTGGAGCGTTCTCACGAACGTCGCCGTCCGCTGCAGCCTTCTGGATATCGACGACAAGCGATTGCCGCTGTTCATGCAGCTGTGCCAGCTGCTTCGTCATCTGGTCGTAACCGGCTTTCGTCAGCCTGACCTGCTGCTGAGCGACACGCGTTGCCGCCGCCCTGGTCGCCGAGGTTCGGCTCTTTCGCACTCGAAGGTGCTGAGCAAGGTTCGTCTCGACCGAACCGCTTTTCTTGAGGAACGCCAGGAAAGCCTTGACCGTGGCGAGCCGTTCCTGGGCATCTGTAGATGTGGAACGCGCTGTCTGGAGCTCGCTGTACTCGCCGATCTCGGAGGCGGCGATAGAGTCAATCAGCCTCTCGCCACCCAGCCATCTTACGAACTTGGCTATCTCCGGCTGTGCGGCCGCCTTCGCGTCTTCTGGCATCTGCTGAACGTAGACCTGGAAGGCCTCGCTCAGTGTCAGCACGCCCTGTTCAGAACTGTCAGAATCTGCTGCCGCGGGATCGCCGGTTTGAGTCGCCACGTATCGCTTACTCCTGGCTGGTGATGCGGTGCCGGAAGCGGTTGAAAAGCCGCTACACAGGGCATGGACGCGTCTCCTAATAATAGGAACCTGCAGAAAATCTAGCAAATCGCTACTCAAAACTAAGGTCTCGCGCGTCTGATCTGACGTGTAGACATCTCGATCCACTGGTATCCTTAGCTGGTTGTGCCCGCAGCGGGTGTGCAGGCCAGATGAGCAGCGTGAATCTGGCTCGCAGGCTGCGACTCCTCAGATTGACACTATTTTCTGACGCTGACTAGAATTCCAGGACTTGAAAGGCCGCCGGTCAAAATGCCAAAACGCACGTATCAGCCCAAGAAGCGACGTCGAGCGCGCGTTCACGGGTTTCGCTCCAGGATGAGCACAAGAGCCGGACGTGCAGTGCTCGCAAGGCGCCGCAACCGCGGCCGGAAGCGCCTGGCGCTCTAGCCTCAGATAAGAAGCGAATCTCTGGAGTTGGATGGCGCTATCCGCTGACAACAGGCTTCGCAGGCCGACACAGTTCAAAAACGTTCTGCAGCAGGCGAACAGAACCGGAGGTAGAGCCGCAGACCACCTGCTCTCAGTAGCAGGCATCCCCAACGAATCCTCGTGCTCAAGAATCGGCCTATCGGTCAGCAAACGAGTCGGCGGGGCGGTAACAAGAAACAGGGTCAAGAGAAGGCTAAGGGCGATATTTAGAGAACTGGCTGTTTCCGCAAACAGGCTGGAAGCGAGTCAGACAGGGTGGGATTTTGTGACCTCGGCACGCCCACAGGCAGCTGAGGCGACGTATGAAGAGCTGCGGGGATCCGCAGACAAACTGATCAAGAGAGTCAAGGCAAGGCGCAATCGCTAAGCGCTGCATTGACTCAAGTTGAGGGACGGCAGGAACGGTTTACATGAGACCGATCGCCCTTGGGCTAATCAAGGTCTACAAGGCAACGCTTTCGCCATACATGCCTGGCCAGTGTCGCTTCGCACCGTCATGCTCGGACTACGCGGCAGATGCAATAACGGCCTATGGCGTGGTCAAAGGTACTGCGATGGCAGCATCGAGACTCGCACGTTGCAGGCCAGGCGTGGAAGGCGGATACGACCCAGCCGTCCCTGATGAAGAGTTCGAAGTGAAAGAGCGCTCGGCAGCACGGGAAGCTCCGACAGCAGAGCACGCATAGAGTCAAGTCCGTCCTGCGCCCATCACGGAGGGCGCAGGTCACAGATAATTAGTCCGGACAGAAACTGAGATCCGACTCCTTAAGTTGAAAACCGAACAGCCCAACGATTCCGGCCGCAGCGACAATTCGCTTCGGACGCGCTTCGAACTCTTCCGCGTCGTACGGCGCCCATGCGCCACTCGTCTGCTTCTCGTACTCACCATTTCACTGTTCGCATTCGCCGCCTGCGTCAACGACCTCAACCCTGAAGGCGGCTGGTCGGGCGTCGCACAGGACGGCGAATTCCTCTACATCGGCTCCAAAGACGGCCGCATCGTGCGCGTTGATAGTTCAACCGGAACTCTCGACAGGACATGGGTCTACCCGCCGGAAAGCGAAGACGACCTCGGCGAGGTTTACGGAACGCCCCAGGTAAGCGACGGCACCATCTACGGATCAGCTTTCCGCTGCAGGGGCAACGAATGTGACGGACAGGTCTACGCAGTCGATATAGCGACCGGCAACTCAGCGTGGGCAACCGGGCCGGTCGAGTACGAAACACGGCTCGTCGGCAGCGTCGGCGTCGGAGAAACCACACTCGCAGTGGGCACGTCGGCGATAGGCGGTGACGAAACGCCGCGCGGCTTCCTGATGGGCCTCGATCTGACCGCAGACGCCGGAGAAGAAGTCGCCGACAGGGTGAGCCGACGAGAGAAGTGGCGAATCGAACTCGATGGCGCTGTCTGGGGCGGCATCACGGTGGTCGATGATGTCGCATACTTCGGCACACTGCAGTCAACACTGTACGCGGTCGATCTTTCGGATGACGTCAGCTTCTCGGCCAACCCGTCGAATCGCATCCAGTGGCAGTTCGAATCGAGCGGTGCGATCGCCGGAACCCCGAACGTCACGGCAGACACCGTCTACTTCGGCAACCTTGGCGATAACGTCTACGCCCTCGACATCGCGACCCGCAGCAACAACCCGAACTCGAGCATCATCAACCCCTCAACTGAATGGTCGTTCGACGCCGGTGGCTGGGTGTGGGCCGAGCCGCTTCTCGAAGACGGCACCCTGTATGTCGTCAGCCTCCCGGGCGAAGCCTTCGCACTTGATGCCGGCAATGGACAGCAGCTGTGGGCCGGTCCTGCCGAAGTTGGAGACGAGATCGTTGCGCAACCGGCGATATTCGAAAGCAACATCGGTCCAGCGCTCGCCGTGGCATCCGGCGAAGGGGACATCACCATCGTGGCGCTGGCGGATGGTCAGGTAGGCGGACTGTTCGACACCGACGAGCGCGGTATGAAGTCGAGCCCGGTCGTTTCCGACAACGTGATTTTCGTGCACACCGATAGCGGGCAGCTCAGGCAGTACCGCACTGACACACTTTCGCTGCTGAACTGTATCGAGGCCAAGGGAGAGGGCAAAGGATGCTGACTACATCGCTCTCTCACACGCCAGACCGGAGTGATGCCTGATGGAGTTCTTAGGCGTTCTCTGGAACGAGCTGCTGATGCGGCCGATGATCAACAGCCTGGCGCTGCTGTCAGACGTGCTGTTCGACAGCTTCGGCCTCAGCATCATCGTCTTCACCGTCTTAATCCGCATCGTGCTCATACCGCTGACCATCCGTCAGACGCGCAGCATGAAGAAGATGCAGGAGCTCCAGCCGCGGCTCAAGGCGCTGCAGGACAAGTACAAGAACAAGGGCCCGAAAGAGAGACGTGAGCTCTCATCCGAGACGATGAAGCTCTACCGCGAGGCCGGAGTAAACCCGATCGGCTGCCTCGGTCCGCTTGTCATCCAGATGCCCATATGGATCGGCCTGTACAGAGCCATCCTGCGCACAATGCCACCGACGCCCGAGGGTCTGGCAAACCTTTCGGCAGCGTTCTATTCGTGGAACCCGGCTATTTCGAGCGTGCCGATCAACAGCAAGTTCGTCGGAGTCGACCTGGTCGACTTCGTGCAGGCCGCGCCACTGCCCTGGAACTTCGCGCTGCCAATCCTGGTCGGCGCAACCATGTGGCTGCAGCAGAAGATGACCACCAGCGGCCAGACTGCGACCACACCTCAGCAGCAACAGACAAACCAGATCATGCTCTGGATGCTGCCGATCATGTTCGGTTTCTTCACGTTCCAGTTCCCCGCAGGACTGGCGCTCTACATCCTGTTCTCGAACATCATCGGCATCGTGATCCAGTACTACGTAGGCGGCAGACAGCCGGTGGTCGTTTTTGGCCGCGCCTACCTTGGCAGCGCAGAGGCGAGAGAGAAGCTCCTCGCTGATGCGTCCGGCTCCGGCAGCACTGCCGCCGCGCTTGTATCAGACGATTCCGAAAACGACGACGATGACGACGATTCCGGAGAGAAGGAAGATGATGGACAGCCCACGGATGTTCACAGGCAAGACCGTCGACGAGGCAACCGAAGACGCGCTCGCAACGCTAGGCGTCGATCTCGAAGACGTTGAGATCAAGGTAGTAAGCCCCGGCAGATCGGGAATCCTGGGATTCGGCGGAGAGCCTGCACGGATCGAGATCGTTCTTGTCGGCCAGGCAGCCGAGCGAGCTGCGCAGGAGCACGAGGCGCCCGAGCTTGAGCCAGAGGACGAGCCGGTCGAGGCCGAGGCATCCGAGGCAGCAGAAGCTGCCGCTGAGCCCTCTGAGGAGACTGAGGAGCGCCCAAGGCGAACTCGTGGCGGCCGCGGAAGGGGTGGTCGGACCGGTCGGGGGCGATCAGGATCAGGACGCGGTAGAGGGCGCAGGCAAGCCGAAGCCGAGAGTGCACCCGAACCACAGCCTGAGGACGAGGCATCAGGCTCCTACGATTCCGAGGACGCTTACGAGGAGCGACAGCCTCGCGAAGACGACGGTCCACCCGCAGAGCGCGACTCAGAGGCGGAACAGCTCGTCGCCGAGGTGCTCGACTACTTCCTGGCAACAATGGGCGTAGTCGCCGAGACGTATGTACGTGATGACACCGAGGATGGCTCGCTAGTCTTCGAAATCGAGGGTGAGGACGCCGGACTGTTGATCGGCAGGCGCGGCGAAACACTGCAGGCGCTGCAGTTCCTGGTGCGAATGGTCGTCAGCAGGCAGCTCGGCCGCAAGGCGTACGTGATGATCGATGTTGAGGACTACAGGCAGCGGCGAGCCGACATGCTCCGCCGACTTGCACGTCGCACGGCAGGCAGAGTTGCCAGTAGCGGGCGAGCATCGGCGCTCGACCCTATGCCACCGGGCGAGCGCCGCATAGTCCACATGTCGCTCGCATCCAATAACCGCGTCAAGACCGAGAGCGAAGGTGAAGGCAACCAGCGCCGAGTGGTGATCCTGCCGAGACGGTAGTGGGGTCTGAAATCTGTCATTCTGAACTTGATTCAGAATCTCTCGCTAACTCCTCGACACAACTCCAGCGAGAGATTCCGGATCGAGTCCGGAATGACATGCCGAAGGACGGCGTGAAGACCTACTCGTCCGGCCGCATGAACAGCGTCTCCGGGTCCTCGTTGGCGCCCGCCCGCTGAGACAACACGCCGTCAGAGATCTCGTAGATCTCATCCGCCATGTCCAGTAGCGTGCGGTCATGCGTCGTTGCGACAACGGTCATCCCGCGGTCGCGAGACATCTGCTGAAACAGCCCGAAGATGTTGCTGGCATTCGTCGAGTCAAGTTCACCCGTAGGCTCGTCAGCCAGAATGATGTCAGGCTGAATCGCGACTGCCCTCGCGATCGAGATTCGCTGCTGCTCACCACCGGACAACTCGAACGGCCTGTGCCTCGCCCTCCTCGTCAGCCCCACCATCTCCAACACCTCATCAGTCCGACGCCCACGCTCACGGGCGCTGACGCCAGCTATGCGCAGCGGCAACTCCACGTTCTCGTAGGCCGATAGCAGCGGCAACAACGCGAACGACTGGAACACGACGCCAACTCGGTTGCGGCGGAGATGAATCATGTCCCGTTCGCTGAACTTCGCGAGGTCGCGGTCCTCGAAAAGCACCTCACCCTCGTTCGGGTGGTCCAGTCCGGCCAGCAGGTTCAGCAGAGTCGTCTTTCCGGAACCTGAGCGGCCCACCAGGGTCACGAACCTGTTCCTGTGGATATCCAGGTTCACGTTGCGTACGGCGTACACAGTCTCGCTGCCCAGTCGAAACGAACGGCTCGCATTCTTCACCTGTATCAACGGAGCATTCGCGGCCCGCGCCGTTGCTTCAGTGGCGGCGTCACTCACCTGACTCAAGCGTCACCCTCCCCTCATTGACGCCAAGCCGCACTCGACGTCTGATCGAAAGCTGGTCCAGCACTTCACGAGGTATCTGCACCGAACCGCTCGAATCGACAAGCAGGAACTCTTCTACGTCGCGGGCGTCGCCGCCAATCGCCTTCTCGAATGAAACCGCCCTCGTCGTCTCGGTGCTGGTTTTGCCGTCCCGAATAGCGATCGCACGTCCAACGCTTGTCGATATCGCCGGGTCATGCGTCACGATAACGATCGTCGTGCCCAGCTCTTGGTTCACATTGTTCAGCAGATCGAGAACCTCAGCCGCAGTCTCCTCGTCAAGCTCACCCGTGGGCTCGTCGGCCAGTAACAGCGGCGGTCTGTTCGCAAGCGCTACAGCAATGGCGACGCGCTGCTGCTCACCACCCGAAAGCTGCGCAGGCCGGTGACCGTGACGATGCCCGAGTCCAACAATCTCAAGCAGCTCGTTCGACCGCTCCCTGCGAGTCCTGGCCGGAACGCCTGTGAGCAGCATTGGAAGTTCAACGTTTTCGTACGCGGTCAGGTACGGGAACAGGTTGCGAGATGTCTCCTGCCAGATGAAGCCCACCTCCTGCCTGCGGTACTCAACAACCTCCTTGTTCGTCATGTGCAGCAGGTCAAATCTGCCCACCCTGACGGTGCCGGCCGAAGGCGTGTCGTAACCGGCGAGGATGTTCAGCATCGTCGACTTGCCGGAGCCCGAAGCGCCGACAACTGCGATCACCTCGCCAGGGTTGACCGACAGCTCAAGCCCGCGCAGAGCCACGACCTCAAGGTCGGCCACCTTGTAGATCTTGAAGAGGCCGCTGCAGACCAGGTAGGGTCCTTCGTTTTCAGAAACTGTCATTCGCGCAAACCACTCCAGGCTGCGGCATCGCCTGCTGCTAACAGGTTTGGCCGCGGCTAGCTCTCTCCCATCCGCATGACGCGGTGTATCGACATTCGGTAAACAGAAAACAGAATTGCGATGATAACCGCTGTGAACACTATCCCGAGCAGGCCGAACGTCAGACCAAAGCCTGTCCAATCGATCTGCAACACCATTGGCGGCACCAGCACCCTGTCTTCGCCCGAGTTGGCAAGGAACGGGATGATCGTGTCGCCCAGCCGCGTCCCCATGAACAGACCGATGCCGACAGCGACGCCGATCACGATCACCTGCTCCAGCACCACCAGCACCAGCAACTGAGGCATCGAGAGCCCCATTGTGCGCAGCAGTGCCATCTCGCCACGCCTGTTGTTGAACGATACACGCACATGCACGAGGAAACCGATAGCGCTCACGACAAGAACCGTGAGGAACGCTATGCCCAGTAGTGCCTGCCAGCCCGCTGAAACCAGCGGGTCCACCGCAACCTGCGCAAGCTCCCGTGAGCGGTCGATGATCCGGCCAGAGCGCAGGTTCATATCGTCAGCAACCTGCTGCACGCTCGCCGCAACAGGATCATCGCCCTCAACCTGCAGAATGAAGCCGTCGCGATTAGCACTCGCCACGTCACCCGTCACCGTCCTGATCCAGATCTCGTTCGGCTGTCGTTCACCAATCAGTTGAGCCAGATTCAAGCTCCTGTGAACCGCATTCTGGTCGGCGATAAGGAACGGCATCTCGTCCGGCTTCAGGGTCGGGAACAGGTCCAGCTGGTCCCTGATTTCGGCCCTGATTCTCGCCGGTCCGACGCCTAACAGAACGGGGTCGCCAACCGACACTCCAAACTCGTCCAGGAAAGTCTCACTCGCCAGGACAGGCATCACCGGCTCTTGCTCACCGAACGCAATTCCGCGAAGCTCCCGAGCGCCCGCAGCGGTCCACCGGAACCGAGCGATGCCCGGCTGCGGCACTCCATCCTCATCAGTTGAAACGCCGAATGTGTCGCCAAGCGAGTCCGCAGAAGGCTCGAGCGTTCGCCAGCGACTCAGATCATCGAACTCCTCGATCACCAGCAGCTCAGCCTCTGACTGCGTCAATACCGCGATATCGTCGATGTCCACTGCGCCTGCGGCGACTCCATTGCCGAAGTCGACAATGCCGAGCGAGTGCAGGCGTACAGGGCGTTCGATCAGCAGAGGAGTCCTGAATCCTCCGAGCGGAAGCGGCGTTATTCGGGCCCCGACACGGCACCAGCCCGGTTCTTCGTTCGGACGAGGCTCAGTGCACCGGAAACGGCCGTTGTCTATGGCCTCGGGCAGCAGCACACCCATCAGAATCGTGTAGTAGCGGTCGTTCGCATCACTCAGGCGCCCAATGAAGACGGTGTCTGGTTGCCTCGAAAGCGGCCGAATCATCGCCGTCAGCCAGAAGCCATCTTCGGGGATCAGGATCCCGCCAGCACCGCCTACTTCGATCTGCTGCAACGTGTTCGAGAGTGATCCGGAAGAGAAATCGTCTCTGAACCAAGCAACATCTTCGATGCCCTCAGAATCGACTCCCAGCAGGTCGAACGTTTCGTTCGAGAAGCCGGACGAGACCGAACCGGTCTCACGGTAAACACCCGATGCCGCTACGACGCCCTCAATCTCGGCAAGCTCATCCTCGGCTCGGAAACTCGGTCCACCAGTTGCCGAGGTGATAGATGGCAGTCTCAGGTCTGCGCCTGAGTCATAAAGCACTTGCTCGGTAGCGCTGCGTTCAAGTGTCGTAGCAAAGCTCGCTGCGAAAACGCCGAGACCGGCGGTCAGTATGAGAAGCAACGATAGCCTGGAGTGAGAGGCCGGACTACGCGCCATCTGCCAGATTCCCAGCACCACCGACGGCGGGAATATCCGGCTGCCAATCGACGACGACATCACTCGTCCCGTCAGGTCCATGGCAGCAGGGAAGATCCTGAGCAGCGCTATCCCGGCTGCCACAAGGAACAGCGCGGGCACGGCCAGGACGAGATTATTCACGCTCTCTTCGCCGAACACGTCAGTAGCGACGAATGAGCCCTGCTGCGTCAGCTGCCAGAACAGGAAGAGCACGATTCCCAGCAGCCCGAGGTCCAGGTAGTAGCGCTGCACAAACGCCAGCCTTGGTGGCCGAGCCCTTGACCGACGGTCCGTAAGCAGGCCAAGCCGCGCCGCTCGCACAGCCGGCACGAACAGCGCCAGCATGCTCAGTCCGCCGCCGACCAGCGCAAGCTGATACGCGCCCCAGGTCAGTTGCACGGGAAGAGCTCTGCCAGCATTCAGGTCTTCGTAGAACGGAAGCAGGCCAATCGCCGACACGCCAGCGAGCGCGAGCAGCGGACCTACTATCACCGCGAGCGCCGAAAGCACGCCCGCCTCGATGACGAAGACCGCCAGGATCTGGCGAGATGTCGCTCCGCGTGACCTGAGCAGCGCAACCTCGGACCTCTGTGCGTCTACGAGCAGTGAGGCGAGAGTGACAACGTAGTACAGCACCACCAACACGATGAGGATCAGCACAACGAACATCGGCAGGCGGTTGAAGAACAGGTCAGACTCGAACTGATCCAGCACCGCGCCGAGATCTGTGTCCAGCACGAACCCATCAACAATGGCCCGCAGCTCATTGCCGGTAACCTCAATAGTCCGCTGGATGCCGGCCGTTTCCGTGGCGTCGATCTTCCTGGGGTCGACGTCGAGGATCCAGGTGAAGTCGGCGCCCATGCCAGGGAAGTAACGGCCTATGCCATCAAGGATCGACTCCTCGCGCACCACGAAGCGAGCGAAGTCCAGTTCAAGACCTCGTGCCGCGTAGGTGTCGTCGTAGACTCTCCAGACAGCCTGTTCAGGGTCTGTCCGCTCGTAGATTCCTACAAGCCGCACGGTCATCTGCTCGTGGATGTCGTTCCAGAAGATCATCCCTCGCAGCTCGCTGCCGACGCCCATCTCAAACAGATCCGCCGTCTCCTGATCTAGCGCAGCCTCAATGAAATAGCGCTCTCCCTCAGGCGGCATCACGACTGCTGGCTCCGGCATGCGGCCCTCGGCGATGACGATGTTGTCGTCGATGTTCGGCACGGTCGAGAACGATATGCGACGGCAGTCACACGCTATCGTCCCGGCCTCTGTATCGTCTTCCGACCTCGGAAGACTGTTCGCCGGGCGGCACGGGCACTCGCTTGGCAGCACCTGCACCGGCGGCTCATCCAGCAGGAACGTCCAGGTCTTGAACACGTAGGGATCGTCATTCAGAAACGGCCTCATCCGTTCGATGATGCTGCCGTTCATCGCATCGACCACGGTCGCTTGCGTCGTCCGGTTGATCGGTACGACCCCTGCCTGCACTTCGAGGTCCAGGTCCTGTTGGTTGACGTCGCTTAGCGATCGATCAAGCGCCAGGTTGCGGAGCGAGTCAAAGTAGATCGCCGCGCTGGCCATCACAGTTACCGCAAGCACGACACCGATCACCACCGCAGACAGCAGGCGCGCATGTGCCGCAGTACGGCGCGCCACCAGCAGCAGCGATGCGGTTAGCACCGGTTAGCCTCCGGTCCTGGTCAACACATGAAGCGGCAGGCGCGGGTAACTGCGGAGGAGCCCGACGAGTATCACGCTGGCTGTAACCACTGTGAATGCGAGGACGACGCCAACCGGCAACCAGTCGATCTGCAGGATGAATGGCGGAAGCAGGCGGTCACCTGTCTCAGTGAATGCCATTGAGTTCATAGCGATGCGGCTGATGCCCAGCCCGGTGAGAATCCCGAGCACGATTCCTAGCGCGCCCACCAGCGCGTGTTCGATCACGACGATTCGAAGGAACTCGGACCTCGAAAGCCCGATCGCCCGCATGTATGCCGAGTCGTGCTCAGTGCTCTTCGAATGGGCTGACAGATACGTGATGTAACCAAGCGTCGTCGCGATACCCGCCAGGATCAGCGCCACAACGCCCATGCCTCGCCAGCCGGCGACAGCAAGCGGATCCACCGTCGTATCCAGCAGCAGCTCCTGCCGATCGATAATCCGTCCGGCTCTGAAGACACCGCGGATCTCGTTGCGAATCTCGGCGTGTCTTTCCGTGTCGATCGACGCGAACAGTTCATTCGCGCCGATCTCCCGCAGGCCGCGCAGGCCCAGGAAGTCCAGCAACGACGTCACGTCAGCGACGATGAACGGCTCTCGCTGCGAATCAAGAGTCGGGAAGAACCGCAGTGACTCCACGACAACGAGCGGCACGAATCCACCGCCGACGTTCGCCACGAACGGCGCACCGATCCTTGATGCTGTCTCCGACAGGAACGTCTCGCTGGCTATCACGGGCAGTGGCCCGGCCGTGGCGGTCCGGTATATCCCGCGGATACCGCCGTTCGTGCCCCGGTCCAACGAAATAACAGCGTTGCTTCTGCCCGGATCGCCAACACCCGGCTCTTCAGGCTCGATCGAATAGATGGTATCGAGGCCGTTTGAGGTCGGAAGTCCGGTCCATAGACCAGCGTCATCGAACGAAATGACCGTCTCTTCAAACCCGGGGCCACTCGCCATGAGATCGTCGATACTCAATGTTGTCGGCGTGCCGCCGTCACCACCAGCCTGCATGAACGTCTGAATGGAGATCAGCTCGATCGGATGCACCAGGTTGTCCGGTATCTCCACCTCCTGCACCGACCACTCGCCCTGTATCTGGCCCATCGTCGCAGTAACAGTGCGTTCTTCGGACCCTGCCAGGATCATCCACAGGAAGTGGTCGTTAACGAACGGCTCTTGCTTCGCCCAGATCGACAGGCGCTCGGTGCCCACCGGCAGGAAGATCGGCTCAGGCTTCACCTGCACGTTGATCTGCTCGAGCAGTGATCTGATGTCCTGGTTGGCAAAGTCCTCTCGGACCCAGCCGACGCGCGGGAACTCGATGGCGTCCACGGCGAGCATCTGGAATTCCGGGCCGGAGTTTGTTGTGCCGACCGTTGCCCCACGCCGCATCGCAATCGTCGCCACGTTCACACCGTCTATCGCCTGCACCTCTGCAAGCTGGGCGGACGAAACGGTCTGGTTCACACCTGACGGGATGACGTGGATATCGGCTCCCGTCTCGTACAGCACCTGCTCAACACTGCTGCGCTCCAGCGTTGAAGCGAGCGTTCCCGCGAGTACACCAAGACCACCTGTGAGCACCAGCAGGATTATTGGCCACGAGTACCAGTAAGGCCTGCGGCCAAGTCTCCAGAAACCGACAGAAACGGACGCGGAGCCCGATCTACTGGCAACCGCTGACACGATCTTCGCCAGGATTGGGAACACTCTCAGGAAGACCAGCGCCACCACGATCAGGAATATCGCCGGAGCGAACAGGAGAGTGAAGTCGGCCTCTCGACCTCCGTCGCGGGAGGAAGAAACAACCGAACCTCGTGAGTTGAGTTCCCACCAGATCAGTCCGCCGAGCACCAGGAACAGCACGTCAAGGTAATAACGCTGAAACAGCGGAGGCCTGTCCGGCCGCGATCGCGAAGCTTGCTCTGAAACAACGCCGCGCCTCGCCGCCAGCAGCACAGGAGCGAGGATCACGATCATCGCTACGATTCCGGTACCCGCCGAGTAGACCCATGCCACCCACGTCAACTCGACGTCCAGAGTGCCGCCTCCGGTGATCTGATCGAAGACGGGCAATCGGCCCATCTGCCAAACGCCCACAGCGGCAATCAGCGGTGCCACAAGGACTGGCACACCAATCAGGAGCAGCGTCTCCAACGCCTCGAAGCGCAGAATCTGCAACACGCTCAGCCCTCGGCTTCGCAGCATCACAGTCTCAGACTCGCGGCGAGTCGACAGCAGTCCGGAAACCAGTAGCAGGTAGTAAACGACGATTACTACCGTCAAAGCAGCCAGCAGGAACATTGGGATCCTGACGAACGTGATCTTCTCCTCCAGCCGAATGAAGCTCGGCTCCAGGTTGGAGATCACGCTCTGCCGCACAATCTCCTTGGCGATCTCGTCCTCAAGCCTCGTCAAGCGGTCGATCATATCGGCCGTCGACGCATCGTTGAGTTTGTCGACATTCGTGAAGAAGACCCAGTTGAAGTCGGCGGGCAGTCCGGCGTTCGATGGCCCAACGCCGCGGACATTTGCGTCCCAGGTCGTGTGCAGCACAAGCGGCAGGTCGCGTCCGCCGAACTCAAGTGGCGGCGAGGGCCGCAGAATCGCCGTAGGGAATCCGAGCCAGAACACAGAGCCTTCGTCGATCGCCCGGAAGATACCGGTGATCCTCACCTTCACAGTGCCAATGCCGCGCGGTTCAGAAACCGCTTCGATCACGTCTCCAACCTGCAGCGTAATGATCTCGTTGCCGTGCTTCCGCTCGACACGGTCGCGGTTGATCGACGCCTCGATGATCCGTACACCGTCCACTATCTCGATGTCATCGGTCGGATGGCGGCCTTCGATATAGAGCACCTCCGATTCGAGCCCTGTCATGGTCTGGAAGAAGGCGCGCGAAGACAGCGGCGCTGTGAGCGGTGGCTCGCCGTTCACATTCCAGAAGTGCGACCGGCTCTTGATCCTGAACGAGGTACGGTCCACAAACGGGCCGATCTCTTCGTCCGCCAGCGTCTGCACGATCTCAGTCGACTCGTCCGCTTCGGCCGCCTCCAGTGGAACCCAGTTCGAGTTGACGATCACGTTCCGGTTGAACGGGCCAATGTCATTCACAACATCGCTGACGCCGATCTTTTCGAGCGCCCTGAGATAGATCGGGCCACCTGCAACGACCGTCGCTGCGATAAGTACCGCCACGAACGAGCCTGCGAGCAGGCGCGCGTCGCCTCTGCCACGACGTCTGATGAAATCTATGAAGCTCAGTCTGTCAGCCTCTTTCGATGCAATACGGGGATTCCCTGCGTTGGACGGGGCGACAAGGCTACATCGCGCCTGTCCGGGTTAAGGTCGATTTCGACTACCGGATTGGGCTCAACAAGTTCCGCGCGAAGCGCCGATTGTAGATGCATACGTGCGTATTCGGGTGAGTGGCCCTCAATTGGCTGCACGCCAGGCGTTCTACAGGTAAAGTCTTGACAATTCCGGTACAGAATACGCCCGTTGGCGCACGGCCCTGAAAGACCGGCGGGGCGAGACCGGACGACGTGATGACTGAACTGAACCGCTTTGTAAGGCTACGCAGCCGACTGACTCTCTCCGTCGTCTCGGCCGGGCTGCTGCTCGCCATAGCCTGCACCGGCAACCCGCCCACTCCTACCGCGATCACGTTCCCGCCAACTCCCACGGAGATCACCTTTCCCCCGACGCCGACTCCAATTGTCCTTCCACCAACCCCAACGCCGGTGGTCATACCGCCGACCCCAACTCCGCAGCCAGTGCCATCACCCACGGCAACCCCAGACCCATTCACGCCCACAGTCACTCCAACACCTGTGCTGCCAACGCCGACCCCGACACCGGCTGATCCATCGGAGACCGTCCAGCCTCCCACGCCCATCCCAACAGAGCCACCGCCTCTCACTACATCAGAGATCGCGTCGCTGATAGTCCCGTCTGTCGTCCGAATCAACGTCGACACCGGCATCGCCCTCGCAACCGGTACAGGAATTGTTTACGACGACGAAGGCAAGATTCTCACCAACTGGCACGTAATTGAAGACGCGCTCTCGATAACGGTCACGCTGGCGGATGAAAGCATCGTGACTGCGCAGCTGTTCCGCGGAGACCCTGAGAACGACATCGCGCTGATCACAATCGCCGACTTCGACGGCCTCGCGCCGCCGGCATTCGGAGACTCGACTGAACTGGAGGTTGGTGAAAATGTCATCGCAATCGGCCACGCGCTCGGTCTCGAAGGCCCACCGACTGTCACTCGAGGCGTCATATCTGCGCTCGGACGATCCATTTCAAACGGACTCGGCGGAGAATTGACGGGGCTGATCCAGACCGATGCAGCAATCAACACCGGCAACAGCGGAGGCCCGCTCGTCAACGACAGCGGCGAAGTGATCGGTGTCAATACAGCCAAGCTAGGCATCGGTGACCGCATCGGTTTCGCAATAAACGTGGACGACGCGCTTGCGGTTGCTGATGACTTGATAGCGCAGGGGCCAGTGCCGCCACCGGGCTTCCTCGGCATAGCAGGCCGCACGATGTTTGCAGCTGAAGCTGCGAACCTTGGGCTCCCGGTCACCGGCGGCTATGTCACGCAGACGATTGGTGAAGGGTCACCCGCTGACATTGCCGGAATGCTCCTGGGCGACGTGATCGTGCAGATGGATTCGATGCCTGTGCGCAGCGAGCTCGATTTCACGAATTTCCTCAAAGTGAACCCCGCCGGCACTGAGGTACGCATATTCATCTGGCGACTCATCCAGGGCACGGGCTGGACACCTGTTGCAGTCGACGCCACGCTTTCCGAGCGCCCGCAAACTCCGCTCCCGCCCGCGGGCTGATATCTTTCCGCTCACCGAGCATCCCGCAGCATCAAAACAGGTGACAGTCCAATGCCACAGGTCCGAGAAGTGTCAGCTCCCGACATCGATGCCCCGCCACGAGCGAAGGAGCTGGCCGGTAAAGTCGCCATCGTCACAGGCGCAGGACGCAGGCGCGGGATTGGCAGAGCCACCGCGGTCGTCCTCGCCGAAATGGGCGCGGATGTTGTAGTCACAGGCACCGGCCGGGACCCATCGACCTTTCCAGAAGACGAGCAGGCCGCCGGATGGAGAGACATAGACTCCGTCGCCGATGAGATCCGTGAGGCGGGTTCGCGGGCGCTGCCGCTCGTTGTGGATGTCTCGGACTCAGAGCAGGTCGACCGCATGATCGAGCAGACTGTTGCCGAGTTTGGCCGGCTCGACATCATCGTGAACAACGCCGCTGCCCCCTACGGCGCAGACCGCAAACCGCTGCTCGATGTAGATCCGGATGTCTTCAAGCGGGTCATCGACATCAAGGTCGGCGGCACATTCCTGTGCTCGCGGGCCGCTGCCGCACAGATGGTTAAGCAGGGCGAAGGCGGTCGCATCATCAACCTGTCGTCGATTGCAGGCAAGCGCGGCATGGCAAACACGTCTGCCTACAACGCGGCCAACTTCGGCGTCGACGGATTTACGCAGGCCATTGCGAAGGAGCTTGCGGTACACGGCATCACGGCGAACTCGGTCTGTCCCGGCCTCATCGGGACAGCTCGCATGGACGGCATGCCACAAACTTCGTGGGACGCAAGAATTGCAGCGAACCCGATGGGCAGAGTTGGCTCCGACCGCGAAGTTGCCGAAGTGATCGGCTTCCTCGCTAGCCCGCGAGCTTCGTACATCAACGGCGAAGCGATCAACGTGAACGGCGGCGACGCCACCGACCGTTAATTCGGTCGCACAAAATCTCGTTCGCGCCGCCATCAGCCGTGCAAGATCGCTGCGGGATGTGAGACATTGATTTCAGCTTGCCGGTCATCGGCGCTCGCACAAGCCCAGCCGGCCAGTATCGTCCTCGCAAGCCTCGCCTGAGATTCGTTCGTGCCGAAGATTCCTGAAAGCTGGAAACGTCGCCGTGCGCGCAAGCTACGCCACGTGCAGTACAACGCGCTGCAACGAATCGGCCTCGCCACCGCAGGCTCGCCTGTTGCCGGTGAAACGACGCTCTGCATCGCATACATGTGCCCCTACGCCCACAAGTGCGCGAGCGCTTCGTTCCGGCCCGCGCTGGTCAGCCAGCGGGAGTGCTTCAGACAGTATCCGGACGAGATGCGGCCGAAGTCCGGCCTGAGCGAGCATGCGATCGACACGCTCGCCGACAGCCGTCGAACTGGACGACGTCTGCAACCGGCAACGTTGGCGGTTCTAGATCAGTTCCGACCGGAGGGACCATCCGAGAGCTTCAACAAGAAACGGCCGCTGAGACCGGTCTACGCAGATGCGCCCTTGCAGCGAGAAAAGCCCTCTCCCGGCCGAAAGCAGAACCGGCCCGCGGTGACAGGTCGACGCCTACCACCGTCACGCTTCAGATTCCGAGGCGGCGCAAAACCCAGGGTCCACGTCCCAAGCCGAAGACCGGCGTAGGCGTTGGTCTGAGGTCTGCCATTCTGAACTTGATTCAGAATCTCACGGAAACCGTTCGCCAACCAACAGCTCACACCATCCCCTAGTCAGCCGCGAACTCACCGCCTCTAGACGCAGCAGCCGGCACCGCGAACTCCTGCATGAAACCGTTCACCACATCGTAGTAACGGTCCTCGTCAACAAGGTCGGGGCGGTCATGCGTGCCACCTGGAACGACGTGAAACCGCTTCGGATCGTTCGCCGAGTCGAAGACCTGTTGCGCCGACTCCATTGGCACAATCCCATCCGCATCGCCGTGGATCACCAGCGTCGGCACATCCAGGGCCGCCACGTGCGTCCGCGTCTCGTAGCGGAACTGCATCATCCTGGAGACGGGCATCAGCTTCGTCCACGGGTAATGCAGTGGGGCCAGGTCCGGAAAAGAAGAAGGCGGCGACTCCAGCAGCAACGCATCCGGACGCACCTCGCTCGCCAGCCTTGAAGCCACAGCGGCACCCATCGAAATACCGAACATCACCAGCGGACCCGGCTTGCCGGGCTGCGCTGCATGCCGTCGAACAGCCTCGGTCACCGCGGCCATGCCATCTGAATATGTCCCCTGCTCAGAGGGCTCACCGGGACTCAAGCCGAATCCGCGGTAGTCGACCGCAAGCACATTCGCGCCGACTCTGCTGTGGATGGCACGATAGCCATCAAGACGAGCGCTGATGTTGCCGCCGTTGCCATGAAAGTAGACCCATGTCGGCCTGCCTGAGCCGTTCGTCTGCGAGTCCGGGCCGGGCACCCACCACGCATGGACCTTGTTCCCGTCCCGGGTCTTCAGCCACAGGTCCTCGTATCGCAGACCAACATGCTCCGGCGTACCTTTCAAGGTCAGCTCCGGAAAGTAGGCCAGCGTCCGCTCGACGCGCTCCATCAGTCTCCTGAACATGGGCCCAGACTACCCGAAGTGGCCGGAAGTCGCCTCAGTGCCTGCCCGAAAACAGGCGCTGCACAATCCTGTCCTCCACCGACTTTGCATACATCGCCAGCCCGTAAATCCAGCCGCCGGGCTGCGAGACGGGGTGCCGGTCGATCCAGATCAGGACGAGTAGAAACGGCACAGCGAGCAGAAACGATCCGACGACATCGGCTGGCCAGTGATCGAGCTCAATCACTCGCGATGGCCCCATGAGCACGACAATCACAAGCATCAAGCCGACCACTGACGTGCGCAGAAGCCCGGGCTGCATCAGCTTGAACGCCAGGTAGGCGATCATGCCGAAAACCATCACGCCGTACACAACATGCCCGCTCGGGTAGATCCCAGAGTGCTTGAAAACATCCTCGAACCGGAAGTCGGGCGTCGGCCTCGAGCGGTCGGCAAGTTCGATGATGCGTGTTAGTCCCGTCAGGCTCCCGGAAACGGCAAACAGCAGCAGCGCAGCGCGCCCGAACGCCAGCCACACGATTGGCAGCAGGATCACGAACAGGACGGGTGCGGTCGCATCTTCCGAGATGAAGTCCAGGAACTCCGAGACCCAGAGCAACACCTGGTTATCCAGACCAGCCAGCCACTTCGTAGTCGCCAGCTCTCCCGGCAGCAGGTCGTCGCCTCGAACCAGCACGGTCAGCCAGACCCCGAGCGCAAGCAGCACTGCTGACGGAACGAGAAACAACAGCGTCTCACGCCGGACGTGTCTCACGGCCGAGTCGGCATCAGACTCTGCAGGCTGATATGGCTTCGACTGGGACTCGGCAACTGTCATCTGGTTTCACCAGAGTGGGCTCTTAAAATCCCCATTATGATGAAACGCCAGGTGATCTGGCGCGGCGTGATGGCGACTCAGATGGTGCCGTCAGGAAAGGTCGGCCTCGCTCAGGCCCACTTCACCCAGGATCTCCTCGGTGTGCTCACCCAGCATCGGCGAAGGCTTCATCTCCGGCATCCCGTTCTCGAACTGCACGATCGGTCCGGAAGAGCGGTAGCTGAATCCGGCCGGGTGCTGCAGCTCGATCACGTAGCTGTTCGCGAGCGCCTGCTCATCGTCCACGACCTCTTCGATGAAACGCACCGGCTCGCAGGGGATGTCGCGGTCACGCAGGTACTTAAACCACTCATCAGTCGTCCGCTCGGCGAATATCGTCTCCATCTGTTCGATCAGCTTCCTCCCGATCGAATCGGCCTCGGGAGCGGCTGGGTCGAACGAAGGGTCCTGGAACCGCGGGTCTTCTAACCCAAGTGCCTCAAGCAGCCGTAGCCGCGCGTGAACAGCCAGCGTTCCGAGCGCCAGTCCGCCATCCTTCGTGCGATAGGCGCGGTAGTAGCAGTAGTACTCAAGAGGCCGAACCCGGCTCTGGTACTCCTGCTGCAATTCGGGATATGTAGCGCCGGACTCCTTCAGCCCAGGAAACTCATCCTCGAACCAGGTCTGCGTCGGCGAAGGAATCTCGTTGATACGTACGAGCCGCATGCACTGCATGGCGAGCGCATTCGCCAGCAGACTCGTCGTCGCCCGCTGCCCCTTCCCTGTCCTCGACCGCTCGATCAGCCCGGCCATGACAGCGCCAGCAGCGCTGTACGCCGTAGAGAAGTCGATATACGAGGACGACCACACTGGCTCGGGGTGTCCATTCATCAGCTTGCCTTCGTTGGCAATGGCGCCCGCATAGCCCTGCATAATCAGATCGAAGCCGGGCATGCTGGCCCGCGGACCCTTCGGGCCATACGCCGTGATTTCGACGAAGATCAGTTCTGGATGGTCCGCAGACAGCGACTCGTAGTCGATGCCGAGCTTCGCCGCGGTGTCTTTGCGAGTGTTCGATATCACCGCGTCCGACGTTGCGATTATCTTCTGCAGCGCGGCCCGGCCCTTGTCTGACTTGAGGTCAAGGCAAATGCTTCGCACACCGCGGTTCAGCGGAAGAAAGACCCGGCTTTCGTTCTCGGCAACAGGGTTCTGGTGTCGCCACGGGTCTCCCGACGGGGGCTCGACTTTGATCACGTCGGCGCCCATGTCGGCAAGGACCTGCCCGGCGAATGGCCCCGCGATGAAGCTACCGAACACCACGACCCTTATTCCATCAAGCGGTCCGTTGCCACTCATACGCCAGCGTGCTCCTGAGGCCCGTCAGGGGCCGGTTCCGAATGCAGCGGAACCTAGCACGCCGGTCTTGAGCGCGCAATTGAGAGCGTTGAGGTGGCGGCTGCGCGTTGACGGCGAAGCGCCGGTCAGGATGACATTCTTCTCCCTCCTGACAGGGAGGGAGTTAGAGGGTGGGTTGATGTCTGGGCTTTGCCCAGACCGGGCGCGGCAAGCAGCGCCCCTACCGGATCTGCGGCTGCCAGTCA
>JANQQP010000038.1 GCA_028285005.1 Dehalococcoidia bacterium | reverse complement strand
CCAGACCGGGCGCGGCAAGCAGCGCCCCTACCGGATCTGCGGCTGCCAGTCAGAGGGATGACCCTCACCCTAACCCTCTCCCAAGCTGGGAGAGGGGATTGGTCTGTCATTCTGAACTTGATTCAGAATCTCTCGACTGACCATGGATCCTCGGTCAGATCCCTCCGCGTTGGTCGGGATGACAAACTTCGCCGCCTGCGGGATGCAAGACGCGTCCACCAACCTGCCGCACTACCGCTTGACCGGGATGTACACTTCGGTCTCTATCTCGGCCTCCGCAACCGCATGCGGGTCGTTCGAATACACCTCGTAAGGATCGACACCTTTGTTGACCTTGTGGTGAACACGTGTAGCGCCCATCGCCGCCGCCCATGCATTGCCGACATGCCTGTACGGGCCAGTGTGTTTCACCAACAACGCCTTGTGAGCCGGTAGCTCACCGGTCTCCAGGTCCGCCGGGGCCTCGGGCGCCGACTCATAGGTGAATCCCGTCGTGTATTCGGTTGTGCCCTTCACCATGTCGAAACTGTGGTAGACCGAGAACACGCCTCCAGGCTTCGGCAGCCTCCCATCGTCAGCCATCTTGGAGAGTTCGGTCAGGTCCGCACTCATCGCGTCGCCAATGTCCGCCATCGCGCTGGAGCGGCGTTTGCCCACATAGTGCGCTGACGGCCTCTCGACAACGCCCTCAACCGCCGTAGCAGTCGGCACATTTCCGTTTTCGAGGTACTCCTTCAGCATCTTCAAGCCGCGCTTGTAGTCGGAGCCAACAAAGGCCTTCATCTTGTTCTTCATGAAGAAGAGGAAGAACGGCAGGTTGCCATTCATCCACCACTCAATCCGGGTTCCTGCGCCTTCCGGCGACAGCTTGAATCCGACGTCTGCGTGCGCCTTCCACGGCTTGATGAAATTCAGGTCGTAGTCGAGCTTCTCGTTCTCCGAGGCCGATTTGATCTGCATGCTGCCGGAGCCGATGAAGTCACCGTTCCATCCCTGCTTGTGGTCGGTCGAACCGGGCGCGCCCTCGACTGTGACAGGGCAGTCAGGTTCCTGGCAGAGCCACGGCGACCAGCGAGGCCACTCGTCGAAGTTCTGGAGAGACTTGTAGACCTCAGAGACCTCTTTGTCGACGGTTACCGATTCTGTGACATCGAATCCGATGGAAAACATGTGGAGTTCCTCCGTTTGTGGCTGGCCATTGCCCGGCCCTCGTGATTCCGGCCGATCTTAGCATGCGTGCCTCGAAAGTCAGATCGACTCCGCAGGTTCAATCCTCAGTCCGCCGGTTGAGCGAAGCCTAGCCCGGCAGACCGCGGTGACGCCTGCTCGCCTCGCGCAACTGCGTATGCCTCGCCAAGAACAAGTGGCCGTGTAACCTTCGACGAATCACCACCCTCTCGATCGACAACTAGCCTCGCACGCTCAACGTCCAGCGGCCCGAACTCGATGCGGTGAGCCAGGCGACCCGGCCGCAGAATCGCCGGGTCGATCTCCGGTCTCGTAGCATTCGTCGTGGCAATCACGCGCAGGTCGGCGAGCTCGCCGAGCAAGCCGTCTCCGAGGTTTAGCAGGTCAGTCACCTCATCGAAGTTGTCCGGACCGCGCTTCGCCAGCCCGCGGTCTGCGTCCTCAAGGATCAGACAGGTCGGGTGCGACTTGCTGTGACCTTCCTCCAGCAGAGTGGTGAGCAGTGAAGGAGCCGAGATGCTGCCAACAGCGGATGCCGGGAGCACCACGAACCGCACCGCTTCCGGAGCCTCCGAAATCACGGCGCGCATGAAGAAGCTCTTGCCGGTGCCGGGCGGACCGGACAACAGGCTGAGCCGGCCCGGCGGCGTCTTTGAAGACAGGTCACCAACGATCTGCTCAAACCCGGCGACTACTTGTGGCTCGTAGTTGTCGCGCTTTAGTGGCTCATCGACTATCCCGAGCTCCCGCAGTTGCAGCCCGCCGCGTGTGACAACCGCCATGGCAACCGAGCCAGACGGCGCCCGGCTCGAAAAGTGCCCCGACAGCATCTCCGCCGCGGCCTCAACGAACCGCTCGTCCAGCCCAGAGGCCTTTGCGACCCAGCGACCGTCGTAACTCTTCGAGATCGATATCAGTCCATCTTCCGTGACGAAGATCGATTCGCCGGCTTCCGAGTAGTCGCCGCTGACGGGTGACTTGAGCATAGTGACGACCGGGTCCGCGAGACCCGCTGCAGCTTCCAGCAGCTTCTCCGGCTCTCCTACATGGCCGAACGCCTCGGTGCGATACATCCTGACACCCTTACCGAGCTTCCCGAACGTCGACGCGAAGAACCAGTCGACGGGATCGCCCGAGACCTCAGATTCGAAGCGCACCTGTTCACGCCAATCAGCCATGTTCCATCTTTCTGGTTCGGGAGTTGAGTTGCCGGCCTGAGATCAAAGAACCGGCTTCTTGTCGGCCCAGGGGCGCGCTTCCTCCAGCGCCGCTGAAGCTGCTAGCACCGACACCTCGTCGCCCATGTCACCGACGATCTGTAGCCCGATCGGCAGGCCGTCCGCCGAGAAGCCGGCGGGCACTGTCGCAGCCGGGTTGCCGGTGATGTTGAAGAGGTACGTGAACGGGGTGAAGCCCCAGAGCCGGTGCGGAACCTGCTTGCCGCCGATCACATCCGGCTCCTCGCCAATCTTGAAAGCCGGCACCGCCAGCGAAGGCGAAAGCAGCAGGTCGTAGTCCTTGAAGAAGCCGTTCGTGTAGTGACGATACGTGCCGATCTCGTTGAACAGCTCCCACATCCGCTCGGCAGAGAGCGTGTCCGCACGGTCCAAACACTCACCAAAGTAGTCGGTCAACTCATCACGGTGGTTGTCGAAATCCTCACGGTACGCCGAGAGCCCCTTCACCGTGAAGTAATCGAACCACGTCCAGAACACATCGGCGTGATCCGCGGGCCTGAAATCGACCTCCTCCACATGCGCGCCGAGTTCCTCAAGTACTCGTGCCAGGTTTTCAGCGACTGAGACCACTTCCGGGTCGACGGGGTTGCCACCGAGGTCGGCGCTCCAGCCGATCTTCAGCCCCTTCACGCCCTTCTTAAGGGCCGACTCGAAGTCCGGCGGGTCGGCCTCGAGAACTCCGTACTCTGCATCGTCTGCGTGGCCTGACAGCACCTGTAGAGCGATCGCGGAGTCTCGCACCGTGCGTGTCAACGGCCCGGAGCTGGCGTTATTCATGATGTTGAACGAGTCTTTCGACCAGCCGCCACGAGGAATCCTGCCCTGCGTCGGCTTGATGCCGTAGACGCCGCAGAAAGCAGCCGGAATGCGTATCGAACCGCCGCCGTCTCCGCCCGTCGCGAAACTCGAGAGTCCGGCCGCCACAGCCGCGCCTGCGCCGCCTGACGATCCACCGGGCGTGCGCGCTGGGTCCCAGGGGTTGCAGGCAGGCGGGCCGAGCCGGTTTTCAGTGGTTCCGGCGAAACCGTTTTCGGGCGTGTTGGTCTTGCCTGTGATGATTGCCCCCGCTGCTTTGAGCCGCCGCACCGGGATGGAGTCTTTATCGGGAATTGCGTCCTTGTGCGGCAGCGAGCCGTGCGTCCACACAACCCCGGCCATCGCCTCAGTGTCCTTCACCGGAAGCGGTATGCCGTGCAGCGGCGGCAACTCATCCGGCGACTTCGCACTCATCACGGCCACCTCCGCCTTGCGAGCCTCTTCAAGCGCGTACTCAGACGTGCGGGTGATGAAGATGCCCAACTTCGGGTCCAACTCGTCCGCCCGTCGCAGATGCGCCTCAACCAGCTCAACCGGCGAAATCTCCTTCGAACGAATCAGGCGCTGCAGCTTATAGACAGGAGTGAAGCCGAGATCAGTGGGTGATGTTGGTTGGGGCATGGGAGCAGGAACCTCGTCGAACCGAGTGTCGTTGGGTGCGCCGAGATTGTACGTGGACGAACGGCTGGTGGCAGGCACTTTCTCCCTCTCCCAGCTTGGGAGAGGGCTAGAGGTGGGCGCGGCACGATGTCGTGCCGATCCTCGCACTGTTCGGGCAGAATCATCGGCGAAATGACGAACAGCTATCATTCTTCGATGACGGATATCGCATCCAGTGCAAAGAAGGCGCAAGCCGCTCAGAAGATCAACGATCTGGCCGATCGTTCGATGACGATAGGAATTGGGTTCCTTTTGGGTTCGGGGTTTCTTCTAGGCGCTGACGTAGATCTCGGCAGCCCAGGACTGTTGCGGATAGCGGTTGGCGTGCTCGGGGCTGCCGTGATCTACGGCCTCCTCCACATGGTGGTGGTAGGCATCTCTGCCTTCCGTACTTGGCGCAAGCCCGATAGGACTGAAACTCCGATACCAGCGTTGTTTCGTGGGCTCGAGCCACTCATTCGCAATGCTGAGTTGGCGTTGGGTCTCTATGTGGTTGGGTCGACGGTGATTGGTGCAGTCCTATTCGTGATCGTCGTCAGCGCGACGATTCAGAATGTTTTGAGAGTCACTAGCGTGGGAGTCGCGCCGTAGCCAAGGAACTCAAGTTCCGATAACACTCTGGCCAGGCCGACCACCAGCCAACCTCTTGCTATCCTGCGCCGATGCCGAACGCCACACCCTCAGCCGCCGAACTCATCGCCTCCGCCCGCGCCCTTGCCGCAAAGGTCGCCGACTGCGCTGACACCATCGAATCGGAGCGTCGCATCCCCGCTGACCTCGCTGGCGAACTGGCCGACGCCGGGCTCTTCAGACTGCTCGCGCCTCGGTCACTCGGCGGGATAGCGGTCGACCACCCGTCATTCGTTGAGATCGTGCGCATCTTCGCCGAGGCCGACGCCAGCACCGCATGGTGCGTCAACCAGAACAACATCTTCGCCACCGACTCCGCCCGCATGCCGACCGAGACTGCGAAAGAGATATGGGGCGAACCTCGCGGCATCGTTACGAACGGACCTCCCGCGAAAGGCACCCTCGCCAAGCCTGCAGACGGCGGCTACCGGCTCTCCGGACACTGGGATTTTTCCAGCGGCAGCAGCCACTCCACCTGGCTTGCCGCCCGAGCGCCCGTTGAAGGCGTCGACGGCGAGCCACGTATGTTTCTTGTTCCCAAGTCCGATGCCACGATGCTCGACACATGGCAGGTCGGCGGACTGCGCGGCACGGCCAGCTTCAGCTTCGAGGTATCAGAAGTGTTTGTGCCCGAGAACCATACGTACCTCGAGTCGGACCCAGCACAGGACCCGAGTCGGCTCTACGTCATCCCCAAGATCCCGCTCTTCGCCATTGGCTTCGCAACTATCTGCGTGGCGCTCGCCCGGGCCTGCATGGACGATGCGATCGAACTGGCGCTCCGCAAGCAGCAGCGGGCCGTGCCGGGCGCAATGGTCGAAAGGTCCAACGTGCACCTGCAGATCGGCGAGAGCGAGGCGGCTTTGCGAGCTGCCGACGCCTACCTGCGCGCCAGCTCAGAGACGTTGTGGAAAGCCGCATGCGACCGCGGCGAGGTGTCGATGGATGAGCGCATCGAGGTGCGGATGGCTTCGACGCACGCCATCAGGCAGGCGGCGAAGGTGGTCGATTCGGCGTATGAACTGTTCGGGTCCGATGCCATCTTCCAGCGCAATCCACTACATCGCCGCTGGCAGGATGTTCACGTGATCGCACAGCAGGTGCAGGGCCGTCGCACGAACTTCGAAACCGCTGGCCGCTACTTCCTCGGCCTGGAAACCGGAACGATGCTGTGAGCAGGGCGGGTTCGACCCTCGATCACAGATGACTCCGACGCCTAAGACAACAGGCGTCGATGGATGCAGGGCTGGATGGTTCGCCGTCACCATCAGTGCGGACGCAGGCTGGTCTCACAAGCTGCACGCCACCGCGGCCTCGCTGGCTGTCGACGCCTCCGCAGGAAAAGTCCTGATCGACATCCCGATCGGTCTGCCTGAGAGTGGAACGGATGAAAGATCCTGTGATCGGCAGGCCAGGAAGCTTCTCGGGAAGCCGCGCAACTCCTCTGTCTTCCCGGTCCCATGCCGCCCGGCGCTTGCTGCGACCAACTACGAGGACGCCAAACGCATCAACGAGAGAAACACAGGTCGGATGATTTCGCCTTACACATGGGGGATCGTGCCGAAGATCCGCGAGGTCGACCAGCTCATTCGAGAAAAAACCGATCTCAAGCAGCGTTTTGTGGAGGTCCATCCGGAGCTGATCTTCTGGTCGCTGAACTTAAATCAGGCTATGCAGAACAACAAGAAGACTGCAAAAGGCCGCGGCGAGCGTATGGCTGTGATCCGCCGGTTCTTTCCACCCTGCGACGACCTGTTCAACGACGCGATGAGCAGCTATCTCCGCAGGGAAGTTGCGCGTGACGACATCATTGATGCGATGGCGAACGCTGTCGCAGGCTACATCTCGGGCGGAAAGCTGGCGGAGATTCCCGTTGAGCCTGAATATGACGGATACGGCATCCCTATGAGAATGGTCTATCCGCGAATCGGCTGAGCAGCAGCGTTCAGCCCGCTTGAGCAGCAATCGAAAAGGACTTAGGCCAGCGCAGCCTCTGCACTCGCCGCCAACGACTCTCGCTCAGACCGTTCGGTCTCCCGGCATGAGAACCGGCCGATTGACCCCGTCTTGGAGACCAGGTTCAGCAGAATCAGCTCGCTGTGGACTGGACCGTCAGTGCTGACAAGCAATGAAACCCGTGCGCCGTCATCCTGCACAGCGATATCGGTCACATCGAAGTCCTCAGCGGAGATGGACTCCGTGAGGCGCTGGACACGCCGCAGCGCGTTAACGCCAGATTCCGGGATGTAGCGGATGTCGAGTCTGTATGTCTTGGACATGTCCGGCTCCTCGTCAGCGGCCTTTTGGCGGTCGCCCAGATGCGGGCCAGGTACGGGGCAGATGCGGGCAAGCTCACTCCAAGCTACCGACATCTCGAACAAACAGCGGTTACAGATGGCTAGTCGACGGCTGGACACCGGGCTAGCGACGACCCTTCGATAGGTTCACGCGAGTGAGCCATACGGGCCGCTCCGCAACTAGAATTCGGCGATTCTGCGTTCCAGCATCAGCCAGTAGTCGGCCGCCAGTATCAGTATGAAAGCCACCAGTCCGAAGGCCGCCAGCACGAGTACGGCGTTTGGACCCATGAAACCCAACTGGAACAGCAGGTAGAGCGACATCCCGGCCACACCGCTCGCCACGCCCCAGTAACGGTTCCACTTCCAGATGTTGTGGCCTCCTAAGAGCGGGAACGGCAACATCGTCACCGCCAGCACGCCAAGCGTGAGCGTCACACCTGCTTCGGCAAAGGCCATGCGACCAACCAGCCCGATCGACAGGAACAGACCCGCCAGCGCCAGAACAGCTGCGAACCCGGCAGCCGCGAACCTCGCATCGCGCTTCACCTCTCCGCTGTCCCGCTCTAAGTAGCCCGTATATCCAACAGGGGAGTGCAGGACGATGCTTGTGAACGCGAATGTGAGGGTCCCGGCTGCCCAGATCAGATAGCGCGGATGCTGGCCGGTGATATACGCGAGCCCGAAGCCGCCGAGCAGAGTGGCGCCTCGATAGAGGATCACGACCGGAGTACTCACTATCAGTGCTGCCGTGAAGCTGTTAAGCGCCAGCGCGCCCGGCTTTCCTGCGGCTATCAACAGCGCCATGAGCGCCATTGCGACGATCACCGACACCCACGAAGGGATCGATCGCACATCCAGCGACTTTGTCCTGCGCCGAAAGTTCTCGTTTATCAGGATGCGCAGGAAACGCCAGATCAGCTGGTAGATCCAGGTTCCGTTCGCCGACGCTGCCGCCGCTCCACCGACTACTGCAACCGTCGCAGTCACTGCGATCACGGCCTCAGTAGTGCTCGCAGGCTGAGCGATCAGCGGGACGCTCTTTGATGCAACTATTCTCGGCTCTTCGGCGGGCGAGAACTCCTCCCTCACCTCGACCGTGTACCTGCTCGTGACCGCCTCGCCGGTCCACCTTAGCGACGGCTCTACCGCTCCAACGAAAAACTCCTCCCCGTCCTCTCGCACTACCCAGACTGACGTATCGAACGGCTCGATGTTCTCGAGAGTGATGTCGAGCGCGAGCACATCGCTGTCTATGTCACTTGAGATATCGACCCGTGGCTCGAAGTCGTGCGGCGGCTCGTGAGGAAGGTCGGGAAAGTCTGGCGGGATCGCCGGTGGGTCTGGAACAGGAGTTGGCGGAAGCTCGGTTGGTGTCGGCTCCGGCAACGGTGCAGGATCCGACTCGTAGACTTCCGCTCGGCGCATATCGCCCTCGAAGAAGGTCAGCGCTCCCGCTGCGTCAGGCCAGCGCGACAGGTTGCCGCTGCCAAGTCGCCAGTGACCTGGATAGCTATTCAGCACGTTCCCGATCGACGTCGCCTGCAGTTCTCCATCCAGGTACAGCTCGTACTCGACAGCGTTCTGCACAGGCCTGCTGATCGCGGTCACGGTGTGCCACTCGCCGTCAGTCACCGGCTCCAGGGTGGAGATCGTCACCTGGATAGCGGCGGCAAGCGTCGGGCTCGGGCCGCCGAACCTGAGCGTGCCGTCTGTTGCGATGTACAGGTGCCGGTCGTACAGCCTTCCGGCGCCCGTCGGCAGGTCTTCGAAGCCGAGAAGCTTGCCCGCCGGGGTCGTCGTGCGGAACTCAACCTCCAGCGTGAACGCGTTGATCGTCTGCGTCTGCTCGTTGCTCCAAACGGTCGTGCCGACGCCGTCGAAAGACAGGAAGCCGTCGCCAGCCGGATCTTCACCGAACGCCGCCGGAATGTCTGTGAAGCCGGAGAGGTTGCCGTGATTGCCGGAAGGGCTCTGGTCGACAATTCGGCCGTCCGGCGTGAGTGCAGGGTCGAACTCGTAGAGCAGGATCTGTGTCCCGCCATCGCCCGGGCCATTCTGCGCCGCGACGTGTCCCGAGGCGATCAACCCGGTCATTGACGCAAGTACCAGCATCAGCACAGCGATGAATCTGACCGAACGGCCAAGCGCGGCAAACCGCGTGCGGTGCTTTTTGAGGGACGGTGCTGGCGAAGTCATGTGCGACGCAGAATCTTACTCGCCCGCTGGGAACAGGGCGCGCAGGCTCGCGTCAAAGCGTCGTCAATAATCTGCGCTCACACGACCGGCGCTGCGCCGCCATCCAGGTTGATCGCCGTGCCAGTGATGAAGCTCGCCCGCTCGGACGCCAAGAAAGCGATCAGGTCACCCGCCTCTCTCGCCTCACCAACTCGGTTCAACGGCGCGCCCTGGCCTCTGCGCTCGTAGTACTCCTCGGTCGTCGTCACCTCGCCTCGCTCCACTGCCTCCTCAGCCTGCCGGAAGTTCTGGCCGCTCCTCACCGAGCCGATGCAGACCGTGTTCACGAGCACATTGTCTGCGCCGTAGTCGTTCGACATCGCCTTCGTCATCGCAATTCCCGCGGCCCGCGACATGGAAGTCGGCACCGAGGAGCCCGGTGCTGCCTTGCCTGCCGCCGTGGTGATGTTGATGATGCGGCCCCACTTCGCCGCTCTCATGCCCGCCAACACGGCTTTCGAGCAGTACACCGCGGCGAAAACCTTCAACTGCAGGTCGTCCGAAAGCAGCTCTTCAGTCAGGTCATCGAAGCTGTTCGCGTTGCCCTTGCCGGCATTGTTGACGAGGATGTCGACTCTGCCCCAGCGGTCGATGATGTCCGCGAAGGTCTGCTGAACCGCCGCAGGGTCCGTCACATCGCAGCTGATCGCTTCGATATCACCGTTAGTTGAGCTGCGGATCTCCTCAACAGCTGAGTCCAGCTTGCTCTGCGTGCGTGCCAGGATCACCACCCTCGCGCCCTCTTCCGCTAGCACCTTCGCAGCGCCCTTGCCAATGCCTTCGCTGCCGCCCGTGACGACCGCAACCCGTCCTTCGATTCCGAGGTCCATTTCGGCTTCCTCCCTTGAGACCTGGGCGGAAGCGGCCGCCAGGCGAAGAAGCCGGGCAGCACGTCCGCTCTCTGGAAAAGGAACAGGAAGCCTACAACAAGGCTGAATCCTGCGATGGTCACTCCGAGCTCAGTCTGGACTGCACGGCGAGGCTTTGTGCAATGTCACCGGACGAGACTCGTGTCAATATGTCAGGGCGATGAATCCATTCCGACTCGAGCTTGAATCGTCTGTGCAGGTCGACGCCGCACGCGAATCCGTGTGGAGCGTCTTTGCGGACATCTCGCGCTGGACAGACTGGTGCAGTGTTTGCCGGAAAGCAGATGTTGAGCCCGGCTTCAATTGGTCTCACGGCCAGCGAATCGCCCTGCGCTTCCGCATGGCCGGCGTCAGCGTGCCATTCAATGTGACGATCACCGAGTCAGAGCCCGGCCAGCGTGTTGCCTGGGCATCGACCAAGTTCAGCGTCACAGCGGTACGAACGTTCACCTTCACCGAAGCGGCGCCAGGCCAGACGCTCGTCACAGACCACAAGCTGTTCACGTCTCCGGTGTTGCCGGTGCGACTCTTCTACCCGCGTCCCATCATCCGAAGCATGACCGAATCGATGCTCGCCGATCTCAAGGCCGAAGCCGAACGGGCAGTGCAGACGTGAGGGCGGGCAGCGGACGCACGGTACTGGCCGTTTTCGCTCATCCCGACGATGAGACGCTGCTTGCAGGCGCGCTGATTGCGAAGCTGGTGAACGAAGGGTGGCGCGTCCACCTGCTGTGCCTGGCACCTGGCGACGATGACGACCTGTCTGCGCGAATGGAGCTTGCGGCCGATGATCTTGGCATCGCTTCCGTCAGCTCGCTCAGATTCGCCCCGGCCGCCGCGCCACCGCAAGAAGACGGCACTGTGTCATCGCCGCCGCTGCTCTCGGCACCCGAAAGCGCAGTCATCAGCCAGGTCGCAGGCAAACTCGCCGAGCTGTCGCCAGACATGATCATCACGCACTCGCCCGAGGGCGATTACGGCCATCCCGACCATGCCTGCTGCCACCGAGTTACCGTGGCGGCGGCGCAGGAAGCAGCGCCAGATGCAGCGGTCTATGCGTTCGCCTGGTCACGCTTGATGTTGCGACTGAACCGCTCTGCAGGACGGTTCTTCGAGATGATCAGCATCCAGCCCTGGAGCAGTTCGGGCGGAGACGACGAAACCGGCAAAGCTCCTCAACCGGCGCGGCTTCCAGTCGCCGAAACCCACAACGTCGGGCGCTTGCTGGCCGTACGCAAGCGAGCTTCACGGCACTATCGCAAAGAGATCGCCAAAGGTCCGCCGCCCATGCGTATGCTCGAAGCGGCGCCAACCTGGCTGCAACGGCTGGTGCTGGGAAAGCAACGACTAAGCAGGATTCGTTAGCGCTCTATCTGCCCGGCGGCCTTCGACCCTCCCAGGAAGATCGCCGCACGCGGCCTCTGGTCGACCACGCTCACCTTCCAGTCCTGGTCAAACAGCTCCTGCCACGTGTAGCGCATGATGAAGATCATACGGTTCGACTCCGCCTCCCGAGCAGCCATCACCACCGTCTGCCCATCGCTGAACGGCTCTTCGAAGCGGTACACCGCGCCCGGCGATATGCCGCACTGGGTGCAGCCCTGATACGTGTCCACGTCGCCAATCTCCAGTGCATCGTAGTTGCGCCCGAAGTCTCTGAAGTCGATGAAGTCCTCTGAGTAGATGAAGTCGATCGCAATCCCCGAATCGTTCGTTATCTCGAACGCCGCACGCGTGGGCTGACAGGCGACCGTAAGCAGCAGCAAGACCGCGAGAGTCCCGAACAGCAGCGTGCGTTTACGAAATTGGTTCATTGCCAGCGTTGACTCATCCATATCACCGCCGAAAGTTCAATCTCCGAAGCTCAGTCGAACGGCGAACGAGCATACATTGATCGAGTACGCCGAACCCGCTGTTCCAGGCTCACTCGCCCACCTTCAGCAGGTACGAATCTCCTATGCGAATGACCTGCGGCAAGTTCGCGCAACTTTTCGTGTAATCGGACGGTTCCACTAGTATCGCTGCATATCCAACGAATTGGAGGGATGTATGCAGCACTCCGAGACGATTGCCATAGACACGCCGGTCTCATCGGTGTGGAACCTCGTTGGCAACCCTGCAAACTGGTCACGGTGGATGGACGGCCTCACCGACCTTCGGGTCGAAGGCGATCTCGCACCCGGCAGCCCTGTCTCCTACAACTGGCGAGGCAAGCCGCGCCGCAGCACGATCACTCGCTACGTGCACGATCAGGAGATTGCCCTCAAAGGCGAAGAGCCGAACTACAGCTACAGCGAATCGATCACAGTCCGCGGTATGGGCTCGACCACGAACGTCTCAATGGAGATGTCTATCGAATCGAGCGCGTGGTGGGCGATGCCGCTCGCGCCGGTCGCGTTCGCCTTCAAGAAGCTGTTCCTGGGCATGCCGATGCGCAAGAGCCTGAAGGCCCTCAAGAGCGAGGCCGAGGGCGTGCAACTGCAGCAGGCCGCGTAGCCGGGAAGTACATCTGTCTCAGTGCATGTTTAGTTCAGGCACTGTCCTCACGCGCAGCGGTTCGGTTGACGGGATACACCTAATCGTGGCCAATGCGTATCGGCGCAGAACTTACGGTTGGCACATAGAGATCGGCCGTCTCGCCGGGAGAGACTGGAGGCATAGACACCGCTCAAGGGTGTAGCAGCCATGAAATCCAGTCTGTGGGACGATTCCGCCTCCCACAACTACAACCACGTACTCATCGGCTCAGCCGCGCTCACGGCTGTGGCCGTTGCGCTACACCTGATCGTGCCGAATCTCGATGGTCTCGGCTCGATCACATCCCACGTCGCCGGTGAGATGATCGCAGCAACGCTCGCTGTCATCATCGGCGTCACCCTGCTGATGGTCTCGCGCTCTGCCGATCAACGTTGGCTCGAGCTGCTCGGATACGGAGCCATCGCAGCCGGGCTGCTGGACGCTATTCACGGCATCACGAGCTCAACTGCAGTCATCTCTGTGCTTGGTGGTAATACCGAGGTCTCAGAGTGGATATCGCTGATCTCCAGGACGACGCTCGCTATCGCCTGTCTGTGGGCGGTGCTGAGCCTTGAAAAATCCGGGGCTACTGACAGTCCGCCATTGACGGCCGCCTGGCCCGTCGGCGTTGCTGTCGCACTCATCGCCGGTTCAGGCCTCATCGCAACTTTTACCGCTTCAGAACAGTACTCACCACGAATCGAAGCGGCTCTGACGCTCGTGCCGGGAATGCTATTCCTCCTCGCTTTCGTCGCTATGCGAAACCGCCGCTCTCACGCCCGCTACACACTCTGGGCCTTCACCCTGTTTTTGGTAGCAAACGGAGCCGCTGACGGCGCATTCATGGCCCACTCATCAGCCACATTTGACGCCTACTTCGCAGCGCACCACATCTTCAAGCTCTTCGCATACGGTGTGCTACTCGTCGGCCTTCTCGCTGAGTCCCAGCGCCTCTACAGGTTCGAAATCAAGGCCCGGCAGCAACTAAGCGACATCAACGACTCGCTGAATAGATCGAACCTTGCGCTGACTTCGGCCGGAAACGACCTGCGAGCACTCAATCGGATCGGCCGCATGGCAGGAGTCTCGAAGTCCGTCGCAGATCAGTTCGAGCAGATCGGCGACATCGTGAGCGCAAGGGTCGATCTCGACCGTCTGACGATAGCGATCATCCACCCGGGACTCGCCGGTTTCATCATCGAGGCGACGTACGGCCTGAACGTTGAAGGCCGGGAGCCCGGCACCTTCATCCCGTTCGCAGGGACACACTACGGAGAGGTGCTCGAAAAACGGACGACCTTGCTGATCGATGATTCCAATATCGATGAGGCGATCAAGAGAACGCCGCGACTGAAGACCGACGTGAACTCCGGCGTCCGGTCATGGCTGACTACGCCGATCATCGCTGAAGACGATGTCGTGGGCCTGCTGATGGTCCGCAGCATGAAGCCGCTCGCTTACAGTGACCGAGAGACCCAGTTCATCGAACAGGTCGCTTCGCAGTTCGCCGGCCCCGTCAGCCAGGGCCGAGGCCGAAGAGCCAGCGTGGCGTGATCATGAGCTGGGGTGTCCATGCTGCGGTCGGCTTAGGACCATGCCCATCGCTTGCAAGTTCGTCCACGTGCCATCGTCTCGACGGGTTATCCGAGGCGGCCGTTCGATCGGAGTTTCGGGTTCCGTAGCCACACCAGGAAGCCTACTACTCCCGCACCTCCGCCAAGCTCACCTCGCCCTCATCCACGCTGTACACGTGCGTCGCAATCTCCTCGACAATTGCCGGGTCGTGACTGGCGCAGATGATCGTGCCGTCATACTCCTCCAGCGCTGAGAGCAGCTCATCCCGCGTAACTGCATCCAGGTGGTTCGTCGGCTCATCCAGCAGCAGCACATTGTTCGGCTCAATCAAGAACTTTGCCAGCGCAAGCCTGCTCTTTTCGCCACCCGAAAGCATCGCCACCGACTTGAACACGTCATCGTTCGAAAACAGGAAGCGGCCCAGCACGCCCCGCAGCGTCCCGTCAGGCTCATCGCCCGCCGCCTTCCGTACCTCGCCAAGCACGGTCTCCCGACGGTCCAGCGACTCATCCTGGTGCTGCGCGTAGTAGCCAACCCGAGCCCGCTCAGCCCAGCGCACATCGCCCTCAGTCTGCTCAACCTCGCCCGCAAGAATCCGAAGCAGCGTCGACTTCCCGCCGCCGTTCGGCCCAACCAGCGCCAGCTTCTGCCCGCGCTCCACCTCCAGCGCAACATCCAGCAGCACCGGCGAGCCCTCCCAGTCGTGCCCCAGCGAACTCACATCCAGCACGACGCGCTCGACGCGGCCGGTCGACCTGATCTTGAACTGCGTCGTGTTTACCGACTCCGGACGGTCAATCCGTTCGATCTTCTCAAGCATCTTGATGCGGCTCTGCACCTGCCGCGCCTTCGTGGCCTTCGACCTGAAGCGCTCTATGAACCGCTCGGTGCGGGCAAGCTGTCGCTCCTGTCGTTCGGCCGCGTCCAGTTGCCGGTCCTCGTTCTCCTGCCGCTGGTCCAGGAACTGCGAGTAGTTGCCTGCGTACGGCACAACGCGGCGGTGCTCGATGCTCAGGATCCGGTTCACGACGCGGTCGAGAAACTCGCCATCATGCGTCACGATCAGCAACGTCCCCGGATACTCGGAAAGCTCGCCCTGCAGCCAGTGCCGTGCCGCGCGGTCGAGATGGTTCGTCGGTTCATCGAGCAGCAAGTGCTCAGGCTGACTGACAAGGATCTTCGCCAGCGAGATACGCATTCGCCAGCCGCCCGAGAACTCGCCGCAGAGCTTGTCCATATCCCGCTTCGAGAAGCCGAGTCCCTCAGTCACTCGACTGATGTCCGGCTCGGCGCGTTGGCCGTCAAGGATCCGAAAACGGTCCTGCGTACGGTCCAGCTCCGTCGATAGTTCCTCGACGCGCTCCGGCTCCGCAACCATCTCGGCCTCGATCTCGGCGATACGGTGTCGTACCGCGTTCGCCTCGGGCAGAGCGTTCCACATCTCTTCACGGAGCGGCTGGTCGAGTGCGATGTCCGACTCCTGCCGCAGATATGCAAGCTCGCCGCCGCTGACTGATGCGCGACCGGACGTGGGCGTTATCAACCCGGCGATCATCTGCAGCAAGGTAGATTTGCCGGCCCCGTTTGGCCCTACGAGTCCGACGCGCTGGCCGTTCGAAACGGTGAACGTTGCGGGAGCGAAGAGCTGGCGCGCGCCGAAGGAGATTGCGAGGTTTTCTGCGGAGATCATGCTGGCTTATGTCCGGGTGAGCAAGGTGGGTGACTGAAATCAGACCAAGGGAAACTGCGCAGGCAGCCGGACGAAGAACTGTCTCGGCACCTGCGCTGTCGACGGCCCGCTTGAAGACCGCCGTATGTCACCTACTCAAGGAGCAGCATTGCGCTTTCACTGTAACTGTGGGCGCTGTCTCAGACACCACAATTGTATGGCATGACTCTGGGGGCGAGATACGTGGGAGGCCCTACCGCTCTCCAGCCTGTTGCTGTTGAGACGCTTGCGAGTCCGAGTCGTCATCGCTGCCGGAGGTCGTGATCGCCAGGGATATCGAAAAGATGATGATGACGGCGATGATGATGATCACCGTCTTGCCCATGTTCTCGGTGATCCAGTCGGCACGAGACGTGGTGCCAATCGAATGGCCGGTCACACCATCCCGGTTCATATCGCCAACGCTGCGAGGGTCCTGCCCGTCCTTCATCGGCGCGCTCCCTTCTACGTCGTCACAACAGCAGTGTACGCATCTCCATCAAGAACCGGCACAGTCTCACTGGTGTCGAGTCCGCCCGCCAGCTCCACATCCTGCTCAAAGCCGCGCTCGATTAGCTCAAGTCCGGACGAACAGGAGCGGAGCTTCGCCGGCAAATTCGGCTTTGCAGCTTCGAACGCTGCCACAGCCGCTTCGGCCTCGGGCGATCTTCGACCGCCAAGACCGCTGATGATCGCTCCTGCGCCGATGAAGTCCTCGTACGCAGGCCGCAACGACCGGTCCTCCCATCTCTCGCCAGCGGGAATCACCGCGACCGAGCCGTCATGCGCCGAAGCCCACTTCGCCACCGCCGACGCATTTCGCAAGCAGCCAGCGGCCACTTTCGCTCCAGATTCGGCGGCCTGGAACGAAAGCGCCGATCCGTTCGGCGATGGAAGAACGAGGCGGGTGCCGGCCGGCGCGCCGACCAGCGATGCCGGCGAGAGAGTCAGAGCGCCCGGCTCAGCGGAGCGTCGTGCCGCCACCTGCGCGTCACGCTCGGCCGCATATTCCTCGACGCCATCAGCGCCGGGCGGGTAGGGCAGCACCGTCACACCACGGCTCACGGCAATCTCGACGCTAGTGGTGAAGGACAGCACATCAACAATCACCACCACGTCGCTGGCCGCCAGCCCAGCCAGTCCCTGCGCACCCCACTCGCACCGGACATCAAACTCGTGTTGGTCGTAAACGTTCACTAGAGTACAGTCGGGACACATGGTATCGGTCGCGAGTTCAACCGCTGGCAGAAACTGCGGCTGGTCCGGCAAGTCCCTGCGCGATTGCGTACGCAGTGGCTTCTGTTCGGTTTGAGGTCCCGGTCTTGGACAGGATGTTCTTCACGTGGTTTGCCACGGTATTGATCGATATGAACAGGGCATCGGCGATCTGTTGATTGCTGGCCCCGCTGGCCACCAGTTTCAGAACTTCCACCTCGCGGTCAGTCAGAGGCGTGACAACTGCATAGGGCGCAGCCAAGTCGGCTGGAGAAGGCGAGATCGTAGGAACGGGAATGTCATCGCCTTTTACTCCAAGAAATGACCTGAGCTCATTGATCAAGAGTGGCAGCGCCGGTTCATTTTCCAGGATCAGGTGGTTCCTGCCTTCCAGGGGGACGAATCGGGCACCTGGAATCAGAGTGGCCATCTCCTCACCGTATTCGAATCGCGCTACCTTATCTTGACGAACGTGTGCCACCAGCGTGGGCACTTCTAGCATGGGCAGTCGGTCTACCACGTTCATCTGCCCCAGCACATCGAACAACCTGACCGCATTCTCTGGCGTCGACGAGATTCGCTCCAACTCGTTGAACCACTCTTGTTGCTCTTGTGTGGCGTCCGGAATGAAGGTGGTCGTGAATACCTGCCTGTAAGCCGGGTTACTTGATCCCCAGCCAACGCCAGCGAGCGTTTTCAGTGCATCGAACACGGTTGACACGGCATCGCCCCGATGGTGGAAACCGCGAGCAAAAGTTCCATAGAGCACCATCTTGTCCACGCGTTCCGGATGCCTGACCGCATATTCGGCTGCGACGGCACCGCCCTGAGAGATCCCTAGCAGATTGAACCTGTCCAGTCCGATTGCATCTGTCACGGTTTCCAGGTCTCGGACCCACGCTTCGAAACTCTGGTCTTTCACATTCCGGTCAGACAGCCCGGACCCGCGCTGATCGAAACGAATGAGAGTGAAGTCGCGGCTGAGCGCCTCCCACATGTGCTTCCAGACCGGGCTCTGCCACTCGTACTGGACATGTGTCAGCCAGTTCGGGGCCTTGACCAGCGGCGGACCAGATCCGGAAATCGCGTAGCAGATCTTCACTCCGTCAGGCGTTGTACAGAAGTCGATCTTCTGGTCCGTGGCTATCGAGTCTTCCATTCCTCTTCTGCTCCGCAGTCCGCTATTGGCTGGACCCGGATTCTAGCGAATCTGGAGCGACTCCTGAGCAGTGTGCCGAGGACACAAGGTTGTCCGCCTCGCAACTGCGACTAGCCAGATATGGCTACTCCAGATAGCCAACTCGCAATACCAAAACCACCAGATCTGGAGATGTGGCTAAGGATCTGTCCCACAAAGACTGGTTCTTGTCAGCAGGGCGCTGGCATCAAGTCAGGAGACAGGAGTCAGACAGATGGTTCGCACAGCAACAGCAAAGCTCGCATTTGGTTTCGCAGCGTTGATGGTCACCGCCGTGGTCACAATCACGCTATTCATCGCAAATGGCGACTCAGTAGCCGCCGACGGCCCGAAGGAGACAAAAGCACCGGAACGCAGCGTTAAGGACGGTACCGTTCACACCTTTCCGAATGGCGACCTGGTGACAGGCGGTTCGACTCGCCTCGTCCGGACCGAGAACGCAGTCACGTCAGCGTTCAACACCAACTCACTCGTGCCCGGTAACACCTACACGATGTGGTGGGTGGTCTTCAACAACCCCGAGTACTGCCAGCACCCGATGCCCGGACTTTCGGCCTGTGGCGAAGGAGACCTTCTCCTCTTTGGCGGTAATCCGTACATCAGCTCCTCGGTGCTCTTCGCTGCGGGAAACATCGTTGGTGAGTCCGGTCAGGCCAGTTTTGGCGCAACTCTGGACGTAGACCAATTGCCGTCAGGGCACGGCCAGCACATCTGGGGGCCCGGTCTCACTGACTCAGAGAAAGCCGAAGTTCACCTGGTAATTCGTGACCACGGTCCAGAACAGCCTGGCCTTGAAGAGTCTCAAGTTACTTCGTTCGGTGGCGGATGCACGTCCGTATCAGACCCGAGCGGAACCGGTCCGGAAGGTCCCTACGCATGTGCAGACGTGCAGTTCACGACTCACATGCCGGCCTGGATTCTGGACGACACAGGCGAATCGAACGACGAGGAAAACGACGACTAATTCGATAACGATCTGGCGGCCGGGCGACCCGGCCGCCAGATCTGAGTTCCTTCTAACTGGAGTACAAAGATGGACATCAAGCTAACGTGCCAGCAGATCGGCAACCGCAGTTGCAGCGGTTTCGTGCAGAGTAGCTCAGTGGAGAGGGTGGTGGAACAGATGACGGTCCACAACATCGAAGTCCACAGTATGCGGCCGGCTGAAGCGAATTCGGCGCGAGTACAGTCAAGGATGCAGAACGCACTTGCCAGGACGACTCGGCTGCCAGGAATCCGGTCACAATCGCACGATCGATGGGCGGTAAGAGCGCTGTTCCACGCCAGCTAACGGCAGCTGCACAGGGACAGAGAGTTCAGGAGGCGCTAGACGGCGCCTCCTGTTCGCGTCTGGCACTGTCGAGCCACCGCATCCACTGTCCGCCAAACGAGAATTCCGCCCTGCCGCCTACATCACGCCGTGCTTGCGGAACAGCTGGGCGAGCAGTGCCATTCCGTCGTAGTTCTTCTCAGCCGTCTCGAACGCAAAGCAGAGTCGAGCGCAGTTCTGGCCGTCATCGTTCGGAGCGAAATTCGGGCCAGCCAGGTAGCCGACGCCGCCCTCAAACACCTCATCGCGTATCGATGAGATGTCCTTGCCCTCTGGCATCGTCAGCCAGGCGTAGCAGCCGCCCTCAGGCTTCGAAAGCGTCGCACCGCTGTCAGCGAAATGGTCAGCAAAGCCACGCTGCATCGCGTCACTCTTCTCCTTCAGGAGAGGATTGAACGTGTCACGGTGCCGCTGCAAACCCTCCTTGAGGAAGCCGGTGATCGCATACGCAGCGAACTGGTTCGGGCCAGAACCATGCTTGAAGCTCATCGCTCTTGAAGTCAGCTCAGGCGAAGCGACAAAGTAACCCATGCGCAGGCCCGGAGCGATCAGCTTCGAGTACGAAGCGACGTGCATCACGATCCCACTGTCATCCAGCGCCCGGAACGCCGGCTGCGCCTCGCCATCGAACCGCAGGTCGATGTAGCACTCATCCTCCATGATCGGCAGGCCGTGGCGGTGGCAGATGTCGAGGATCTCCCGACGCCGTGACTCAGGCAGCGTTGAGCCGGTCGGGTTCTGGTTCTCAGAGATGGTGTAGAGCCACTTCGGCTTGCGGCCCTCGGCGGTCAGACGCTTGATCGTCTCCTCGAGCGCATCCGGAATCAGGCCGAGCTCATCGATGGGCGCTCCGACAACATCGGCCTCGAACTTCTGCAGCTGGGTAAGCGTGCCGCCGTAGACATAGCGCTCGGTGAGGACAACATCGCCGGGATTCGTCAGCGCCTGGATTAGCAGGGCGATCGCCTCTCCGGATCCCGCCGTGAGCACAATGCCGTCGGCATCGACATCAATGTCGCGGTCGGCCTTCAGCTTCTCAGAGGTGAACTCCCGCAGTTCCGGCGATCCGAACACGTGCGGGTAGTAAGCCATCTCCTTGGCTACCCGTTCGCCGTCAGAGTCCACCTTCGCCTTCAGGGCGTCGATCAGCCCGTACATCGGCAGCGTCTCCGGCGCCGGGTACGCAACCGCGAAGTCGTACTTGGCGTGTGCGACCTTACGCACGGGCGTGTCCTCAGACCGCTCCGAAAACAGGCTGTCATAGGTGAACTTCTGAGTAGTTGTCATTTTCTTTCTTCGCTTGAGTTTGGTTGCTGTCGGTGGATTGGTGGCTCTTGCTGATGGTCGGTCTCTTCAGGCCGCCGAATTCCGCCGATCTTAACAGTTGCGACAGTTTAGACCCGACACACAGCGCGGGCAATTTGCTGACAAGCGCGCTGCCATGACTGTTCCGAATCCGAACAGCCGTGGCAATTCAACAACCGCGGCGCGTGAAGCGCTAAGGCAAATACGACTTCTAAACCGTCACGGCCTCGAACTGCTCCATCGCCTCGTAGGCCTCAGCTCCGTAGACCATCGAGGGGCCGCCGCCCATCAACACCGCGACACCGATCGTCTCGCTGATCTCAGCCCGCGTCGCGCCGGCCTTCAGCGCGTCGTGGACGTGGTAAGCGATACAGCCGTCACAGCGCACCGCAATCCCGATGCCGAGAGCGATCAGCTCCTTCATCTTTGCGCTCAGGGCCCCGTCGGCAACGCTCGCCTCATGCAACCGGCTGAACGCTCCCATCGTCTCCGGAATCTCGCCAGCCAGCTGCTGCGACAAAGCGCCGATGTGCGCCTGAATCTCCGGGTAGTTCTTGCTGGTCATCTCATTCCACCTCTGTGATATCCGCTTTCGTGCGACTCCTGCGAGTTGCCGAACCCGAATCTCTCACGCAGCCGTGAAAGAAGAGGTGAGGATTCCGAACCCCACCGCGAGGAACATCTGAGGATTGAGAAGGTTTGGGCGACTGGCTCCTCATCCACGTAGCGGTACTCGAAAAACGCCCATTTTTCAGACTGAAACTCGGTGCCCGATCAATGCACTTACGCTTTCCGGAACTTCCGAAGCCGAGCACGCCAACGATAGTACGCAATCGCCGTGAGCAAGCCCGACACCAGCAGTGGAGCCGCAGGCAAAGCCAACCAGTCGATCAAAGTCTCTCCATCATCGAATTGATCACTTGCCTGATTCATGGTCAGTGCGCCCAGGCAGATAGTCGCAACCAACACCAAAAGTGACGACCTGTACATGGTTCGCCAGTAGGCAATAGCACCGACTATGGTCCCAACAAGGAACGCAGCGCCTGAGAGATAGTGGTAGGTCAAGTCAGGGCGAGAAACCTCTCCGGTTAATGGGTCGGCAACTACACCGGTATCGACAACGTCAGTCCCCAAAGCAACCAAGAAAATGACCAGCGCCGCCCATAGACCGGCAACCAGGTTCGCGTATCCATATCGATTGCTTAGAATCGGAGCGTAGACAAAATCGCGTAAGCTGTTTCGTTGCTGGTGATCCTGCATCTGACGAAGTCCGGCTGAGCGGCGCGAAAGTTCCCGAGATTCGCATCTTACGTTGTCTCGTGCTTCACGTCGCGATCAGTTTCCGCGCTAAACTGGGCTGCCGTTCAGACCCAACTACAGCTCGCAGTCATGGAGATCACTTATGACCGTCAGAGGCGTCCGATTCCTGGGCGAGTCCCAATCCGAAGTCGCCGATTTCCCTGACCTCGAGCCCGGCCCGAACGAAGTGCTGGTCAAGCTACGCGGCTCGGGGCTCTGCGGATCGGACCTCAAGCGCTACCGAGAGCAGTGTGACATCGAAGAGAACACCTGGGTCCGGCCCGGCCATGAACCCTGCGGCGAAGTCGTCGCGCTCGGCCCCGGGGTCACACAGGTCGAGGTCGGTGACCGCATCATGCAACATCACTACGACGGCTGCCTGCGATGCGACTACTGCAAGACCGGCTGGCAGCAGCTCTGCCCGGTTGATGAGAAGCGCGGCTACTACGGCGGCACCCGACACGGCGGCCACGGCGACTACATGACCGCCCACGAGTCGACCTGCGTCAAGATGCCAGACGAAGTCACGTTCGAGGAGGGCGCATACCTCGCATGCGGCGCCAGCACGGCGTTCCACGCACTTAAAAAGCTCGACGTCTCAGGCAGAGACGTGCTCGCCGTCTTCGGCCAGGGCCCCGTCGGGCTCGCTGCGACCATGTTCGGCGAGGCAATGGGCGCGAGAGTGGTCGCCGTCGATGTGAATGCGGAGCGGCTGAAGATGGCCAAAGACGCCGGCGCATGGAAGACCATCGACAACTCTGACGGCACGGCGGTAGAGCAGATCAAGGATTTGACACACGGCGAAGGCGCTGACGCCACGCTCGAAGCCGCCGGCCTGCCGGTGACACGGGTTGCAGCAGCAGAATCGGCGCGCATCTTTGGGCGTGCCTGCCTGGTTGGCGAGGGCGGTGAGGTGACCTACGAGCCGACGCCGCACATCATTCATCGCCACCTGACGCTCATAGGCTCATGGACCTTCTCAAGGTTCGGCCCCGCAGAAGCGGCCCAGTCCACCGCTGACCGCAACGTGCCCTTACGCTCCCTTATCACCGAATCCGTTGCAATCGAAGACGCCCCAGACGCCTACATCCGCTTCGCGGCAGGCACTCCCGGCAAGTTCGTAATCAACTGGGACGGATAGAGGGCTGGGGGTGGTGCACACTGTGCGACCACTTCAAAGTCCGTCGGACCTCGAGTAACGCCTCGCCAGCAATGTTCGCGGTCTCCTTGGTTCGCGTCTGTTGGCATACAGAGTTGTCTAAGGATTGACATGTCAGCCGACGCGTTAAGTTCCGATGGCTTTCTGATAGTCCTAGCATCCGGAGCGATGTATCCTGCCGCTACGTGGACCGGGTTCGGAGGAGGAGACTAGTTGCATGGCCATTAATAGGTCGTTCCCCATCGGAACGTTGTTCGTTGCGCTACTGGCTGGCGTCGGCGTCGGCTCATTGATAGGGCGTCTACTCGAAGAACAGCCGATTGTCGCGACCTCGGCCGTGGCGGGTGGTCTCGGTGTTCTCGCTGCTGCCGGAGTGCTCGAACTGTACGACTTGTATCGACGCAGTCGGCTTCGTGGATACGGTCCTAGAATCATCGTGCAATTCGATGCTGGTAAGACACTGCGCTATTCAGTGTGGGGTGCCTTAGGCGCGTTCGTCTTGTTGTCACTATTTCATGCGGTCGTGGTAGGCAGTCTTGGATCTGGGTTCAGGATGACTACTGAAGACATACGTCTACTCGCCACCTGTCCAACACATTTCAGAACACACTCCGAATTCCTGACGCGTGATGAGTTGGAGGAAATTGGCCTACGAGTTGCCCAGTTCGTTGAGGGGCAATCCGTCTACGAACAAGTTTGCGCTCAGGGCTGGGACGCTCAGTTTAGATAGCCACAGGAAAGGCCCTCGACCCCACCAATCGCCCCTGCTCCATTTCAAACTCCGTTAACGTTCTGTTCATAGGTTACGGAAACCGTACTGAAGTCGACGCTGACGGAAGTCGACGAAGCCCGTCACGCCTAGTTCGTACGCAACTGCAACAACTAGTAGCGAATCGCTACGAAATCCATCGCTCATCTGCCGGCATTTTGCGCAAAAGGTGTATAATAGAAAGTTGCGCACAAGCAGGCGTAAGAGCGAGCTCAGTGTGAACGGTCAACCGGTAGCGGCAACTAAACCGTGGCAGCATTCCCCGGCATCTAACTGGGTGAAAGCCACCATTCCGCAAATTCCGTACTCCCGTGAGCATGATCAGCAGGCTCAGAAGGCGCCGGCGCAGGCCGGATCAACCCCACGAGGAGAGGGTTGATAGAAGTACGCATACGCACGCGCGATGCGATACGTGGCCGTCCAACACCACCGAAAGGACACAACTAATTGTCCGTAACTGAACGGGGTATCGAAGGCGACGAACAAGAGGAGTTGGGAACGGGTTTCTCATCCGCCTCTTCGATGACCGACGACGATGACGAGGCGAACCAGGGCTCGAACGATTCGCCCAGCGCCCTGACTCGCTCCGAACTGGACATGTGGGAAGCGGCCCGCAACGTTGAGGCCGCAGGTCAGCTCGCGCAGATGCTCGAGCCAGACCAGTCAGAGCTGACCGAAGACACGGTCAGGATGTACCTGCGCGAGATCGGCCGGGTCGCACTGCTGACAGCGGACGACGAAGTCGTGCTCGCACGGGCAGTTGAGCTCGCCCAGTGGCTCGACAGCATCGAAAAGGAGATCAACGGCGAAGAAGCAGAGGAAGATGCGCCGGCACCGCCGCCTGAGGTGGTGACCGCCGAAGCCTTGCGAAGGCTCGGTTCGGCTGCCGACACCGCAAACTTCGTCGCCAAGTTCCACGGCATCTCAACGCCGCTGTCGCTCTCAGCGATCATCTCAGACCCGACGCTCCGCACCGTGCTCGACGGCAGGCGCGACGAAGACCTGATCAACTACATCTCAGACGCAATCGGCGTGGAGCCAGACGACGCACATAAGCTGCTCGTCGAACTCTCCGTGCTGCCAAGGCTCGTCCCGCCCGACCTCACAGAGCTGGTCGGCCAGGACCCTGAGCTCGGCAAAGTGCCGGACGCGCTCGAAGAAGGACTCGGCGCAGCGCTCGAGCCGCTCTCGAACGTGTTGCAGTCACACTTCATGCGAGTTCGCGACGAAGGCGAGAAGGCTCGACGCCACCTTGGCGAAGCGAACCTGCGCCTTGTGGTTTCGGTAGCCAAGAAGCACCTGAACCGCGGCCTGTCGATGCTCGACCTGATTCAAGAGGGCAACATCGGCCTGATGCGGGCGATCGAAAAGTTCGACTTCCGCAAGGGCTTCAAGTTCTCCACCTACGCAACGTGGTGGATCAGGCAGGGCATAACCCGTGCCATCGCTGACCAGGCACGCACCATCCGCATCCCGGTTCACGTTGTTGAGACGCTGAACAAGATCATGCGGGCGAGGCGAGAGCTTGGCCAGGAACTTAACCGCGAGCCGACGGTCGAGGAGCTCGCCGCACGAGTTGAGCTTCCGATTGAGCGTGTTGCCGAGATCCTGCAGATGTCGCAGGAGCCGGTTTCGCTTGAGACGCCGATCGGTGAGGATGCAGAGAACGAGCTTGGTGACCTGATCGAGGACCGGGCAGCGCCCGCTCCGGCAGACGTCGCTGCGCAGTCTTCTATGCGAGAGCAGGTTGACCGTGCGCTGGCTCACCTGAGCGAACGAGAACGACGAGTTCTCGAGCTTCGCTTCGGGCTGGCAGACGGACGACCTCGCACGCTCGAGGAGATCGGTGGCGAACTCTCACTAACCCGGGAGCGCATCCGCCAGATCGAGCGAAAGGCCCTCGGCCGTCTCAGAGGCGACTCGCACGTAGCAGAGCTAAGAGAGCTCCTTGCATAACGGGCAGTGAACTTTTGTGCCGTTTCGACGGCGCATTGATAAGAACAAAAGAAGGGCCGTGGATCAATTTCACGGCCTTTCTGTTTGCCAAAGTTACTTGCTTCGCACGCGGTCTCGACCTAGCGGTTCTGTATGAACGACTCAGGCGTTCCCGCAATGAGACCGCCAGAAGGCTGAATACCCTGAGTCGCTTCCATTCCCCGCTCCAGCTCGATTCTTGCGCCAACCATTTCGGTGGCTTGGGCGACCACATCGTCCATCCATTCTCGACGCCTGACTATGGAACGAACGCCAGTCGACGGAGTCGCATGAGTGTCCATATAAGTCTTGAGGCGCTGGAACGCTGTGTCGAGCAGCATATTGACCCAGTTTGACTCAGTCTCTACCAACGAACGCGACACCGACGTGGAAAAGTACGTTTCATCCTCTGAAACGGGATGTAGCCAACGCAGAACTTGACCGACCACGGCTACCATGGGGAATCTAAGATTCGGGGCGTAGTCGACCTGATTTTGTTCTTTTTCCTGCTTCGCTTTGTCGTGAGCTCGACGATAGACGAGCGTCGGCAGTAGCAGCTGAATCGCCGACACATCGTCCACGAACACCTCGCGAAATCGTTGGCGCTGCTCGAAAACGAACCTTATTCGGTCCGAAGCATCATCTGGTTTCCCGATGAACGCTAATGCCGCTTGTGTCAGATCCTTGAGGGCTACTCTTCTAACTGCGAATGGGCCGGTCTTAAATCGCGCTGTTTCGCCAGCTGCATCGGCAAACCTCCACATGCCTCGCTTGAATTCGTAGAACCAAGGTTCAGGCAAACTGTCGAATTCACGAGCCAACCTCGAATTGATGACTTCGTTGGATCGGGAGTCCTCGGCCCGGAGGGGATTCTGGTCATTCGTTGCGACTGTGATTTGGCGGGCGATAGCCTGGTTCAAGCCAGACTCAATGATTCGTACATTAACTGGCACGTCTGTCAGGTCTTCTCCTCGCACATAACGAGCGTGGTAGATCGACGACGTCGTCTGACATCCGTTGACGATCTGTACGTCGCTGAGCGAAAACCTTGAGGTCGTGGCGTCTGACTCGATCGCAACCGCCTCGCACAACACAGTGACACCGTTATTCAGATGGAAGAAGTGGTCGCGTGTCGGCGATGTCAGGGTGTCGACAATTTTGGCATTGGTCACTGTCCGAACACCTAGAGTGAATCGCGGATTCAGTCGGAACAACCGGATATCATGGTCGTTGAATAGAGCAGCAAGCTCTTGGGCGGGAACCGCGACATTTACGGATCGAAAGGACCCTTCTGGCTTGAGATCAAAGTAGGACCGGTTTGGCACGGTGAAGGTCCAAGCGATAGGTGAGTCTTCCGCAGCAATGAGACGATCTGCAAAGTCTTGACCATCGACTACTTGAACGCTAAGCGGGACGCTCCGACTGCCTAGCTGGATCGTCGAACCATCGAGATCGGCAGCCCTATCCCTAGTCGCTTGTGAGGCGAGGCGAGATGTTACTAACACGACCGAGACGGTAATAACGTTGTCGTCGTCATGTAATACATCCTCAAATTCGACAACCCGGCCGATCAATTCAGCGTTGGTCGTCCCACGTATTGTCGAGGTAGGGCTATACAGTGCTTCGAGTGCATCAGTGGTTTTGATGAGATCTTCGTATGATGGGCGCGTGTTCTTCGACTGAAACACGAAGAGATTATGCTCGCCATCGGCTGGTTCAATGGTGAGCCAGCCGTCGATTCCTTTATCTCCTCCACTATCAACCGCCGTGGCGGAGAGAGTTTCGTCGACGCTTACACCCTGATCGGCCATCACAAAGTTCACGGCCCAATCCCTAAACGAATCATTGATTGTCGAGCCGTTAGTCGGGAATTCGCTGACGGGGCCCTGCAAATACGTGTCCCAGATATGGGACTCGCGCTGGGCTCGATTCTGAGCAGGTGACATGGATATCGCTCCTGTTCCGGTAATGGCTGATCGGCAATATCATCTCATGCTGGCGATCGAGGCGTAGCCCAATCACAGAGAATCACCGCATCAGCACAGGCAGCGCATTCGCCGTACGGGATTTGGTCGTGTCCGCTACGCACTTCTGCGCGTAGCGTTGCTACTTAGCAACTTCGGCGTCAGTGCCGCCTTAGAATTCAGACCACCTCGTTGTATCCTCCCACCTTCTTCCAAGCCCTCACCGAGGACCCCAGCCCCAATGCCACTTCCAGACCCCTTTCGCATCATCGCCCACCGGGGCGCTAGCGGGTATGCGCCCGAAAACACTATGGCTGCCTTTCGACGGGCCAAGGAGATGGGCTGCTGCGAAGTCGAAACAGACGTCTCATTCACCAAAGACGGCAAGCTGATCCTGTTCCACGATTTTTCCCTCGACCGCACCACCAATGGCACCGGCAATCCCGATGACTTCACCCTCGACGAACTCAAGCAGCTAGACGCCGGCTCGTGGTGGAGCCCTGAAAACCCCGGCGAAGGCCCGCCGCTCTTCTGGGACCGTGACTATGCTGGCGAAAAGCTCATCACGCTGGAAGAATTGCTCGACGAGTTCGGTGACACCCTCGACACGTACCACGTAGAGATCAAGAAGCCCATGCCTGGCCTCGTACCGGCAGTTCTGCAGGCCATCAAGGACCGCGACCTCGTCGACAACGTGATCATCGCCGCGATCAATGACGACGCCTCACTGCAGGAAGCGATGCGCATCGAACCTGGCATCCGCGTTTCGTCCGCCTGCGTGCAACGACTCAAGGACGTTGGTCCAAAGGCCGTCGAAGAGTGCGCAGAGCGCGGCTACCACATGGTCACGCTCGCCGCCTTCAACCACACGCAGGAACTGGTCGACCTCGGTCACTCGCTCGGCATGGAGGTCCGCACATCCGGTATCCAGAGCCGGGAGCATATGATCGAAGGCGTCGAACTCGGCTGCAACGGCATGACCATCAACTGGCCTGACTGGCTGATGGACTACGTCGCGGACATGGACTAGCCGTTATGGACGACCGCAAGGTCCTGCACATCGCAGACTCCAATGACTGGCTAGCCGCGAAGCACACAGGCGAATACCTGCCGTCATCGTTCAACACTGACGGCTTCATCCATTGCTGCTTCGAGGAACAGCTCGATGCAGTTCTGCAAGCCTATTTGGCCGGGCGGGATGACTGCGTCGTGCTGGAAGTGCAAGAATGGCGCGGCCGGGACGACATCAAGATCGAGGCGGGCCACGATGGTCAGGACTATCCCCACATCTACGGTCCTGTCCGGACCGAGCATCTCCACGAGTTGCCGTCCGCCACACCGTAGGCGCCGAAAACAGGACGAAGCACCATGACCGGTGATCACATCGCAGTTCCACAGGCGGATGACAACTCGATAGCGGACCAGTTGATCGAAGCGCTGCGTAATGAAACCGGCGTTTCCGACCTCGACTACTCGGAATGGCCGCAGCGCCTGACCGGAGGATTCGAAACTCTCACCTACGGTTTCAGCCTCACGAGTCCACCCGAGACACTGGCCGGTCAGCTCATTCTCCGGCTCTTCAACAGCGCGGGCGATATCAATCAGTCCCGCCGTGAAGCTGCGTTTCAGAACGCTCTTTCGAGCCTCGGCTATACGGTCCCTGCCGTCCATGTCCAGCTCGACAGCGCTATTGACGGCAAGCCGGTCAACATCATGGAGCGCATCTCCGGAAAGTCGCTGATGGAAGGCGTCGAACTTGGCCCGGAGGACATTCAGCGCGTCACTGTGCTGATGGCGAAGGTCCACACACGGCTCCACCAGGTGTCGTCAGGCTCGGTTATCGAAGCCGTCGAAAAGGCCGGGTTCTCGAAGGACCAGTTCACTTACGAAGGTCGCATGAGGTACATCGGCCGATACTTCGAGGACGACACTTTCGAGGCTCTACGCCCGGTCTACGACTGGCTGGTTGAGAACAGGCCCGACGAGCGTGACGAACCGGCGGTGTGCCACGGCGACTTCCATCCCGGCAACATCATGATCAACGGCGACGAGGTGACCGGAGTGATCGACTGGCCGGGCGCCGCATTCGCCGACCCTGAGATGGATGTCGCGACCTCGGTGATCTTGATCAGGGCCGGAGCGGGGGAACTGGAGCCCGAGGTCCGTCCAATGATCCAGCAGATCATCGACCTCTATTTGCACACCTACACGCAGATCAACCCGCTCGACATGGAGAAGGTCCACTACCACGAGGTCGCCCGCTCGTTCCGGGCCTTCACCCGCGGCACCGCGCTCCTCACCCCCGGAGTTCGCCCCGAACTCGCACCCCGCGACCACTACACATGGGCCGGCGAATTCTCCATGCAACAGCTAAAAGGCCGAATAGCAGAGGTGACAGGCATAGAGCTGCCGATGCCGGTGAGGACACGCTAGTCCGGGCACCTTTCCACAGGCTCAGAGTGGCTCCAGTGGTTCGAGCAGCTTGTTGAAGCGGGTAATGAACACGATGAATGTTGCGATTAGCGCTATAAATCCGATTGCTCCCACAACTATCATCCAGATCATCAAGTCGCTCAGCTCTTGCAACCGTTTGTGCATGGCGTCGAACAGGAGGAATTCGTCTTCCTCGAACGCCACCACTATCTTGGACTCAGAACCACCAGTCTCCTCGGCCATCTATTGCCTCCAGGAATCTATTGCCTGAATTCGTTGGTCGCACGATGCCGGCACTCTACTCCAGACGGACTCGCGAAGCGCCATAGCCAACATGAGCCACTCGACGGGTGGCGCTGTGGCCTAATCGCTAGAACAACTCGTCGAGCATGGTGAAGAACTTCAGGCGTACTGGGTCAACATGCGTGATTCCGTACTCACGAAACAGTAGATCGACGTGCTGCTCCCCGAGATTCCGGCGTACGCTGCGAGCGCAAATCGCCAGGTCCTTGTGACGGTCTGAAACTCCTGCTCTTCCGACATCAACAAGACCCGATATCTTGCCTCGATCGATGATTACGTTCGGAAGCGTGAAATCTCCATGCGTCAGCACTGGCTCGTAAGTGGGTAACGGTAGCATCGACTCCAGCTCATCCAGTAGATCGTCCGCCGAACGCTTCTCCCATTGTGGCTCGAAGTTCGCCTCGTCCACCTGTCCCGCCTCTATCGCTGCGAGTGCCCTGTCAAGGTCAGCATTCGGCGAGTGGTCGAAAGGGCAGTCGTCGACCGGAGTTTCATGCCAGCTTCGCATTGCCCTGGCCAGAAGCCGCACCAACTCTTTCGGCTCCATCTCATGGATCATGGCTGTCAGGTCGCTGCCCGGCAAGGCGATGGTAGTCAGACACGCACTGTTCCATCGGCTCGAGAATTTCCTGAACCGAGGAACAGGCACACGGCCTTGCAACCACCTCAGGCGAAACGCCTCCTCCTGTAGAGCTTCGATGGCTAACCTGCCCTCCGCCAGCTTGTTGTACTGCAGCGCTAAACCATTGCGTTCATATCTGATTACGCGTGCGTCCGATTCTCCGACGGAAACCATCACGAGTTTTCCGCCTCTAAAGTACCCATTCAACATCAGGGTTAGCCTGGTTCCGTCCGGTAACACGATCTTTCTACTGGCGAGAATTAGGATGGGAAGCCGAAGCAAGAACAATACTGCCAGTACGGATACCGATATCTTGACGGCCGATCCCGCGTCTAGCACCCAAACTGCGACTAGGGGGATTGCGGCGATTACGAATATCAGAATCTCGCCGAGAATTTGCCTTCTCAGCAGTGGTATAAGCATGGATGAGTTTTACTCCCTCACCTCAACCTCCACAACCTTCCCTTCCCGCACCTCCACCACGCGGCGCGCCACTCGCTCCAAAAAGTAGCGGTCGTGAGAGATCACCAGCACCGTACCGTCATAGTCCTCGATCGCATCCTCTAGCGCTTCGCATGACGGAATGTCCAGGTTGTTCGTCGGCTCATCCAGCAGCAGCAGGTTGCCCTCCATCAGCATCAGCTTCGCCATCTGCAGCCGAGCCTTCTCGCCGCCGCTCAGCGTCTTGACCTGTCGACGAGCCTTACGGAAATCAAACAGGAATGAGCCGAGAAACGCGTACGCGTCCGACTCATGCATGTCCTTCACCCGCCGCACTTCCTCAACCACCGTCAGATCGGGATCCAGCGTCTCCTGCTCCTGCGCGTAGTAGCCGATCGAGATTCTCGCACCAACCCGTACCTCGCCCGCCGACGGCCGTTCCCGGCCCATCATCATCTTCAGCAGCAGCGACTTGCCGGCCCCGTTCTGGCCCGTCAGCGCCACTCGCTCGCCGTGCGTCACTAGAAGGTCTACGCCTTCCAGCACCGCCGTTTCGCCGAACCGCTTGCAGATCGACTTCAACTCAAGCACTTTAAAGCCACCACGCTCCGCGCCGAACTCCAGGCCGATGCGCTTCGGCTCCAGGATCGGCCGCTCAACCGTGTCCATCCGGTCGATGCGCTTCTCGATGTTCCGGGCACGCGTCACGAACTTCGAGTGGGCAACATACTGGTTCCAGTCCATCAGACGCCTGATCGCCTTGCGCAGCCGGGTTATTTCACGCTGCTGCAGGTCGTAACTCGCCTGCTGCTGCAAGAGAGCAGCCCTCTTGTCGGTGGCGAACTCCGAGTAGTTGCCGCTGAACATCGTTAGCTGGTCGCGGCCTGGATGCTGACCGTGCACATCGAGCTCAGCGATCGACTCCACCATCACATCTAGCATGTAACGGTCGTGCGAAATCACGACGACCGCGCCCGGGTAGTCGACCACGAGCCGCTCCAGCATCTTCTTGCCCTCGGCGTCCAGGTGGTTGTCAGGCTCGTCGAGCAGCAACAGCTCGGGCTGAGTTGCCATCAGTCGCGCGAGGTACAGCAGTTTTTTCTCGCCACCGCTCAGCGAACCCGCTGGGAGGTCGAACTCGTCCTCCGAAAAGCCGACTGCATGCAGCATCTCGATCACGCGGCCATCGACATTCAGTCCACCAGCGTCCTCGAATGCCTTCAGCGCAGCCTCATGCTCATCGATCACCGACTGCAGGACGTCGGGGTCTTCGTACACCTCAGGTTTGCCCATTCGTGTTTCGAGACCGGCGATCTTCTTCTGCATTCCGGCGTAGTAGTCGCGAGCCTTCATCGCCTCGTCCAGCACGGTCGAGTCGTCCGGCAGGGTCGGTTCCTGCGGCAGGTAGCCAGTCTGCAGGCCGCGGTGGCGAGTAACGTTGCCTTCGTCCGCCGTATCCAGCCCGGCGATGATGCGCATTAGGGTCGACTTACCGGCGCCGTTTGGGCCGATCAGACCGATGCGCGAGTCGTTCTTGATCTCCAGGGAAACGCTATTGAGCACAAGGTTTGCGCCGTGGTGCTTCGTCACGTTGAGAACATTGCAGATGATCACTTGCAGAAATCTCCGGGTCAGGCGCTCGCCGGAGAGTAAGGGTGTCGAGCGTATCGCTCAACAGGCGGAAATCCTGGCGCGCGCCAAAGTAGTTGGCATGCAATGAGTGCGGCCAGGGCGAGGAATGTTGAACGCGGAACTAGCTGTCAATTCAGGGCAGTCGCCCGCAAATCAACGAAAGTCAAGCTTGCTTGCGTGGCCGCTGTTAGCGGCCGTTCCTACCGGAGAGTGATCGGCGGACGAATCCCGCCGGAAGTGAATGAACCATGACTCTCCTTTCCTGATCGTGTTGCGGCATCTGCACCGCACATCCGCGTCGAAGGCTCAGTTCAACGCGGTCTGAAAAGACTGTGACCTGCCCAGACCTTAGCAGGCCCCATCACTGTCGTGCTCACACGTGCTTGTTATCCATATGCAGCATTGACGATGATGTATGTTGTATATAAACTATATATACCAGGAAACGTTGAATTAAAGCCGCAGCCAGAGCACAAGCAATCACGGAGCTTCTTGATGGCAACCCAAACGGCAACCTTTGCTAGTACGCCAGGCACTCCGTACCCGGCCACCACCCTCTCTCAGGACCGTCGTCGTCGTCTCCGCATCTACAACGGAGTCGCCGGTCTATTCCACCTGCTGCAGGGACTCGCCGTCCTATCGCTCACTAACGACTTCTCGATCGGCATCACTGCCAACTTCCTCGAAGGACCTCCCGGCACGGAGCCTCAAGAGATCACGACGCTCTTCGACTTCCGGGTCGGGTGGGGCGTTGCTTCCTTCCTGTTCATGTCGGCTGCGGCGCACCTCGTCCTCATATCGCCCTTCGCCTTCAAGTGGTACGTCCGGCAGCTGGAATCGCGCCGGAACTATGCCCGCTGGGTCGAGTACTCATTGAGCTCATCGCTCATGATCGTGCTGATCGCCATTCTGCCTGGAATCACCGACATCACGGCGCTCATCGCGCTCTTCGGCGTGAACGCATCGATGATCCTCTTCGGCTGGGTGATGGAGAAGTACGAAGAGCCCGGCTCGCCCTCTTGGCTCTCATACTGGTTCGGCGTCATCACCGGCGCGGTGCCGTGGATAGCGATCAGCATCTACCTGTGGTCGCCTGGCACCGACGTCCAGCCGCCCGGCTTCGTCTACGGGATCTTCGTCTCGCTGTTCCTGTTCTTCAACGTCTTCGCAGTGAACATGGTGCTGCAGTACAAGCAGATCGGCCGCTGGCGAGACTACATGTTCGGCGAAAACGTCTACATCCTGCTCAGCCTGACCGCCAAGTCCTTACTGGCCTGGCAGGTGTTTTCGGGCACGCTGGTGGATTAGGGGCTTTCAATCAGGAAACGACTTGTTTCCAGTGCTCCGGCCCTCTGTCACGGTTGTCACGAAAAGCTTCGAGTTCGGTATGCTGCGGGGTTAGTCTAAGCTTGATCTCCCTTCTGGTACTCAGAGGGCAATCGTGGTCTTGGAACAGAACCCAAATACAGTAATCGAACAGTCTGATTCGCCACCGGAACGAAAAGCTGCTGGCGATCCGTTTAGCGCGGCCTACCAGCACCTCATCAGATATGAGGACCCCTATAGGCGGGTCCGTGACTTCGTGGCTTCGGTATCCGCCGAATCAAACAAATATCTAGGTCCAGAAGACGCAATTAAGACTGGGGAACGTATCGTCGTTGGATGGGTCGCTCTTTGGGACGAAATTGGATGGCCCGAAATGCTTGAGGCTCTCCGCGATGAGTTTGATGAGGTTCGACGTTGTTACGCTGAACTGAAGGACCGTACCGCCGAAGACAAATCGGCCTCCTCTGCAGCCGAGACATTTAGGCAAGCGGTACATCGTTTCGTCAGGCGGTTTGAGAAACTAAACCCAATGATCGCACATGCCCACTACACTGATGACAATTTTCAAGCTTTGCCGACGATACTATTTCTCACATCAGTGGCTCTGATGCCCATCGTGATTGCGGCATTTGTCACCCTTGTTTTTGGAGCCAAGGAAATGAGTCAGTCTGGTATCAGCTTGATACTAAATTTGGCCACAGTAGGCACTGGCTATGTTCTGCTCTTTCTTTGGGGGATTCCATTTGCGAAGTATGGTTGGCCGGTGATCCAATCTTGGACTGTCCAGAACAATAGGAGAACCGGGCTCTTCGCCGCAATATTGTTCCTCCTCGCCGGGACGTTCGGTGCTGTTGCCTTAGGCTTTGCTATCTCGTACGGCCTTCAACAAATACCGACCTTAAGTGATGCAATCAGTGAAAATGCACGAACGTCACGAGGGCAGGCGATCTGGACTTCCGCAATCAGCTTGAGTCTGTTGGCTGTCAGCCTATATCCAGTTTTAGTAGGTGTCGTTGCTCAGCAAGTCCTGGCAAAAACTGGCGCGGGCATTTCCGCAGCCCGCTTACTTGCTGTGTCGATACCGTTGTTACTAGGAATTGGGTCGGCGGTGACCGCTATTGTTAGCAACAGTTGACGTCGGCCGAGTTGCATTGTCTTGGTAATACATCACCCCAGCGTTGGCCTCGGCGCGCTCTCGTCGTCCAGGAAGTAGTGCACAACGTCCGGTGACGTGACCGCCAGTCTGATCGACGACTCGTCTCCGACCGTGTCTATGGCATGTGCTCGGCCGGCCTCTGCGAACACGATATCGCCGCGCTTCGCCCTGAACGTCTCTGTGTAGTCTGCCCCGGTGCCGTTGCCAGAGAGCGCGGCATGCCGCCCGCCAACTCGCCACTCTAGCTCGCCCTTCAGCACGACCCACCACTCATCCATGTCCGGGTGCCAGTGCGGGCGGTTCCCCTCGCCCGGCAGTTGGTGGATCATGTTCACCCGATTGTGCTGGTCCAGCAGAACCTGTTCCGACCACGAACTGTCTGTGCCATGCCGGTCCAGCATGTAGTCGAGCGGAGTGTGGATGCGGTTCGGCGGCGCGAGATCGTCAAGCGGCACCTGCCTCGAAGGCTCGATACCCTTCAGGTCATGGTTCGAGTGCTGAAATCCCACAACCAGCCGGATGCATGCGTCGCCCTTGTATGACCGGATGTCGTGCCGGAAGCCGCAGGGAGCGATCACCAGCGAACCGAACGTCGCCACAAACGGCTCGTACTCGCCGATCGCATACTCAACCTCATCGTTGAGGATCACCCACCACTCGTTGTAGTCGGGGTGCAGATGCGGATCTCCCGGAGTGCCCGCAGGCGACGAGATCATGGCGGCCCTGTTCCGGCCGTCCAGCACCACCTTCTCTGACCATCGAGGTTCCGGGTGCGCCGCCATCGTTTCGGCAAGATTGATGTGAGCCTTCTGTTTGAACGCAGGTGGGCTGGACAGGGCAGGGCGGGTTGCGGTTGTCATTGCGATGCTCCGTTCGAGGCGAGTTGCAGGTGAAGCGAACTCTAGCAAACGAGGCGCAAACGGGATTTGGGTAGAGGCGATGTATGCTTGGCAGCCGCCGTCCGAAACCACGAAATTGACCGGTGCCCGTGCCAACCTTCTCCGCAACGCTCGCCCAGGCCGCGGCCGTAGTCGTCGCCATCGCCTTCGTCACGTTCGCCGGGCTCATGGTCCACTGGTCGCTCGGCCGCACGTGGGGCCTGTCTTCTCACTGGGGCGGCAGGTACGAGGTGCTGCCTACGAGTCTCAGGGTCGCCGACGCCATCAGCTTCGCCGCGTTCACGTTCGGCGCGTTTGTCGTGATCGGCCGTGCATGGTCGCTGGACCAGATTGCGAGCGAAGGCTTCTTCACCGCCGCGGCATGGAGCTTCGTCGCGCTCATGGGCCTCAGCGGAATCATGAACATCGCATCGTCTGCGAAGTGGGAGCGACGACTGCTCGGCCCCTCAGCGCTGGTCATCGCAGCGCTGTGCTTCATCATCGCCCGCAGCGAGTGGACCGGCGGCTAGGAGCCTAAGCCTGCTGCATGATTCCGTCGATGACTAGCTCCGGGATTCCTCGTAAGGAAAGCTGGCAGCAGACCCGCGGCCGCAGTTCGGCAATCTGTCCTAAGGTTTCAATAGCACCAGAAACTATGGGCTGGGGGAATTCCATGAGGACGGTGTTGAATGACCGGGTCTTGCTCGGAAACCGGCTTGATCCGATCACGACAACTCTAGATTTCCTTGAGTGCTCCGTCGAGGATGCCGTCGAGACCTATTTCTCTCTACCGGGCCGGACTCCCGGCGATGAGCGCTACCTTGCCTATGAATCACAAGAATTAACCGGCTCGCTCGAATCGCTGCTCAGAGGAATTGAACCTCTGACCCCCACTGGCGGACAGAGGTTGCTGTTCATTCAGACCGCCGCCAGTTGGACAGCGGTCTTCAGCAATAGTGAGCGAGATCCCCACATCCTGGCGCCGCTCGCCTTCATGTCAGGGCAAAAGGGGGTTGAGATTAGTGCGGCGCCATACGTGCCATACGGCCCAGAGCCGCTCGCCCGCGACCCGGAGTTCGGTTCGCTCAGTCTCTATGTCCATGATTTCAAAGAGACTCCCAAGTACTTCCGGCGCGCCATCCAGGTGCTCCGATATAGCAAAAGCTGGGAGTTCAGCAATTCAGGTGATCCATACGAGTTTGAAGATACCGCCAAATACGATCAACGGTTTAAAAGGGACAGATTCACGTTTGAGATGCTGGTCTCGTACGCCCGGCATTTTGGCTTGCGCCCATTTGATGAAGACTTCTATCTGACCGACCGCGCTGTTCTGGTCAGCAGGGCTGCTCCATCTTCTGAAGCTAAGGTGGCGTCGCGACACGGCGTCGCCCGGCAAGCATCTTCCAGGATCCCGAAGGGCAGGCGGTCGAACTCAGAGCCCAAAGACGCGTTTGGAATCGACAGATCTCTGCTCTTACTGCAGAACAGGCTCTGGCCAGTAACCCGTAGCCTCCATTTCGTCGAGACAACTCCGGAGAAAGCAAGACAGGCCTACATTGCGCATGCTCAGCAGGCCTTTGAGCCGGACGGCGGGGTGTCGCGAACAAGGCGGTTGCTAACCCGCGTATGGAACCGCAATGTTCATCACTACCACAGCTCGCGCGTCAGCGGCACACTGGAGGAGGTTTTGCGTTCACTGGAGCCTCTGGTGCAATTGGGACCTCCAAGGTATCTGTTTGTCCCGACAAATAGCGATTGGACCGTTGTGTTCGACAACGATTTCGCCGGAACTGACACGTCGACGATGACCACGATCACTCACCTGGCGGGATGCCGCGGTGTTCGACTTGTTGCCGCGCCTCACACCGAGGGTCGACTCTCTGATTACGACGTCGAACGGAAGCGCAGAAGCGGCGCGCTGATGTTCGAGGTCCATGCCGCCGGCGAGTGGTACAAGACCGAGCGGGCAATCAACCTGATAAATGAAACCGGTAGATGGGAGTTCTACCAGAGCGGCACTCCACTTGAATTCGAAGAGGTTGACCGCTATAGCCGCCGCCGACGGCTCGATCGTTTCAACCTCGATCTGTTGGCGAAGTACGCCGAGGCTCTGGGGATCCGGCCGTTCGATGAGGACTTCTACAGGCCCGACGAAGCGCTGGCACTAGAGAAGCCCGAGCCTCCCTGGCCCGGTACTAACTACTACTCGATTTCTGAAGTAAAGAACGGCATCCCTTACCGGTGGGACATGCACTAGCGATCGTCTTCCTCCTCACTCAACCCTCGGCAGGTCAGCGCATGCCGCGATCAGGTTGAAGCTGTCGGTGTCGGGGTTGACCACCAGCGTGCGGTCGCCAGACACCAGGTCATCGAACGGCACATTCCGCAGCTCCTGCCGCATGATCCCGCCGATCACCAGCTCAAGCGACTCCTCGAAGCCTTCGGGATTCGGGCACGTCCCGCGACGCAAAGTCACCGTCTGCGCAGGTCCGCCCGGACTGAGCCTGATCTCGATCTCGGCGAAATCGTTCTTCCTGGTGAACACCGCCGTGCCCTGCTGCGGACTTCCGTTCATCGCCATGTTCACCTCGAACTCCTGTACAACACCCTCGAACGAAGTCACGATCGCCTCAGGCGTCGCTGTTGGGTTTGGCACAGGAGTCGTCAGCACGATGCCCGTAGGCGTCGGTGCAGAGCCGCTGCCGCTCGAACAGGCGACCGCGGCCAGGCTCAAGACGAGCAGAAGAAAGATCCAGACCGGTCTCATCCAGGCTTCATCCCTCTATGGAGCGCACCTCATCCAGCGCTTCGGCGAATCCCTTCAGCGAGCCCTCTAGCACGCTGTCTTCAACGCAGTACGAAACCCTGAAGTAGCCGGGAGTCCCGAAGCCAACGCCGGGGACCGTAAGCACCAGTTTCGACTGCAGCAGCTGCACGAACTTCACATCGTCGCTGAGCGGTGATTCGGGGAACAGGTAGAACGCACCGTCCGGCCTGATGCAGCTGTAGCCGAGGTCCGTCAGCGCCGCGTACATGAAGTCACGCTTCTTGCGATATTCGGAAACGTCAACCGTCGCATCCTGGATTTCTGCCACCACTCGCTGCATCAGCGCGGGCGCGTTGACGAAACCCAGAGTGCGCAACGCGAAAGTTGCGGCGTCCATGAGGTCGACCTTGCCGGGATCGGCCGGGTTCACTGCGATGTGCCCGATGCGCTCGCCTGCCAGCCCGAGGTCCTTCGAGTGCGACGTGGCGACGACCGAACGCACATGGTGCTTGAAGATGAACGGGTACGGATCATCACTGTAGATCAGCTTGCGGTACGGCTCGTCGGAAACCAGGTAAATCTCCGTGCCGAACCGCTCCTCCGCTTCTTGCAACGCCTCACCGATCTCAGCGATGACCGACTCCGGGTAGATCACGCCCGTGGGATTATTCGGCGTATTGATGACCACCGCGCGGGTGTGCTCGTTCAGGTTCGACTTCAGCGACGCGATGTCCGGCATGAAGTTCTTGTCACACTGCGCCTCACGGACTACGCCGCCCTGGTGCTGGATGTAGAAGATGTACTCGGCGAAGTACGGGGCGATGATCACCACCTCGTCATCACGGTCGAGCACTGAGCGCAAGAACACGTTCAATGCTCCCGCCGCACCTACCGTCATCAGGATATCTTCGCCTGTGAACGGCACGCCGGACTCGGCGGCAAGTTGCTTCGCGACCGCGGCGCGCGCGTCCGGGAAGCCGCCGTTCGGCATGTAACGGTGCGTGCCGGGCGTGTCTTCGTTGACGATTCGGCGGAGCACCTCGTTGAACTCAGGCGGCGGCTCCAGCAGCGGGTTGCCGAGCGAGAGGTCGAACACGTTCTCCGCGCCGTGAATCCGGCGCAGCTCCATGCCCTCCTCGAACATCCTCCTAATCCAGGAGGACGCCTCCATCTGCTCTCGGACCTTTTCAGATATCGCCATGTGTGTCTTGCGCTCATGCTGGTGTCGGCAGTACGGAAGCTCCGGTGAACGGCACGAACGAAGATTATGCACGTGAACGCCCGAGTGTGGAACCTGTCGGGGCTCACCGTCAGTACTACCAGTCAGGTGATGTATGCAGCGTCGAGTGACAGAATTGATCCCATGATCGAATCGCCGGTCGAACCATCTCGATGAAAAACTCACCGCCTTCGATAGAGGCGAACCGCGCTGCACGCCTGCGTCGAGAGCTGCGCAACCCGTCGCTCATCACCATCGCCATCATCGTATTACTGGTGCTCGCGATACCGGCGGCCATCATCCTGCCGGGACTGATAAGCACGGCTTCGACGAACCTGGCCGAGCGCGCCGAGCAGCGTCGCCAACGAGTCGAGCGATTGTTGCCTGAAGCGGTGGTGCTGCCTGCGCAGGTGACGCCGTGGCTCTTCAGCCGCATCCGAATCATGCAGCAGGCGACCACCACAAGCGAGTGGTTCGCCGCCGACTTCACCGAGGGTTCGTGCAACCCGGCGAACCTGGCCCAGTTCCCGACCGGCAAGTACACGACGGCGATCTTCCGGGCATGCTCGGACCTGAACCGCATCCGGGAGAAGTACGCCGCCAACTGCACAGTCGAATCATGCGAGGTCCCGCGGACTGCGATCATTGAACTCGACGGTGCCGCGATCCGCCTGGTCGAGGCGTTCTCAGACGCCAACTTCGCGCTGCCGTACGAATCGCTGGTTGATTGACGGCGTTAATCAATCACATCCAGCAACGCCTGGATGTAGCCGTTCGCGTACGCCCGGCCGCGGTGCCCCCACTCCGTGTCGCCGATCGTGTGCGGCACATGATCGTTCACTAACACGCCGTCGAAGCCGATCTCCCTGTAGAGCCGAATCGCCCGGACCATATCGACATGCCCCGTGTTAATGAACTCCTCCCGAAAGCTCGGCACCGGGTTCGAGACATTCCTGAAGTGCACGTACAGAATCTTGCCACGCTCGCCGAAGTAGCGAATCATCTCGTAGATACCCTCGCCCGCCGCATCCTCCATCTCTGAGAAAGTTCCCTGGCAGAATTCGATGGCATTCGAAGGCGAGTCCACGATCTCGGTTAGCTGTTTGTAGGCATCGAAGCTGTTCAGCAGCCGCGGGATCCCGCCGACCGCGTCGACGGGCGGGTCATCCGGGTGAATGCCGATGCGAATCCCTTCCCCCTCAGCGACCGGTGTGATGATGCGAATCCAGTGCTCAAGGTTCTCCCACAGCCCATCGCGTGAGTACTCGCGGCCATGCGTTAGCGGCGCGTCCTTGTGCTGTGCGTGGTCGTAGCTTGTCACCTGCGAGCCACCTCGGTGCGGCGCAAGCTGCTCGTCGCGCCAGACGCTCGAAGGCATCCAGTTGTAGCCGAAGATCGGGATGCCGGCGCGGGCGATGTTGCGCACCGTGTAGATCATGTTCTCGATCTGCTCGTCACGCTTCGGGCCGCCGAGAATCACTTGGTCGTAGAAGTTGCCAGGCACGTTTTCGAGCGCCTCGAGATGCAGCCCGTGCGACTCCACCTGCTTGCGCAAGTTGACGAGATCATTGAGCTCCCAGCGCTCTTCGCCCGGAACCGCAGACCAGCGACCTTTCGACTCCCTGTCGGTCGACGACTGCAGTACGACGTCGGTCGCGCCGTACTGCGCGGCAAAGGTCAGGAAGTCATCGAGGCTGGTGTCGAACAGCCCCGGCAGAAAGTTGAAACCGATTCGCAATTTTGTTCTCGTAAGGCCGTGGGCTGCCGCGGCATCCGAGGATCAGCAGTCACTCTAGAAATCCATCGTCCTTGAGCCGTTGCCGCATAGATTCGAGCGATTGTTCAAGCTCCGGCATCGCATCGTAGTACTCGGCGATCTGGAACGCCGCCAGCAGCACGCCTTTCACCTCGTCCGCCAGCGCCGACTTCTTCGGCTCGCCCATCTTCTCGCGCTTCGTGCCCCGGTCCTCGAACAGGTTCACCTGCTGCGCCAACTCGCCTCCCTCTTCCATCAGCCGGGTCATGATCATGAACGGATCGAACCCGGTAGGGAACCGGTTCTTCAACCCCTGATTCACAGCCAGAATAGTCTCGATCATCTGATCCTCCGTGGGGGCAGCCGGACGCCAGCATGCGCCATGCTAACGACAGTGAGCGCCCTGCGCTTCCCACTGTCCAAGTTGTCCGAGAGGGCAGGGTTGAGGGTGCCTTCTTCTCCCTCCCTGACAGGGAGGGAGTTAGAGGGTGGGTTGTCGACTACTTCAACGGCTGCCAATCAGAGCGACGACCCTCACCCTAGCCCTCTCCCAAGCTGGGAGAGGGGATTGTGCCCACCCTTCGACAGCCTCGGGATGGCTGGTTGTCGAAGGGTCGTAACCCGTCATTCTGACGGGAAAATTCAGAATCTCCCGGTGACCGTCGATCAACGGTCAGATCCCTCCGCTTTGGTCGGGATGACAAACGACCCTCGCCTACCCACCGAAAGTGCCGCAAGCTGCCTCAGCCATCAAACGGCAGCTTGCCCTCACCCATCGTCTCGTGGTTCCTCTTCGGAACCAGCACCGTCTTCAGGTACGACATCACCTTTGTGCCATCCTGGTTGAACACCAGCGTCTCGGTCGTCACCGTGCCGCGGTCGCCCTTCGACGTCTCCCGCTTCTCGAGCACTTCCGACTCTGAGTAGATCGTGTCGCCGTGAAACACGGGCGCGTGGTGCATCAGCTTGTCGTAGCCGAGATTGGCGATCGCCCGCCCCGAAAGGTCCTTCACCGACTGCCCGACGGCGATAGAAAAAACGAGAATCCCGTTCGTCAGGCGCTGCCCGTGCTGGGTGTACTTCTGCGAATAGTTTTCATCGATGTGCAGCGGGCTATCGTTCTGGCACACCAGCGAAAACCAGGTGTCATCGGCCTCCGTGATCGTGCGCCCCGGCCAGTGCTTGATCCTGTCGCCAACGTTGAACTCTTCGAAAAACCGTCCGTAAGCCATGACAACCTCTGTGCAGCAGCGTGATGAATGAGCAGAAAGGTTACCCGAACGAACCTGCCGTTTTTGTCATCCCGACCAAAGCGGAGGGATCTGACCGTGGATTCATGGTCGAACGAGAGATTCTGAATCAAGTTCAGAATGACAGTATCCGGTAGGGGCGCCGCTTGCCGGGTCCGGTTGGCCTCTCGCCGACATCACCCTCCCTGTCAGGGAGGGAGAACAACCCGCTACCCAACTCCAAGCATCGCCGGCAACTCTGCTAGCGCGCCAATGCTCCTGTGTCGCTCGGACTTGCTGCCAACCAGGAGCGTCTGTGCTTCGTGTGAAGCCGCCCAGTCCAGGCTCTTCTCGGAATCGTCCAGCACCAGCGACACCGCAGGATTCACGCCTGAATCCTCGAAAATCTTCCCGTAGAACTCCGGGCCAGACTTCACCTGCTGAATCAGGTCGCGGCCGTACAGTCTTTCGAACCGTCCACGTATCCCCGGCCGTCCCATGCTCGCGATGTATTGCTCAAGCTCCCACGATGTCGAACCCGACGAAGTGAACAGCTTGAAGCCAGCATCCGACAGCTGCTCTAGAGCCTCTGCCGCGCCCGGAAAATCGGCTTTCGTTTGCGGAATGATGAACGCCTCGGCAGCCCTGCTCAGCCGGAACAGCTCATCCTCGTCTTCCGAGACCGCCACGCCCACATGACCAATCATCCGACGCGACCACTCGACGGCGTAGTATCGCTCCCACTCCTCCATCGACTGCGCTGCCAGCGGCCCCGGCATGAACACCTCTGCGAACAGCTTCGGGAATACTTCGTTGTTCGCATCGGCCCACTGCCCGGCTGTGCCTCCGAGCCGCGGCACGAAAAACTCGCCAACAAGCCGCAGCCACTGCCCGGCACGCCGCGAGTTGTCGCTCATCACGCCGCCATCGTCAACGAATATGTTTCTGATCTGAGCCAACGCCTACTCCAGCCCCGCATCCCGCAGCACGTTGCGTGCCCTTGCGACGACCGGCGCGTCGATCATCTCGCCATCCAGCGAAACCGCGCCACGACCATCGCGCTCCGCATCATCCGCAGCCTGCAGCACTCGCCGAGCCCGCTCGATCTCCTGCTCGCTTGGCCGGAACATCTCCTCGATGATCTCGATCTGCGCAGGGTGAATCGCCAGCTTGCCCTTGTAGCCAATCCGCCTCGCCAGCGCGCAGTCGGCCCGCAGTCCGTCCGGGTCCCGGAACTTCACATAAGGAGTGTCCAGCGCCTGCACACCCGCAGCCATCACCGCTACCGCCACGGCCGACCGCGGGTAGATCAGTCCAGGTTCGCCAAATGCTCCTTCGTCATCGCCGGAATCGACCGTCCTCGCGAATCCCATGTCGGCGGAGAAGTCTTCCGCACCGAACGCGGCCCACCGCACCCGCTGCGACGCGTTGCAGATGGCCGACACGTTCACGACTCCCGCGGCGGTCTCGATCCACGGCATGATCCCGACCGAACCCTCTTCTATACCGACGGCACGCTCGTGCGCGGTCAGCATCGTGTCGATCACCGATATGTCGTCTGCGGTGTGGATCTTGCCGATGCTGATGGCGGTGACTTCCGGTGTCACAACCTTCGCTATGTCGTCAGCGGTCAGTTCAGTGGGCAGCGAGTTGACCCGCGGCACAACCGGAATCCCGGTCGACGCCAGGTTGGGAATGGCTGCAGCCGCGATGTCACGCGCCGCTTCTTTTTCGCCCACCGGAACCGAGTCCTCGAGGTCAGGGATGAAGCCTCCGGGGCTGTGACGGGTGGCCTTCTCCAGCATGTCGGCGCGGTTGCCGGGCACGAAGAGCAGCGAGCGAAATCGAGGATAGTCGTGATCGGTCATCTAGCTATTGCACCCTGTTTTGACGAGATAGGACGGCGGAAACGGAGCGAATCATATAGTGATCATGTCTCTCAGCACCGCTATCGATAGGACTCGATAACTCGGTGTGACCTACGGGCTATCAAGGCCGTGCCGGTTCACTCTCCTCGACTATCGCGGCCACCGGATCGCTACGTAATTCCTGCCTGAGCGGAATCTCGAACGTGAACCTGTTCATACCGTCTGCGTGCGGCTCCAGCCAGATCCGTCCTCCGTGCTTCTCAACGATCGCCCTGCACACAGCCAGCCCAATGCCTGTGCCAGACGTCGAGCGTGTCATCTCGTTGTCACCGCGATAGAACAGATCGAATATCCTCTCGCTCTCTGCGACCTGTATCGCATCGCCTGAGTTCGTAACGGAAAACCTCAGTCGATCGCCGCTCACACCAACGTCCAGGCCGATGCGTGAACTCTCCGCCGAAAACTTGGACGCGTTGCCAACGAGGTTGAAGATCACCTGGCCTATCCGCACCCAGTCGCCATCAGCGTGCGTAACCCTTTCGTCCACGACAAGATCGAGACTCTGCGAACGCTCCGCCAGCATCGGCTTCAGCGATTCCGCTTGCTCCTGCACCAGGTCCGGCACATAGATCTGTTCGGTTTTGAACTCGAACCCTGGCGAGGTGATGTTCGCCAGGTTCACCAGGTCGTCGATCATCGTCGCGAGTCGCTGGGCGTTGCTCACCACCAGGTCGAGATGACCCGACTGCTGTTCAGTCAGGTTTCGCTCTCTGTTTCGGCGGACGATTCTGCTGAAGGTCAGCAGCACGGTGAGCGGCGTACGCAGCTCGTGCGAGATCGTGTTGAGGAAGCTGAGCCGCGCCTTCTCATCCGCCTGAACGCGGGCATTCAGCTCCCGCTGTTCCGCAAGTTGCCCTCTGTAGACCATCTCTTCGCGTAACGCAGCCTCGGCCCGCTTCCGACGGTTGATCGCTGTTTGCGCCAGCAGGCCAAAGGCCACCGAGATGGCCAGCACCATGGCGCGCATGACGACGAACTCGAGTTCGGGTACCAGGAACTGCTCGACAAAGCCGCCCTCGTCGAGCAGCGTCGCGTCGATGACGGCGTCGACAAGCCAGAACGCGATGCCGATGCCCACTGAAGTCCAGAGGAACGGGCCGTTTGCGCCTCGGAATTTACGCCTCAGCTTCGTTAACCAGGTCATCCGGTGCAGTATCAGCACAATCGGAGGAAAAGCAAACGCAAATTCTGGCTTCCAACGCAATTAATGAAATCTTGAGATCGTTCGTACGGATGCCTGCTAACCTGCCGCGCAACGGGCACGGCACGGAATCATCGAGGGGAATCTGCAATGACGAAGTACATAGTTCTCTACCACATGCCGCAGGAAGCCATGGACAACATGCCGGAGATGTCACCTGAAGAGATGCAGGAAGGCATGAAGCCCTGGATGAAGTGGGCGGAAGACTGCGGCGACGCGCTGGTCGATCTCGGCACACCGCTCGGCAACGGGCAGGCGCTCACGCAGTCCGGAAGCTCACCGAGCACGACGGGAGTTGCTGGTTACTCGATCCTCGAAGCCGACAGCATCGACGGCGCAAAGAAGCTGCTCGAAGGCCACCCGCACATGACCTGGAACCCCGCCTGCTCAATCGAAGTCCACGAGGCGCAAGCCCTGCCGGGAATGTAGGCAGCGGGTGAAGCCGTTCAGAGCGAAAACCGACTGAAGGCACGGCGGTCGGTCTTTTCGTGTGCTTGTTCCTGCGAGGTCCGTGCGACAGTGCGCGGTATGATCTGCTGACCTGTTTCGCACTGCCCGCACCTCGAAGCCGCACTTGCACCGAATCCTCTACATCACAGATCCCAACGACCCACTCGTCGCGAAGGTCCGGGCCATCGCACGCGGCCGCCTTGAGCTGGAGATCGGCGATGGGGCTAATGCGCCTGACTCGCTCTCGGGCTTCGACGCGCTGCTGATCGGCGATGGGCATCTGGACGAGACGCTGTCGGCGGTCGGCGATTTGGGGCCGAAAGTCGTCCAGCTAACCCGCGGGCACCACCGGGATGTGGATGCTGAGAAGCTGGCGGCTGCGGGCGTGACGGTCGCGGGCGCGTCACCGGTGCTTGCTCCCTATGTCGCGCGACATGCCATTGGTCTGGCGCTTGCGGCAACTGGAGAAGGCTCTACCAACGCCAGCCCCGTGACCGACATCGAAGCCAGGTCCGCAGCGCTCGCCGGAAAGACTGTCGGAATCGTCGGGTTCGGGAGAGTTGGCAGGGCGACGGCCGAGCTTGCGCACCTGCTTGGCGCAACGGTCATCTACGCAGACGTTCGGACCGCTCCGCACGGCTCAACCACAGCATCCGGTGCAAGGCGCAGCACGCTCGACCTCCTGCTGTCGAAGTCCGACATCGTCTCGCTACACGTCCAGTGGGGACCGACTTCGAACCCGCTGATCGCCGCGAGGGAACTGCGGCTCATGGCGCAGGGACGCGTGTTGGTCAACACGGCAGATGCACGCCTGGTCGACCACAAAGCATTGGCAGAGTCCATCAGCGCGGGCCGCATCGCAGCCGCCATGGACGTCGAAGGCTCACAGTTGCCAGAATCCATGCCCGTTGCCTTTACCGATTACACCGTTGCACGATCCGAGGAAGCGGACGAGAACGTTGCCGAGTTCGTCATATCGAACATCGAGACAGCGCTATCGGGCGGCCAGCCAGACGGCATCGTTGAGATAGTCGACTTCCCGCCCGCCGGCGACCCCGCTTTCTGGTCCTCGAAAATGTCACCGCGCCTGACCTGAGCCGGACCTGGACCTCGCCAGTCGAATCCTGCCGCTGTCAAACGTCGTCAAATTGACATCTCACAAGACACTTGGAGTCAGAGGCATATGGGCAAGAAGGGTGCGAAGAGTAATCAGCAGGCAGCCGATTTCACCAGCGAAGTCGTTGAGTCACTTCAGTCGGTCGGTGACGTCATCTCTCGATCGATGTTCGGCGGCTTCGGCATATTCGAGAGCGGAGATATGTTCGCCATAGTCGACTCCAACGCTCGCCTCTACTTCAAAGCAGATGAATCAACGAAGCTTCGGTACGAAGCCGTCGGCAGTGAGCAGCATAAGCCGATGCCGTACTTTGAAGTGCCGGCAGAGATCGCCGAAAACGAATCCAGCCTCATCGAATGGGCCACCGAAGCCGCACAGATAGCTCACGCCACATCCAAGAAGCGAAGGTGAGGCCCTCTCCCTCCCTGACACGGAAGGAGTTAGAGGGTGGAGCGTCCCCAGGCCTCACTCACCAACCACCTCGCCAAGCCATTGCGTAAGTGCGATCCCGTACCCCTCAGGATCAACATTCCACGAACCCACATGCTCGGCGTCCTCGATACGTATGTAGGTCACATCTCCGAGACGGTCAGCGAAGTCCTGAACGAAATCGTCGCTCTGCGAAATGGGAATCGTCTCGTCGCCGGTGCCGTGAAACACCAGCATCGGCACATCAACCTTCAGTAGTTCATCCCTCGTATCCAGCGCAGGCCAGTCCGTGCCGAACCGCACCGACGATAAGTTCGCAGCAAGCCACGGTAGGAACGCCGGTAGGCCACGCTGCTCAGCCGCCAGGTTCAGCGCGCTCGTCAGGTTCAGCAGCGGCGCATCCAGCACTAACCCTCGGACCGATCCAGCCAGTTCCGACTCATGCATGAAGTGCGCCACGATCCCGCCGCCCATGCTGAAGCCGAACAGGATCACCTCTTCTGCGCCGTGAGCAAACGCGTACTCGACCGCCGCCTCCAGGTCCTCCCACTCCGTCGTGCCGAAGCCGTACTCGCCGCTCGGGTCCTCGGCCACGCCCTCGTCATTGCGATAGTTGATCGAAAGCACCGGCAACCCGAAATCGTGAACCGTCTGCAGCGCCCGCAGCGTCTCCGTCCGAGTGCCCGTCCGGCCGTGAACCATCACGGCCCAGGTTTCAGGATGCTCATCAGCCAGGACGAACCAAGCCGGCATCGGTCCCAGCGACCGGTACTCGACGTCCGAGTACTCGACCCCGAACGCTGCGCCGGGGTCTCGCGGAAACGCGTCTCGCTCGACGCGCACACTATTCCCGAGCCCGAATCCGCCAACCAGCGGCTCGAAAACTCGCACAACTTCGCCATCAGCCTCGCTGACGATATCGCCGATCTGGCCGTAGGCGCCGGACTCACTCTCCAGTCCGAACGTCCCGATTGAATCGGGAGCGTCGTCGCTGTTTTCGAACGCCAGCGTGATCGTGCCGTCCCCGAAAGCAGCGACACGCAGTTTGAACTCGTCCTCGCTCCGGTCCAGCTCGAACGCGCCCGACTGTATCTCGCTCGAATAGAACCAGGTGACCGCGAAAAGGAACAGCGCCAGCAGGAGAAGCGACCCTGCGCTGGTCGCCAACCAGAAGCTGAGACGACGGTAGAACGGTCTGCGCAAATAGGCCTCCGCGAACTGCTCCGGAGGCTCGGCAGCACTCCCATTTTCTGCATGATCGTCCATGCGGCCGCATTATAGGTCGACGCCAACTCGAGCTTTCAAACGGCACGTTTCCACTCTCGACCGACCAAACTGGCGGCATTCTGCGGTCCTGTAGTAAGTTCATCGCCCACCGACGCAGTTCAGCGCAATAACGAAGACTCAGCACCGCGGAGGCGCCGGGCATGGCAGAAGAGAGTGGACGGACCGGCCAGCCTGAGCCCGCGCCTGAGCAAGAGCGACGGCAGTCCGATACTCGGAAGCAGGTCGTCCGGGCGGGCAAGCTTCTGCGCCTTCTGAATCGTCTACTCAGGCGTGATCCGGACGATCAGTCGCCGGTAAGCACTCTCACACTCCAGATATTCATCACCGTGCCGATATCGATCGCCGCAGTTGCGGGCGGCATCGCCATCAACGAAGCCCTGAGCGCCTCAGACACCGGCCCCGCAGGCGTTCAAGGAGTGCAGGGCGAGCCCGGCCCGGAAGGCCCACAGGGTCCGCCGGGGCCGGCCGGTCAGCAGGGGATAGCAGGCGCTGAGGGCGAAATTGGACTAACAGGCCAGACCGGAGCGACAGGGGCAACCGGCGCGCAAGGCCCGGCCGGTCCACAGGGCCCGGCTGGGGTTCAGGGACCCGCAGGCGAGCAGGGACCGCAAGGCCCACAGGGCGAGTCAGCGCCTCCGACCGTGGCGCCGCTGCCGCATCGAGAGCACACCGCGATCTACAACTCGCAGGACGGAATAACTGCCAGCGGTGGCATCACATGTCCCAACTCTGGCGCCGTAGTCACCGGTGGCGCCGAGGTCATCGGCGGCCCGGCAGCCCTGACCCAGAACTATCCGCACACGCAGAACCCCGACGGCGACTTCACCTCATGGTTCGCAGCGGCCCAGCGCCTGAGCATCGAATCCGAACCATTCCAGCTCCGACTCTGGGTCCTCTGTACGCAGCCGCGGTAGTGGCCAATTCGGCTTCTATCAAATACACCATGGTCTATACGATTTTAAGGTGATAGCTTCAGCAGGCAATTGCGGACACTGAACTGAGCGTTACCGTTCTGACGTCGGCCAAATTCGGTCTTGACTAAAAGGCCTTGCCTGCGGCCAAGCCAAGTCCAAAGCTAACAACGTTGCCCAACAGACTTTCGAATGCTTTCTCGGAGAATGCCGCCCTGACTCTCGTAATGACGAACGTCCGGGCGTGTTGCTCGATGTTACGTGTTGCGGCCTGGACCATTCCTAGTCGTTCGATGATGCTCTCGTCGTCTGCAGTGACGAGGCGGATCAATTCAGTTTGGAGATTGGCGACTAAAGTCTCAGCCTGTCGGCGCTCATTTGATGATGACCAATGCTCATACACCCGAATAGCGGCGATAACTGCGGACATATGTTTTTCTACCACCGCGACGAATTCTGACACCGGCGGCTCGTCTCCAACCAGCATGTAGCCTGCCGCTGTACGCCGCGGGACCTGGTAGACATGGTCTAAGTCGTGCTGCTCAAGAAATCGTCTGATATGGCTGATTCCCCAAGAGATATCGCGATCAATGTAGGGGCCGTATCGAAACAAACCCATCAACTCTCGCTGGCCGACTCGACGTCCACGATTGCCGTACAAGAGCGCGAGTACCCTGCGCGCCTGTGCGCGCAAAGTATTGGTCACGTCACGGCCACGCACGTAAATCCTGCCGGACTGATTGTCTATCCACAGTTGCTGGCTACGGTTCATGAAACGAAATCTCGCAGACTATGACCTGAGTCGGAAGATTTACAAGAGTCTACTGTTGGCATAGCAAACTCACCGAATCTGTCGGTCAAACGTGATGCGTATACTGTGCGAAGGCTCACCGGACTGCCTGTCATGACCATAGCAACACCTGAAAACGCGGCCGCATCCGCCACCATGAAGCCGCTCAACCTGCAGGTGAACGGCGTCGGTGTCGCAGTGCCCGCCAACGCACGGGTGTTGGACGCCCTCCAAAACGCAGGCTTCGACGTCCCAACACTCTGCTACGACGAACGTGTAGGGCCAAAGGGCACATGCCGCATGTGCCTGGTTGAAGTCGAAGTCGATGGTCGCATCGAGACCGTCGCCTCCTGCACATCCTTCGCAGCCGAAGGTCAGAAGGTCGAGACCCACACCGAAGAGCTGAAGGACTACCGCAAGACGCTCCTCGAGATGCTGCTCTCCGAGACCTCAGCGGCGAAGGCCTTTCCTGAAGACGACAAGACGGCGCACTCAGAGTTCTATCGTGCCGTCCGCGAATACGACGCCAAAGCCGGCGCCATTCCGCTGATCGAACGCCGTAAACCTGCGCCAGACCCCAACCCGTTCATCCAGCGCGACTACGATCTCTGCATCGCCTGTTACCGCTGCACGAATATCTGCAACGAATGGGAACAGGCGGGAGCCATCACCGTCGACGGCCGTGGGCAAGACTCGAAGATCTTCTCGTTCTTCAACAACAACTTGCTCGACAGCCCGTGCACCTTCTGTGGCCAGTGCATCAACACCTGTCCAACTGGCGCGCTAACTGACCGCAAGCTGGCCGGAATCGACCCACACGAGACCGATCACACCAAGTCTATTTGCCCGTACTGCGGGGTCGGCTGTGGTATCGAGCTCGTCACAAAGGGCGGTGAACTGGTCGGGACAAAGCCCGACTTCGATGCGCCGTCTCGAGGCTCTCTCTGCGTGAAGGGCCAGTTCGCATCATGGGAGTTCGTTAAATCCGAGCAGCGTCTCAAACACCCGCTCATTCGCAAAGACGGAGTGCTGCAGCGCGCAACATGGGATGAAGCTCTGGATCTTGTCGCAGCGAACTTCAAGAAGATCATCGACGAAGACGGCCCCGACAGCATCGTCTGCTGGGCGTCGGCGCGCGTCGTGACCGAGGCCAACTACCTGCTGCAGAAGTTCGCCCGCATCGCCATCGGCACCAACAACATAGATAACTGTTCACGTACTTGACACGCTCCAACGGTCGCCGGTCTGGCGGTCCAGGTGGGACGGGGAGCGATGACCAACTCCATCGAGGAGCTGGCCGACTCCAATCTCATCCTCGTCACGGGCTCTAACACCACCGAAGCGCATCCCGTCATCTCGCTGCGGATGAAGCGCGCCGTCAGCAAAGGCGCAAAGCTCATCGTCGTTGACCCACGCAAGATCGAGCTGACGAAGTGGGCCGACCGCCACGTGCAGATCAACGTTGGCACTGACATCCCATTCTTCAACGCCGTCGCCAACGTCATCATCAATGAGCAGCTTTACGACCAGCGCTACGTCGCCAAACGCACCGAGGGCTTCGAGGCCTTCGCTACCCATGTCCAGAACTATCCGCCGGAGTACTCGGCCGAGATCTGCGGCATCGACGTAGAAGACATCTACTTCGTCGCACGTGAGTACGCCAAGGCCTCGCCCGGCGCCGCCATCTGCTACACGCTCGGCATCACTGAGCACTCCTGCGGCTCGCACAACGTCCAGAGCCTCGGCAACCTCGGCATGCTCTGCGGCAACTTCGGTGCGTACGGCGGCGGCGTCAACCCGCTGCGAGGCCAGAACAATGTGCAGGGCGCAGGCGACGCTGGCGCCATCCCAACCGACCTGCCCGGCTACCAGAAGATAGAAAAAGCGCCGGTCCGGGAGAAGTTCGAAGAGGCCTGGGGCTCGCCGCTGCCTGCGCGGCGCGGCATTACCAAGATCACCGCAATGGACCAGATGATCCGTGGCAACGTACGGGGCGTCTTCGTCATGGGCGAGAACACGGTCGTCTCAGACCCGCATGCCAATCACGCTGAGCACGCGCTGAAGTCCGCCGAGTTCATGGTGGTGCAAGACATCTTTCTCACCGACACCGCACGAATCGCAGATGTCGTGCTGCCGGCCGCTGCGTTCGCAGAGTCGGAAGGAACATTCGCTAACAGCGAACGACGCGTGCAACGAGTGCGGCGCGCAGTCGATCCGCCGGGCGAGGCGAGGGAAGACATCGACATCCTCCTCGACCTTTTCGCTCGCATGGGTAAGCCGCAGGACATCGAGACACCCGCCGAGGTCTGGGACGAGATGCGGAAGCTCACGCCCATCCTGGCCGGCATCACATACGAGCGGCTCGAGGAAGGGCATGGCATCCAGTGGCCGTGCCCCGACGAGGACCACCCCGGCACCGAGTATCTGCACCGTGACGACATGGAGTCGGGCATGCCCGGTTTCTTCGCTCCCGTCGACCACGTCCCGCCGGCTGAAGAGCCGGACGACGAGTTCCCGGTGATGCTCACGACCGGACGTCGACGCTCCACCTATCACACCGGAACGCAGACCGGCCGGGCGACAGGCTTCGAACTGCTGGTGCCGCACGAGATGTGCGAGATTCATCCCGACGATGCCGTCGACTGGGGCATCGAGGACGGCGACACTCTTCGCATCAGCTCTCGTCGAGGCTCGGTCACGGTGTCCGCCAAGATCACCGATCGCTCACCACGCGGCACAGTCTTCATGTCGTTCGCATTCCCCGAACTGACCCGCACCAACGACGTGACCTCCGACGCCTATGACTTCATCACAGAGACGCCGGAATTCAAGGCCGCTGCTGTCCGCATAGAAAAGGCCGCCGAGCAGAACCCGCAATGGCGCGCCGCCCAAAAACGAGTCCGTCTGGCCGGCGAGGTCATCCCGCCAACAACCCTGAAAGAGCAACACCCAGAAGAAGCGCCAATGCTGGCGGATGATTAGGGCAACTTCCATTGACGCCGGCTCTGCCGAGGCATCGGATCATCCGCGGGGCTGAATGGCACATTTGACCATGAAATACCTCATGATCATCCTCAGTCTTGCTTCAATCATGGGTGTCGCGTGTGCGTCTACGGCCGCCGAAGACGATTCAACTACTGCCACGGTTGCGACATCAGATGAGTCGCCATCAGCGGACAACAAATCAGCTATCGCCGAGGATCCGACCCCTGAGCCTACTCCAACCACTGAACTCTCACTTCAATGGATTGAAGTAGCACGGTTCGGTGGAGAGTCCATCACCAATACCGATACGTTTTCGATACCGAGCCGAAAATGGCGAATTCGCTGGTCCACGAGCCCTGGACGGCTCGGAGAACTGAACTTTCAGATATACGTCTATCGAGAATCTGGCGAACTGATAGACGTGGCGGCAAACGCGATTGGCGACGCTTCAGGTTCGACGGTTATCAGGGGATCGGGTGATTTCTATCTGACCATCAACACACTTCAGCCTTATGGCATATTCGTTGAAGAGGAGCGACTCGCTCCTCCGAAAACGCCCACGCCTACTCCGGAACCTACAGCTACTCCGCGCAGCATTCCTAGTGATGTCGTACGAGGCGAAATCTATCAACTAAGGGTCGCGGCAGATCGAGGATCAATTTACTACACCTGGAACCAGATCCTGCCTGCACAGCTTGACAGTTACCAGCCACAGAGAAACCTGACGACTGGGGAACGACTTGCCGGCTTGCGGATTCCACCGGTGGTGAATTGTGTGCTTCTACCCCGAACCGCCCCTCCGACCGTCGGATTGACATGGATGAAGGATGGGCCACCGGTGCTGTCAACTCAAGAATTGGTTGGGATTGGAGTTTTCAAGACGGATCTTGAGTGCCTTGAGGCCATCGGGCAATTCGAAGCGACAGTTGATGGCGAAAAAGTCGTCGTATGGATACCGCTCATGGATCTCTATATCGGCGCCCAATGATTGTGTAACGATTCGCTCCAGTCGATTCAGCGATCTCGTGTCTTGGATCACCGAGTGAGAACCGTGCTCAGTTCAACAACGCAGGGTCGATCGTTTTCCCCTCTTCCTCGATGGGAGAGGGATTAAGGGAGAGGGAGATGTCGGCCACAGGCCGACCACCGCCATCTGCTACCGTTGCGACTGATCGCCATGAACCACTCGAAAAACCCCGCCCCGGAGCCGCACCATGAGCGTCATCAACTTCGAGCAGACACGCCGCTTTCCTTACGCTGACGGCATCTCCTTTAGCGACACTGGCGCCTACGAGCAGATCGATGGCGTCCTCACCTTCGCTGTCGACCCAAACTCTCCAGCCAACCGACACATCGTCGACCTCAACCTCGCGCCCACCGACGAAAGCGGCAAAGTGCGCTTCCGGGCCGACCTCTCCATCGTTCGCCCTGTCAATCCCGAACTCGGCTCCCGCACGCTCCTTGTAGAGCTGCCCAACCGCGGCCGCCGGCGCGTCATCGACACCTTCAACATCACCGGCGCAGACGCAACAACCTCGCCACCGCCAGGCGACGGCTTTCTCTTTAAGCGTGGCTACACCGTCGCCTCGATCGGCTGGCAATGGGACGTCTATCAGGACGACATCCTGATGGGCCTCGAGCCTCCGATGGCCGACATCTCAGGCGAGCCCGATCCTGGCCAAACGGTGGTCGAGATCCGTCCCAACCAGCGCGCCACCACCTGGCTCCTCGCCGACCGTATTCATCGCCCGCTGGCTGCTGCGAACCTCGAAGATCCGAACGCCGTCCTGTACGTGCGTGAGTTCGAAGACGGCCCAACCGAAAATGTCCCACGCGACCAGTGGCGGTTTGCGCAGGAGACATCTGACGGTGTCATGCCGAGCAGCGAGCACATCTACCTAGAAGGCGGGTTCGAGCCCGGCCGCTACTACCAGGTCGTCTACTCGACCAGCGAAGCGCCCATCGCCGGCGCCGGCCTCATAGCGTTCCGTGATGTCGCCACATTCCTCCGACACGACAGCGAAGCGTTCCTGCCTGGCATGGGCAAGATCGACCAAGCGATCGGCTACGGAGTTTCGCAGACCGGCCGCATGATCAGGCACTTCATGCACCTCGGTCTGAACCTCGATGAGCAGGGTCGCAAGGCCTATGACGGCCTGCTGCCGCACGTCGCTGGCGCACGCATGGGCTCGTTCAATCACCGTTACGCGCAGCCGTCGAACCAGTCGTACCCGAACTGGGGTCACATGTTCCCGTTCGCAGACACCGAACTCGCTGATCCGCTGAGCGGCAGGCGAGACGGCCTGCTTACCCGCTTGCATGAGCAAGACGCCATGCCGAAGGTCTTCTACACCAATAGCTCAGCAGAGTTCTGGCGCGGCGACTGCTCGCTCATGACCACCGACCCGCAGGGCAGGGCGGACCTCGAACCGGATCCGAACACCCGCAGCTACCACTTCGCTGGCACACAGCATGGGCCGGGCACAATCCCGCAGACGAGCGAAGGCGCGCCGGAGGGCGCGAAGGGAGCGCACGCCTTTAATGTGGTCGACTACTCACCGCTGCTCAGGGCTGCACTGGTCAACCTGGTTGACTGGATCTCGGACGGCAAAGAGCCTCCGCCTAGCAAACACCCGAGGATGGACGACGGCAGCGCTGTTGATCGCTCAGCCGTGATCGACACCTTCAAGCGACTGCCGGAGCAGGCGACGCCTGACCCATCGAAACTTTGGGTGATTCGCACGATCGACCTCGGTCCGCGGGCGGATGAAGGAGTCGGTATCTACCCACCAGTCGAGGGCGATGCTTACCAGTGCCTGGTCTCCGCCGTCGATGACGACGGCAACGAGATCGGCGGCGTCAGACTGCCAGACGTGTCGGTGCCAGTCGCCACCCACTCAGGCTGGAACACGCGCTCCCCGGAGACCGGCGCACCAGACCAGCAGATCCCGATGCAGGGCTTCACACGCTGGTTTCCTCTAACCGAACAGCAAAGACTCGCGAACAAAGACCCGCACCGATCAGTCGAAGAGCGATACGAAAGCCGTGGGCGGTATGAGCAGCTCGTCCGCGCCGAGGCCGAACAGCTCGTGAAAGATGGCTACGTACTCGAAGAGGACCTGGAGCTGGTCGTCGAAAACGCCCTCGCCCGCTTCGACTACGCGCAATCACTCGTGAGCGAGCCACTTCCGGCGGGCGACGACTAACCGCCCGTCAGCGCGCTCGCATCAAGTGTTGCAAATGGCTGCGGCGAGAATATCGCCTCGATCGGCAGTTCGAACACGGCGGCGATCCTGAAGCCCAGGTCGAGACTGGGGCTGTACTCGCCACGCTCGATGTAGCCGATCGTCTGCACGTGCACGCCGACGCGCTCCGCAAGCTCCTTGCGCGAGATTCCGCGCTCGGCCCGCAACATCGGTAGGCGGGTGTAGAGCGCCGGTCTATCGCCGTTGCGGCTACTCTTCTTCATCGACGAAATCGCTCGGCTGAGTCCAGGCCAGCAGCAACGTCGGCAGGCCGGAAAGCATGCCCCACACGGCAACGAACAGCCCCAACTCAAACGCCGTGTCCCAGTCGACAATCCGAGACACGAAGATGCCGCCGATGAAGGCGATCATCACGCCAGCCCAGTAGGCGTTGCGGTAGGCGCCGTTTCGCAGCTCAACCTGACGCTCATCAAGTTCGCGAGTTGAGGTCTCGGTAATGCCGTGCACGCTCCGGTAGAGGAAGAAAGTAGTGACCATGTACAGGAGCACGAGAGGCGCCGCCAGCCAGTAGTTGTCGACAAGCCCGGTCAGGAGCATAAGAGCTCCGAGCGTGCCCACGTAGCTAAGCGCAACAGACCTGCGATAGCGTCGCGTGCGGGGCCGGTCAATCTTGAAGAATGCGGCTGCAGAAGACGGTGACATGTGTCTCAAGTGGGAACTGCCTCCACTAAGAGCTAATAGCGATAACGCTGTTAAGCGTAGTAAATTTACTATATCATGTCAAATAAACAGTGCGCCAGAGGCGGAAACAGTCTTCTCATTTGCTCGCTAGGAGGGAGTCAAGGGGTGGTCGTAAGCCTGTCATTCTGAACTTGATTCAGAATCTTCCGGAGACCTCTCATCAACGGTCAGGTCCCTCCGCGATGGTCGGGATGACATATCGAAGAGTCGGGACTTTCTTCCGTTCTCCTCGATGGGAGAGGGATTAAGGGAGAGGGTGATGTCGGCCGGGACGGCCGACCGGGCGCAGCGAGCGGTACCCCTACCAGCACGGTGGCCACCCTTCGACAAGCTCAGGATGGCGTCTTCTTCTCCCTCCCTGACAGGGAGGGAGTTAGAGGGTGGGTTGATGTCTGGGCTTTGCCCAGACCGGGCGCGGCAAGCAGCGCCCCTACCGGATCTCGGCTGCCGGCCAGAACGATGACCCTCACCCTAACCCTCTCCCAAGCTGGG
>JANQQP010000027.1 GCA_028285005.1 Dehalococcoidia bacterium | reverse complement strand
GGTCATTCTTCTGACTGGCAGCCACAGATCCGGTGGGGGCGCTGCTTGCCGCGCCCGGTCTGGGCAAAGCCCAGACATCAACCCACCCTCTAACTCCCTTCCTGACAGGGAGGGAGAAACGGAACGCCATCCTTCGACAGACTTGGGATCGCTGTAACGCCGTCTAGTCCGTCGCGCCCAGAACCCTCTCTTTGAAGGTTTCGTGGTCTATCACGGGGTTGATAGTGACGGTGCTCCAGTGATGGGCCTGTGCGGCGAAGAACAGGTCTGAGACTGCGCTGGAGTCATCGGCCTCGACCACGTACCAGAGCTTGTGCCCGACCGGAAATGACCAGCCGCCCACGATCCTAGCCCCGTGCTCAGACGCCGTCTGCTCCAGGCCTGCGAGATGGCTCGCGGAGCCAGCCGCAATTACGGGGTGGACGGCGGGGCACTTGTCGGGTCCGTGCACAAGCTCGACCATGAAAAGCATCGGGTTCGTCTCTCCTGACTATCGGCGGCAAGTTGCTCCGCCGAAGCGTGGAGCATAGCTCAAGCAGGGGAATTCGGCCGCGGTGCAGAGCCCGTCGCTAGTCAGTCTCCGGCTTGACTATCGAGAGCAACTTGCGGCCTTCGGCGAGACGCTGGAAGTTGGACATTGCGAAACGCAGCGCTCGTTCGTTGCCCTCCGACGTGCCGCCTGCCCAGTGCGGCGTTACGACCACGTTCTCCATGCTCAGCAGCGGGTTGTCGGGGTCCGTAGGCTCCACTTCAAGCACGTCCAGGCCGGCACCGGCGATCTCGCCGTTCCGCAGCGCCTCGATCAGTGCAGCTTCGTTGTGCACCGGGCCGCGGCAGGTGTTGATGAAGACCGTCGTCTTCTTCATAAGCCCGAACTCTCTCGCGCCAAACATGCCGCGGGTGGAACGGTTGAGCGGCACATGCGCCGTGACGATGTCAGAGCGTGTAAGCAGGTCGTCGAGCGGCGTGGCAACCGCGCCCAGCTCGGCGTCGCGGCCGGGCATCAGCTCGACTATGTCGTGGTAGAGCAACTCCACGTCCCAGCCCTGCAGCCGTCGCGCCACCTGCCTGCCGATGTTTCCGAAGCCGATGATGCCGACCGTCTTGCCATTGATCTCGCTGCGGAACGGAAGCTGGTCGATCCCGGACCGCCACTTGCCGTCACGGGTGTTTTCCCAGGAGTCCATCAGGCGCCGGTAGACCGAGAGCATGAGCGACATCGCGTGCTCAGAGACGGATATGGCGTTGGAGCCGCCGTTGTTGGCGACCTTGACACCGACGTCCTGAAGACCGCCGACGTCGACGATGTCGAAGCCTGCGGTGAGCAACTGGACGAGCTTGAGGTCTTTGCACTCTTGAGCCAGGTCGACAGGCACCCTGGCGAGCCACGGGATGATCGCTTCGACGCCTTGCAGGGCTTCGATGAGTTCACCGCGCGAGAGTTCAGGGTTGATGAGGCGGGTTTCGATGCCTTCCGGCGCCAGCTGTTGCATCAGTTCCCAGCGGCCGCGGTGTTCGGATGTGGTGAGGTTGGCGAGAAGGGCAACGGTGGTCACAGGTGGTCCTCTGCTTCAGGTAGCGGTTTTCGGGCGAGCGGAGTGTACGTGATGGGGGTGGCTGGGGAGAGGTAGTCAATTCCCTCTCCCAGCTTGGGACAGGGTCATTCGTCTGACTCAGCCAGTTGCTGCCAGAGCCGACAACCCACCCTCTAACTCCCTCCCTACTAGGGAGGGAGAAATGGCGCTTCGACCCATCAGCCTGTCATCCCGACCAGCGCGGAGGGATCTGACCGTTGATGGACGGTCACCGGGAGATTCTGAATCAAGTTCAGAATGACATAAGTCGCCATCCTGAGCCTGTCGAAGGGTGCCCTAGGGTTGGCGAGTGGTCGGCCTCTGGCCGACGTCACCCTCTCCCTTAGTCCCCCTCCCATCGAGGGAGAGGGGAAGCGCAGTCCAGCTGATTCTCGTCGCTCTACCTCGTCGCGGCGGCTTCGAGGCGCATGGACATGATGCGGTCTACTTCGCTGGCGGTGCCGATGTAGAGCGGGGTGCGTTGGTGGAGTTCGGTGGGCTTGATGTCCAGGATGCGGCGCTTGCCGTCGGTAGCCTTGCCGCCTGCCTGCTCCATGATGAACGCCAGTGGGGCCGCTTCGTACAGTAGCCGCAGCTTGCCGTTTGGCGAAGCATTGTTGCCCGGGTAGGCGAAGATACCGCCTCGAAGCAGGTTGCGGTGGAAGTCGGCGACAAGCGAGCCGATGTACCGGCTTGAATAGCCCTCTTCCTTAAGTTGCGAAACCCATTCCAGGTCAACAGGGTCCCAGGTCAGCGAGTGTCCCTCGTTGGCCGAATAGACCCTGGTTCCGTTGTCGTCCTTCAGGTCGGAGTTGGTCAGGATGAACTCGCCGATCTGCGGGTCGAGCGTGAAGAGGTGAACTCCCTCGCCCGTCGTGTAGACGAGCATCGTCGAAGAGCCGTAGATCAAGTAGCCCGAGGCGGCGAGGTCCGCGCCTGCCTGCAACATGTCTTCGAGCGAGTTGGTGGAGCTGCCGAGCGGCGTCTTGCGCCTGTAGATGGAGAAGATTGTGCCGATGGGCGCACCGACGTCGATGTTCGATGAGCCGTCGAGCGGGTCGTAGAGGACCACGTAGCGGCCGTTCTCGCCTTTTTCGAGCGGAACCGGTTCGTCTTCCTCTTCAGAACCTATGGCGCAGACGAGTCCTGTCGGGGCCAGCGCTCGTTCGAGCTGCGCGTTTGCGATGAGGTCGAGCTTCTGGACCTGTTCGCCCTGGATGTTCTCATCGCCGGTGAGGCCGATGATGTCTGCGATTCCTGCGCGGTTGACGTCGTGGGATATTCGCTTGCCGGCGAGTGCGATGGCGTTGAGCAGCGCTGTGAAGTCGCCTGTTGCGTCAGGACGATCACGCTCTCGTTCGAGGATGAACTGCGTGATGGTGGAGAGGTGGTCTGGCTGCTGGCTGGTCATGAGGTGCGGTCCAATTCCGGCCTTAGAAGGCCTGTTGCGAAGCTGGACATCCGTGCACGAATACTAGTGTATTGCTCATACATAACACGGGCCCGCCGGACCGGCATGAACGAGCCGTTAGGCCCGCATGAATTAATACTGAAGGTGCGCACCGCGGCGCTGTCAGGCGTTGTGGCTTTCAGGCGGTTGTCCTACGCTGTTTCGGTAACTTTCCCGGCGCCAATAACGGTGCTCTTCACATAGCCGATTTAGTCTCCGTCCGGCGGGTTCCGAAGCCTTGCCTGACACCGATTTGGAGGGACCGAGATGTCTGAGATGAACGATGTGGCGAAGGCGATGGTCCAGCCAGGCAAGGGGATCCTTGCCGCCGACGAGAGCACGGGCACGATCAAGCGACGTTTCGATGCGATCGGCGTCGAGAATACTGAGGCAAACCGCATCCAGTACCGCGGCGCGCTGTTTGCGACGCCGGATATTGGTGACTACATCTCCGGCGTGATCCTGTTTGAGGAGACACTTGCGCAGTCGCACGAGAACGGCACGCCGTTCGTCCAGATGCTTGAGAGCAACAGCGTAATTCCAGGCGTGAAGGTCGACAAGTCGACAAACCCGCTTGCAGGCGCTCCAGGCGAGGTGATCACCGACGGTCTCGACGGTTTGCGCGGGCGACTGGAGGCCTATCGTGAGCAGGGCGCTAAGTTCACGAAGTGGCGAGCGGTGATCAACATTGGCGAGAACATTCCGTCGCAACGTGCGATCGACGCCAATGCTCATGCGCTTGCTCGTTACGCCGCTCTTGTGCAGGAGGCCGGGCTGGTGCCGATCGTCGAGCCCGAAGTGCTGATGGACGGCACGCACTCGATCGATCGATGTGAAGAGGTGACTGAGCTGACGCTCCGCCGCACGTTCGATGAATTGCTGAGCCAGCGAGTGGTGCTGGATGAGATGGTGCTGAAGCCAAATATGGTGATCTCGGCCACCGACGCGCCGAACAGGGCGCCCGCAGAGGAAGTCGCCGAGAAAACGGTGAACTGCTTCCTGCGCACTGTCCCGGCTGCTGTGCCGGGTATCGCCTTCCTGTCTGGCGGACAGGGCGACGACGAGGCGACCGTGAACCTTGACGCCATTGCGAAGTATGCAAAGTCGGTGAACGCTCCGTGGCAGCTGACCTACTCCTATGGCCGGGGCCTGCAGGCTGCGCCGCAGAAGGCGTGGATGGGCAAGCCCGAGAACGTCCCAGCAGCACAAACGGCATTCCAGGAGCGTGGCCGAGCAAACGCCGCGGCAAGGGAAGGCAAGTACGTGGCGTAGGTGGTCATAGCTGTCACCGGTAGGGGCGCCGCTTGCTGCGCCCGATCGGCCTCCGGCCGACATCACCCTCTCCCTTAATCCCTCTCCCATCGAGGGAGAGGGGAGGCGTCGAAACCCACAGCGTGTTATCCCGACCGAGGGGCACCTGCTTGCGGGTCTCAGGGATCTGACCGCTGATCCCTGGTCGAATGAGAGATTCTGAATCAAGTTCAGAATGACAGAATCCGAGGCGCTCACCCCAACCCTCTCCTGCTTGCGGGAGACGGAAGCTACTCCATCCACTCCGAGTCATCCTCAGGCATCTTCAGCGGGCCCCATGAAGGGTCTGGACGCCACTCCGGCCAGGGCTCGTTGAACGGTGCGGTGCGCTCTTCGATTCGCTTCACCGCGTCCTCGCCATGCTTTCTGAAGTCCTCGGCCTGCTCTGCGGTGAATATGCCGACATCTACCATTCGTGCGAGTTCGGCTTCGTCCTTCCATTCCCACGAAAGATCAGGATTGGCCACGATATCGAGCTCGTGATCAACGGCTGTGAAGCCGAATTCGGTTCGCTCCAACGGCGATTCGATGTTCACATACCACTTCGCGAACTCGCCGGAATCTGCGTACCACATCGCCCACATGGAGTAGGGCACACCCGGATACATGATGCGCAGGACGTCGTACTTCCACCACGCCTTGCCCTCGAACTTGCCCACCTGCTCAGGCTTCGGCGGTGCGTCGCCCATCCATATGACCTGTCGGTACTCGCTGCCCGAAGAGATGTAGATGATCGTGCGATCGTCTGTGTCCTCGACGACCCGTGCGACTGCTCCGCGCTCGACGCCCAACACCGGATGGTGATAGCGGAACACGATCACGTCGCCACGGTCGAAGCGCCGGGTCATCGAAGCGGGTCTCGCAGCATCGTTACCATTCCTAACCACCAACTTCCTGGTCCCGGCCTAATTGGTCGAAAACAGCGAACGGTCGCGGCCTGGCCCCGAACGCATGAACGCCTTTTGCAGATCGTCCGCCTCCTGCTCCAGAAGTGCGATGCCTGCCTGCAAGCGTTCGGTCAGGCTGTTCGGGTTCAGCAGCAGTTGCAGTTCCCTGTTTGAAGCGGTGCTGGCAATCATGCCCATGTAGTAAGAGAGTTCAAGCGGATCTTCCGGGACTTCAGGCTCAGCCTTGTAGACGCCCTGCGAAGCGAGCATGGTGCCGAGGTAGCGCATGGTCGCATCATGCGATGCGGCGACAATCTCGTCTGGCGCCTTTTCCTCAGGGTCATCTTCAAGCACCTCGACCTCTGCACTCAAGTAGGAGTGGACTCGCAGCTCTTCGATGATCTTGAAGCGCGATTCGCCTGTGACGCTGATCGGTATGGCGCCGCGCCTCGGTTTACCTATCTCGGATATGTGCGCAACGGTCCCGGTGTTGAACGGTTCTGCAGTTGGTCCGGTGTCGCGGCCACTCTTGATGAGCACGATGCCAAACCGCCTGTCGTCTGCCATGCAGTCGCGCAGCATCTCGCGGTAACGGGGCTCGAAGATCTGGAGGGATGCGACCGCGCCCGGAAAGAGGACCATGTCGAGAGGGAACAGCGGCAGAGACCGGTTCATAGCCGGAGTTTAGCAGCAGCGGCAGGTGCTAGACTCCGCGGGTTTGGAAGGCGAGCCAACCGCAACCATTTGTAGTGGAGATAAGTTGATGGCAGATAGCGTCCGAGAGACTGTGCAGGCGAAGACAGCGGACATGGTGTCGATGCGGCGCGCTCTGCACGCGATGCCGGAGCTTGGCTTCGAGGAGACACAGACTGCCGCGTACATTGCTGAGCGCCTTACGGCGGCCGGTCTCGAAGTCCACACCGGCATCGGTGAGACCGGCGTCGTCGGCGTGCTCGAGGGCGCTTCGGACGGGCCTTCACTGATGGTCAGGGCGGACATCGACGGACTGCCAATCATCGAGAAGACGGGCCTGGATTTCGCTGCGACGAATGGAGCGATGCACGCCTGTGGGCATGACGGGCACATCACGATGGCGCTTGCTGCGGCCGAGATGCTGGCGGGTATGAAGGAGCAGTTGAAGGGCCGCCTGATTTTCGCGTTCCAGCCCGCGGAGGAGATCGTGTCAGGCGCATTAGCGATGGAGCGCGACGGCATGTTCGACCGGTGGAAGGCCGACCGCGTGATCGGAACTCACCTATGGAACCAGCTGCCAACAGGTTTCGTCGGCGTTAACCGCGGCACCGTGTTTGCCAGCGCCGACGCGGTGCGAATCGAGGTGACGGGTAAGGGCGGTCACGGCGCGATGCCACACCTGACGATCGACCCAGTCGCTACGGCAGCACAGATTGTTTCGACGGCGCAGACGATCATCAGCCGCGAGGTTTCGCCGAACGAGATGGGTGTGGTGACGTTCGGGCAGATCCACGGCGGATCAGCTCCAAATGTGATTGCCGACACTGTGGTTGTCGAGGGCACTGTGCGGGCCTACAAGCCTGAGGTGCGAGAGCAGATTTTCGATGCGATTAAGCGGATCACTTCGAACGTAGCAGGGGCCATGCGCGGATCTGCTTCTTTCGAGCAGCTCTACGGAGCGCCACCGGTCATCAACAACCCGGAAGTTGCGTCGTGGACCGCGGGCATCGCAGCGCAGGTTGCAGGCGAGGACAATGTTGACGAGGCGGACCCGGTGAGTGTTGGCGATGACATGGCGGAGTTCCTGAACAGGATCCCGGGTACCTACTTCCTGGTCGGCGCTGCGAAAGACGGCACCGAGGGGCATCACAATGCCCGCTTCGACTTCAACGAGGACTGCCTGCCGATTGGCGCAGAGATTTTCGTCAGGTCTGCGCTGGACTTCTTGAAGTAAAGGGCTTGCTGATGAGTGGCCACGAGTCGGCGAGTCGTCGGCCTCTGGCCGACATCACCCTCTCCCTTAGTCCCTCTCCTAGTCCCTCTCCCATCGAGGGAGAAGGGAAGAACGTTTAATGTGTCATCCCGACCGCAGCGGAGGGATCTGACCGCTGATGGGCGGTGAGCGAGAGATTCTGAATCAAGTTCAGAATGACAGACTACCGCCACTCTTCGACAAGCTTAGGATGGCGGTTTGGCAAAGGGTGGCTGAATCCCCTCTCCCAGCTTGGGAGAGGGTTAGGGTGAGGGTCATCCCTCTGACTGGCAGCCGCTGAAGTAGCAGACGACCCACCCTCTAACTCCCTCCCTGACAGGGAGGGAGAACCTACCGGCCATCCTGAGCCTGTCGAAGGGTGGCGTCGTCGCTAACCTGACGTGATCTGGCGGCGGAAGATATAGCTGGAGATCAGTAGCAGACCGGCGGCGTAGGCGGCGAGGATGCCCAGCTCGGTGCCGATGTCAGCTATGCCGCCGCCGTCCTGAAGCAGCGTGGCGAAGGCGTCGTTGCCCCAGGCGTGCGGCATGATGTGGGCGATGGTCCGCAGCGTGTCGGGGAAGATTTCGAGCGGCACCATGCTGCCTCCGAGCGCCGCTCCGCCCAGCCCGAGCAGCAATCCGATGGCCAGCGCTTGCTGCTCATTCGCCAGCAGGCTACCGACCAGCATTCCGGCCCCTGCGCCCACGAGTGCGAACAGCACCATAATCAACGTCGCCGCTCCGGGGCTGCCCCATCCGACGCCAAATAAGAGGGCAGAGCCGCCCATGATGATCAGTCCCTGCATGAGGCCAATGGCATATCGGCCAAGCGCTTCGCCGAGCAGCACCGTACGTGCCGATGTCGGCGTGGAGAGCATGCGTCTCGACAGGCCCAGGTTGCGTGTCTCGATAAGAGCTACGGAGCCGGTCAGCGAGGTGAGGAACACGAACAGCAACAACTGCGACGCTGCGCTGGAGTCGAAACCTTCAGCATCCGGAACCAGGTCGTCGCCAACGATGCTGAGCGCAACGGTCATCGCGGGAAGCTCGTCCAGCGCGGACTGCGCTTGCGAAGTCGCCTGATCTAACGACACACCGGTCTCGCTATTCGCAAACCGGGCTGCTCGGATCACTGCGCTCTCACGAGCAATGACCGCGTTCACCGCCGACTGTAGCTGCGGCGCGAGGGTGTCGAGACGACCGAAGTAGCGAACGGTCACTGCGCTGCCCTGGTCGATCTGGGCTGAGAAATCGGCAGGTATCACAAGACCTGCCTGCGCTCGGCCGCCGCTCACGGCATCGACAACATCGTCCTCGCTGTCTGTCAGCCGGATGTCGACATCGCTGACCTGCTCCAGCGCATCGACGACGCGCCGGCTCCGCTCATCTTCTGATGCGTCGTAGACAGCAACTTCGGGCGTGAAGGTGCCGCCGAAAACGGAGCCCAGCAGCATGATCAGCACCAGCGGCAGGATGATGACGAAGAAGATGTTCGACCTGTCCCTGAAGAGCCGCTTCAGGTTGTAGGCGGCGATGGTCAGTGGCTTCATGCCTGCACCGCCTTTCCGAGCCGTCGGCTTGCGATCGCTGCAGTCACGGCAGTGAAAACCAGGAGTGCGAGGACGGATGGCCAGATGTCGACAACTTCGCCTCCACTTTGAAGCTCGCTTAGGCCGCGTAGGAACCACGAATGTGGCGTGATGAGGCTGACCTGCTGGATGAAGCCTCCGGCCTGCGAGACCGGGAAGAACGACCCGCCGAGCGCGCCGAAGACCAGGGCGATGATGCCGAGAGCACTGCCAGCCTGCTCGACGGAGTTGGCGAACGATGCGACGAGCGCAGTAATCGAGACTGCGGCGATCACCCCGGCCACGATGAGGATTCCGACGCCGACGCCGCTGCCCCAGTCGGCATCGAGCAAGAAAGTAGACAGGACGGCAAGAATGGCTGTGCTGACAACGCCCAGCACGAAGCCCGTCAGCAGCTTGCCCAACAGGATTGCCGAACGAGGAGCCGGGGCCACGAGCAGTCGGCGCATCGTGCCGTCTCGCCTCTCTTCAAGCAGGCCGGTCACGCCGAACTGAACTGTGAAGAAGAGGAAGAAGACCGCCATGCCGGCCGCATAGAAGGTGTTGGCATCGAGCTCCTTGCGGCTTGCGGAGACGTCTTCAACCGTGATCGGGTTCGGGAACTCGGCCGCTCGTGTTGCGAGAGCATCGAAGTCAGGCTCAGCGAGATTTCCGGCCGCTGTAGCGATCGATGCCTGAACGGCGCGAACTTCTTGCAGGAAACGCTCGGCCATCGACTCGGCGACCGTGGTGCCGATCGGCGCGTCAGCGTTGCCGAACACTTCGATCATCACAGCCTCGTTGGTGGCTACGGCCTCGGAGAAGTCTGCCGGAATGACGAACGAAGCCTGCACGTCGCCTTCACCTGCAAGGTTGATTGCTTGTTCGCGCGTCGTAGCGATCCGTAGCGATACGACATCTTCCTGCTCCAGCTCGCGCAGCGCGCCGATGAAGCCCTGTGAGGCAGAGCCGCCGTCGAGGTCGGCAATCGCATAGTCGAATGTGACCTCACCGCCGGTCACGTCGCTCAGGCTCTGCGAAAAGATGAAGGTCAGCGCGAATGGCACAACCAGCGCCAGGATGATCGCCGACCGATCTCGCAGACGCTGCCGGAGATCCTTCATCGCTATAGCAACAGCGACCCTGAGCATCAGTCTCTGAGCGCCTTTCCGGTCAGGTGGAGGAAGACGGCTTCGAGGTCAGGCTCGGCCACGTCAATACTGCGGACCTGCACGCCGGTCCCGGTGATAGTGGAAAGCAGTTCGGGCAGCGTGTTTCTCGCCTCGTTTACGATCAGGCTGATCACCTGGCCGGCGACGCTGGCCTCACGGACGGCGGGCAGATCCCTGACTGCAGCAACACCGGCTTCGAGGTCGCCAGCACCTTCGATCTGGATGCGGTCATGCTCGCCCACCAGCGAGACGAGTTCCCTGCGTGTCCCTTCGGCCTTGAGTTCGCCTTCATCGATGATCCCGACGCGGTCGCACAGTCGCTCAGCCTCTTCCATGTAGTGCGTGGTGTAGAGCACCGCCATGCCCTCGCCGCTGAGCTGGTCAACGTTTTCAAGAATTGCGTTGCGGCTCTGTGGGTCGACGCCGACCGTTGGCTCGTCAAGGATCAGCAGCTTCGGCCGATGCAGCATGCCGAGTCCGATATTCAGCCGACGCTTCATGCCGCCCGAGTAGGTCTTGACCAGATCGCCGGCCCGGTCCGAGAGTCCGATCGTGTCGAGAACTTCGTCGATGCGTGAGTTCGCGTCGTTGCGTGACAGGCCGTAGAGCCGGGCGAAGAAGCGCATGTTCTCCGAAGCCGTGAGGTCCGGGTAGATGGCGAGGTCTTGCGGGACGTAGCCGATCAGGCTCTTGACGTCGACACTGCCGGAGGACATCGATTGCCCGTCGACCAGCACTTCGCCTTCGTCACGAGCGAGGACTCCGCAGACCATCGAGATTGTCGTGGTCTTGCCTGCGCCGTTAGGTCCGAGAAGGCCGTATGTCTCTCCTCGCTCGATGTGAAAGGAGACGTTTTTCACCGCCTGCAGGTCGCCGAACGACTTGCTCAGGCCTTCGCAACGGAGCGCGCTCGTGGCTGGCGCGGCCGACTGGTCCGGCGTTGTGGCTGTCAACTCTCTCCCTCCGGTCTGATGGGCGCTGGCAACGGTGGCACGGATGATAGTGCTTTGCCCGGACATTCGTGCAGGTTGATGTGATGATTGCCTGATGTGCAGGCCGGTCCCGGGTGTAGCATGCCGCCGGGGCATGGATAAGCAGGCCTCACCACTGTGCAACAAGAGAGAAAGAATGAAGATCACCAGGCTTGAGACGATTCATATTGCAGAGCATCCGGAGGCGACATGGGTGCGCGTGCATACCGACGCCGGGTTCACCGGGCTGGGCGAGACGTGGTTCGGACCGCGTGCCGTGGCTGGGATCGTGCACCAGGTCTTCTCGCCAATTCTCATCGGGAAGGACCCGCTGGCGATTGAGCAGCACTGGCGAGACATGTGGGACATGTCGAATGCCTTCGGCTACGCGGGCGCTGAGTCGAGAGCCCTTTCGGCGATCGATATCGCACTGTGGGATATCGCAGGACAGGTGGCGCAGCAGCCGATATACAACCTGCTGGGCGGGGCGTGCAGGGACCGCATCCGCACCTACAACACCACCGGACAGTGGGGCCCGAACAAAGACACCGAGCTGGCGATTCTCGACGCCGGCACCCTGGCGAAAAGCCTTGTAGACGACGGCATCACAGCGATGAAATGGGCCTTCACCGACCATTTCGCGGACGCAACCCAGGGCGTGAACCTCACTGCCGAAGACCTCGACCTGATGATTGAGCCGATCGAGGCGATCAGGAACGCCGTCGGTAATCAGCTTGATGTGGCGAACGATGGTCACGGCCGCTGGAACATCAACAACGCCATCAAGATCGGGCGGGCGATGGACCAGTTCGGCATGTTGTGGCAGGAGGAGCTGATGCAGCCAACACACGTGCAGAACCACATCGTGCTGGCGAACGAGATCGTGGCTCCGGTGTGCGTGTCCGAGCGGCTGATCTCGAAGTACCAGTTCCGTGAGTACCTGCGGGCAGGCGCTGCCGAGGTCGTAATGCCAGACCTGATCTGGACGGGCGGAATCACGGAGACGAAGAAGATTGCGACGATGGCCGAGGCCGAGCAGCGCCCGGTCGCCCCGCACGACATGACGGGACCAGTGAATATCTTCGCCTGCGCGCACGTAGCCATGAATGCGCCAAATGCCTGGTTGATGGAGACCTGCCGGGCGTTCTACGGCGAGACCGGCTGGTACTCGAACATCGTCGATCGCAACATCGAAGTGGTGGATGGCGAACTGCTTGCGCCAGTTGGACCAGGGCTCGGCACGGCGCTGAGGGATGACGTTTTCGACAGGCCGGATGTGACGGTTGAGAGCTCAGACGAGCCGGGCGGTTACCACTGGGGCATCAAGTCGCCTATGTTCGGGGTTGTCGGAAAACCCGGCGAGCGCAGGGTGCAGAGGAAGGAGTAGGAGGCGACTCCCTTCGACCCTTCAATCTGTCATCCCGACCGTAGCGGAGGGATCTGACCGTTGATCCATGGTCGAACGAGAGATTCTGAATCGAGTTCAGAATGACAGAGTGCAGCCACCTTGAGCTTGTCGAAGGACAATCCCCTCTCCCAGCTTGGGAGAGGGTTAGGGTGAGGGTCATCCTTCTGACTGGCAGCCGCTTACGTCGACGACAACCCACCCTCTTTCTCCCTCCCTGCCAGGGAGGGAGAAAGAACTGGCACCCTGAACTTCTCGAGGAGTGGCTAAGCAATCACTCGAAGCTGAACAGCGGCGGCAGGATGATCACTACGGCAGCGGCCCAGGCTGCGAAGACGGGGAGGTAGCTGATCTGCCAGCCTTCCAGCCTGTGGAAAGTGTCGCGGCCGGTTAGCAGGCGGACTGAGTACCAGGCGGTACCACTCAGGTTCACGAAGAGCATGATGTTGAGGCCGAGCGCAGCCAGCCGGTTCGGTGTGAAGCCGAGGTCGCCGATGCGCACGATCATCGCTCCGAGCACCATCGCATCGAGTATCAACGCCGCCGCCACAGCTGCCATCTGCACGCGGTCCATCAATGTCGGTGGCGCCGAAGGTTCCCGGGCCGAAATCGAGTACAACACGAGTCCGAGAACCACGATCAGCAGGGCGTCGAAGACACCGAGCAGTTCACGGTCGAACGCTGCGCCAATCCCGGTTACAGCGTAGACGATTGCGGATACGATCAGCATCACTGCGAACAGAGGCGTGAAGACCATCGTGAGCACCGGGGCCATGTTCTCGATGACCGCCTGCTTCGACTCCACAAGCCACGCCGCCACGATTACGCCGCCTGCAGCTGCCGCGGGCAGAACCCACTCGATGATGCTTTCGACATCTACACCTGCCGGCTCCAGGATCGCCGCGGTCAGGCCAAGCAGCACTCCGCCGCCGAGCGCGAGCAGGACGTAGTAGATGAACCACTCGCCGGTGAAGCGGACAAAGTCCATCAGCCTTTCGCGGGACTTCAGGTCGCCGCCCAGGTATGGATAGGCGCAAGCGATCCAGAGCACAACCGGCAGATGGAGCGCCACCAGCAGCTCGGTCGCAGATCCTTCGCCGTACGGGAAGTCTTCAGATGTGTTGTCGGCATACGGATAGAGATTGATCAGCACGGCCGCGACGACGAACGGGATGGCAGAGACCAGCATCTGCTGTGCGGACAGCTGCTGCCTGACGGCGAAGTATCCGGATAGGAAGGGGAGCACCAGCAGGCCAGCGTTTCGAACCAGCCACGAGGCCTCGTAGTCCGGGTAGCCGCCGACAAGCAGCGTCAGCGCCACGGCAATTGCGGATGCGACGGCGAATGTCACAGCGATCAACCGGCCGTCGGTCGCGTCTGTCGTCCTGTCTCGCGTCGAGCCGACGATCTGCTTCCAGAGCCGTCCGCTGTACTCCTGTGCATACGCGTCGGCCAGGTCGTCTAGCGAGCCCATCCGCTTAACGGCTACCAGAAACGCTTCGTCGTCCGAGAGGCCGGTCGTTGCGAGGTCGGTGATCTGAGAGCGCAGGTGATTCTCAAGCTCGTCAACTTCATGCCCATCGACCGCCGGGTTCTGCGTAAGGAATGATCGCCACTCTGCAATCTGTGCTTCGAGGCTACGCATCAGGCGTTGCCCAGTGCGAAATCTGAGAAGTCTGAGTCACGCCATACCTCGCTCAGAGCGTCGGTCACGGTAACCCACTGCCTGTGATGCTCTTTCAGGGCGGCGCGTCCTGAATCGGTGATGGCGTAGTACTTGCGCCTGCGGCCTTCGGGCGGCGTCCGCCATTCAGTGGTGACATAGCCGAGCCTGAGCAAGCGGTGGAGCAGCGGGTAGAGCATGCCGTCCGTCCAGTCGAGCTTGCCGTTCGACAGCTCCCGGACGCGCTTCAAGATGGCGTAGCCGTAGTTCTCGCCTTCGACGAGAATTGCCAGGACGAGCGGGGTCGCCGAGGCTGCGACGAGGTCCTTATCGATCTGCACCGTGCGCACCATACCTTGATCTATCATGCATAGATGTACAAGGTATCATGTTCTGGTATGTGCGGCGACTGGTGTTCTGCGCGAAGAGATCGGCACGAACTGAGACGGGGTTTCTGGAAGCAGTCTCGCTCTAGCTCATGGCGAAGCGAGTGTCAGACGGCATCTTCGGGAAGAGCGTATCCAGTAGCAACTCGTTCCCGGAGGACGTGGCGTGCGCATCTACCAGTACCTCCCGTAGCCCGGACATGTTGGTGCGGCCGAACAGCAACTGCAGGAACGAGAGGTCTGGCAGGCTAGCCACAGCCTTGTGCCTGACCGGGAACTTCGTCTCTTTGACATCGGTAATGTTGCCGTCTTCGAACGTGAATGCCACGCCGCTGCGGTAGAAGCTCAGGACCTTCTCGCCGCTCAGCCCTCCGAACACGGTGCCGGCCAGCCGCTCTTCCAACTTCGGCGCAACCAGCTTGAGCAGCTTCGGGAGGTCCGGCGTCCGCATGTACCAGGCGTAGTTGCTCTTGCCAGACGGGAACTGGCTCCCAAGAAACGACTGCGCAGGGTGTCCGTCCGCCAGCCTTGCGGAGATCACACGCACCGACTTGTCACCCTCGGCCGGAACCGCTAGCAGCACATCTCGCAGCAACTTCAGGAACGGCTCTGTGTACTCCCTGAACATCCACATCTCGTTGAACTCGAGCGATGACAGCTCAGCACCCTGCATCTCGACCGCTGGTGAGTAGACCGCGAAGCCGACGGCCTGCGCCGATTCGTCCTCGATGATCAGCGCCTTTCTCGATATCACGCTCTTCGGGTGTCGATCAAAGATCTGGTACTCGACTTCGTCCGGTGTTACGAGCGGGGCAAACAGTGACCGGTCAAGCGAGTCATTTTTCAGATTAGTGATGAACGGCGCGTCGGAGCGCTCGGCCGGTCGAATTGAGACCGGCAGCTTCTCGTCTTTCTTGGGTTTCGGCAGGTGGGCCACCGAGCCATCTCGCTGCGGGCCCATCGGCAGCGCCATCTCGTATCCGAACTGCCGGTAGTAGAAGGGGATGCCGGTGATGCCGAGCACGAGGTGCCCGCGCTCATCGCCCCAACGGTGCATCTGTTCGAACTGCCGGCGGATGAGGCCGCGGTTGCGGTAGTCGGGATGCGTGGAGACCAGCTCAGGCCGTCCGAACGGCACAGGAATGCCGCAGTAAGACCATGTCTGTTCGAAATAGATGCAAGAAGAGACGACCTGGCCGTTACTCGTGTCCTCGACGAGGATGATGTCGTCGAGCTTCATTGTGGGATGCGGCTTCGTTACCAGGTCGTTGGTCCAGTTCCACATCCACTCCCGCGGCTCGTCGTCATCCGTGTGCATCTCGGTGTTGAAGTCGGCAAGACGCATGGCATCGTCGCGGGTTGCGCCGCGCATGACGAGTCCATCTTCGAGTTCGGTTTTCCAGCCGGGTTCAGAGGTCATGGTGATGCCTGGAATCTGTGCGCCGGTAATCGTACATGTGACCAGTTTGCGCCCGTGCGGTGAATGTGCTCAGTTCTTGCTATTTCGAGAGGCTCCCGCCGGGCCGCGGCCCGTAGTTTCACCGGCTGGTTCGGAGGCAGGCTCCCAGACGATATCCCGTGTACGGAGGCTTCGCTGCGGCGTCTAGCACTCTGGCGTACACCCGACGCTTGGCGCACGATTCAGTAACCGAAGGGCTGGGGTTGGGTCCACGTGACGGTGCGTATCGAATACGCGCCGGTCAGGCTGGTGTGACGTGGTGCTGAAGCCATCCGAAATAGCCATCTCCGTGGCGTTGCTGGCCTCCGCAGCGGCTCTGGTGCTGTTCGGAATGCAGAGCGGCGGTGGCGGCGTGGCCGAAGTGGAGGGCCGCGCTGCAAACGATGTGGTCGCTGAGTCTGGCTCGGAGGCTGTGGAGCGGATTGAGTATTCCGAACCTTCAGTCTGGCAGAGGCCACGCTCGCCTTCCCATGTGATCTCTGACGAAGCGCCGGTCCTGTTCTCACAGGCTGCGGGGCCGGCTAGTGGCGACGATCTTTCAGGCTGCAGGTACTGGAACGTTCTGCGTCCGGCCGATGATGCGCTTGCGAGCTTCTGGATTGGCGGTTGGGTGCTGGAGTGTGACGGTGTGATGGGACCTGTGGTGCCGCTCGGACCTCGGGAGTCGATCGAAGAGGTCTATCTGCGGCTCGAGAATGCGCTGGCTGAGATTGATCGGTTGCAGCAGAGGCTGGAGGCCGTGGAGTAGGCCGACCCGTCGACGTGTCATCCCGACCGTAGCGGAGGGATCTGACCGTAGGTGCCGCGACAGCGAGAGATTCTGAATCAAGTTCAGAATGACAGGTAGTCAACCCACCCTCTAACTCCCTCCCTAATAGGGAGGGAGAATCACGGCCGCCCGGCACTTCTCCGCCTAGTACAGCGGTGCCGGCTCCTTCGCAAGCCTCGCTGCTGCGGCTCCTGTACCTGCGCCTTTGCCTGTTTCGTAGCCGTGCTCGGGTAGTAGGTGCTCCAGCGCGTTGAGCAGGTTGAAGACGTTGGCAGGAACGCATGACTCGCCCATGAGGCCGATGCGGATCACCTTGCCTGCAAACTGGCCCAGCCCTCGTCCGACCTCGATGCCGTACTGATCGAACAGCTGAGTGCGAAGCCTCACATCGTCGACGCCCTTCGGCAGCGAGACGACTGTCAGCTGGTTGAGGCGGGCCGACTGCTCCACCGGCGATTCCAATCCCAGCGCCGCAAGGCCGTCGCGTAAAGATGCGGCCACGCGCTCATGCCTGAGCCAGCGCGTCTCCAAGCCCTCGTTCAGGGTGAGCGCCAGCGCTTCTCGGAGGCCATAGACCATGTTCACCGGGTTAGTGTGGTGATGTTTGTGCTCCGGTCCCCAGTAGTCGGCGATCAGCGTGAGGTCGAGATACCAGCTTGATGGCAGGGTCTTGCGAGCGCGGATGTGATCGAGCGCCCGATGTGAGATGGCGACCGGGCTGATCCCGGGCGGCGCGGCCAGGCACTTCTGGCTGCCAGAGTATGCGAAGTCCAGGTCCCAGCCATCGAAATCGACCTCGCAGCCTGCGAGCGATGTGACGGTGTCGGTCATGAAGAGCGCGCCCGCGTCGTGAGCGAGGTCAGACATCTCCTTAATGGGATGGAGCGTGCCGGCCGAGGTCTCTGCGTGGATGCTGACGACGAGCCGCGTGTCGGGATGCTGCTTCAATGCGTCTGCGAGTTGTTCTGGTTTGAAAGCCTTGCCCCATTCAGACTTCAGCTCGATGACCTCGACGCCGAGTCGCTCGCACATGAGCACCTGTCGTTCGCAGAAGTAGCCGTATGAGCAGATGATCACCTTGTCGCCGCGCTCCAGGAGGCTTTGCAGCCCTGCCTCCATGCCGGCCGAGCCGGCGCCTGCGACCGCGAACGCGCGTTGCTCAGTCTTGAACACCTCTTTGAGCATCGACTCAACTTCGGTGAGCACATTGAAGTAGGCCGGGTCCAGGTAGCCGATCACGGGCAGCGACATGGCGCGCAGTACAGAGGGGTTCGCAGAGCTTGGGCCGGGTCCCATGACGGTGCGTCGAGGGACGGTCAAGGGCTTGAAGCGCGGGCCATTTTGACCGGGGTTGTCAGGTGTCATCTTCGGCTCGGGATTTGCAGGGTGAAAGCGATGTTGCCGTGCCGGTGCGTAGCGATTCGAGTCTGCGCCGGTCACAGAAGATAGATTCTATCGTCGCAACTTGCGGAAATACACGACGGGTTTACACCCATTTCATCATGGCAGTCGGTGTCGACGGATGCCTCGTTCGGCGACTTCTAGCGGCTCACGTCTGTGCGAGGTCTATAATCCGGCCGCGCCCGGCCTGGTGGCAGCCTGGCGGAGGCGCGAAGCAGCGCACAGAATCGAACTCAAAACCAGAAGGAAATCTCAAATGGACCTCGGCCTCGCAGGAAAAGTTGCGTTCATCACTGGCGGTAGCGACGGCATTGGCAAGGCCGCTGCGGCGACACTTGCGGCTGAGGGAGCGAAGGTCGCGATAGTGGCGCGCACGCAGTCGAAGCTGGACGAAGCCGTTGCCGAAATCAAGGCCGAGAGCGGCAGCCAGGACGTAATCGGCATCGCCACCGATGTGCGCGACGAGAGTTCTGTGAAGTCGGCGATCGACCGTACCGTGAGCGAGTTCGGCGGCCTCGACATTCTTGTGAATAACGCAGGAACTTCCTCGGCCTCGAAGCTGGAGGACATGACGAATGACCAGCTTTCCGAGGACCTGCAGTTGAAGGTGTTCGGCGCTGTGTACTGCATGCGGAACGCGCTGCCACACCTGCGGAAGTCGTCCGCAGCAGCGGTCGTAAACACGACTACACCGGGCGGAAAGGCTTCAGCAGGCGGCTCGCAGCCGACGTCGCTTTCGAGGTCGGCCGGGATTTCGCTGACCAAGGCGTGGTCGAAGGAATTCGCTCCTGAGAACATCCGCGTCAACACGGTCTGCGTGGGTGTGTTGAAGAGCGGCCAGCACCGAACCCGCTGGGAGGCGATGAACGCAAAGGATCCGTCATACACGCTGGACGACCACTGGAAGGCTGTTGGAGCGAATGTGCCGATGGGGCGGATTGGCGAGGCGAAAGAGGCAGGCGATGCGATCGTGTTCCTGTGCTCAGAGCGGGCGAGCTACATCACCGGTGCCTCGCTGAACGCAGACGGCGGGTCTTCGCCTGTGGTGTAGGGAGAGATCAACCACGAGGTTCGTCATCCCGACCGAAGCGGAGGGATCTGACCTTGGATCCCGAGTCGAACGAGAGATTCTGAATCAAGTTCAGAATGACAGGTAGCGGCGGTCGTGGCCGAAGGTGCTGCCATCCATAGCCCGTTGAAGGGCGGCGCCATCCCCTCTCCCAGCTTGGGAGAGGGTTAGGGTCATCCCTGTGAATGGCAGCCGTTGAATCAGACTACAACCCACCCTCTAGCTCCCTCCCTGTCAGGGAGGGAGAAGCTTTTGGCTCACGCGCACGTTCCCCGTTGTTGCTCAGGCGAACACTTGCTAGGATTGTGACCAAATTCTCAATGGGCGCGATCTAAGCTCCATGAGCCCGAGTGAAAGATGCCTATCTGAGTTCGCTTGAGCTCTATCACCGGCCAGGTTACCGGGAACGCCACCAGCGACGAGACACACAGTGACGACCACCAGCAGTGACACATCGACGAAGCTGCGGGAACGCATCAGACATGCGATCACTTCCCAGCAGCAGCCGACGATCACCGTGCTTTCTTCTCTGCTGGCCGTGCAGGACGCCATCCACTACATCCCGGACGAGGCGATAGAAGAGGTCGCAGACCACTCTCGCACTTCGATCAACGAGGTATGGAGCGTCGCTTCCTTCTACACCAATTTTCGTTTCACACCGCCCGGACGCGTGACGCTCGATGTGTGCTGGGGCCCAAGCTGTCACCTGCTGGGTGCACAGAACGTGTTGAAGGCTGTGCAAGACGAACTCGGCATTGATGAAGAGGCGACGACCGAGGACGGAACGGTGACACTTCGATACAGCACGTGTTTGGGAGCGTGCGCGAACGCTCCGGTAGTTGCTGTTGACCACCACATGAAGGGTCGAGTGACGCCGGACTCTGCTGCACAGCTCGCAGCGGGCCTGCGGACCAACCCGCCGGAATCTCACTAGCACGGCAAGACCTGAACTCAGGGGACGGACCCGGAAATGCCCTCACAATTCGAGGAACTGGTCGAAAGAGCGAATGCCCGCTGGGCTGAGCTTGCCGACTCCGACAAGCCATGGATCAGGGTTCAGGGTGGCACTTCTGGTCAGGCTGCCGGTTCTGACGAAGTGCTGGCCGCGGTCAAAGAGGCGGTGCAGAGCCTCGGGGTTGAGGCGAACGTCACGCCCGTCAGCGCCATTGGTCTGATGTACCTCGAGACAATCGTCGATGTGCAGATGCCGGGTGAGCCGCGAGTGCTTTACGGCAACGTGACACCTGAGCTAGCTGCAGAGATTGTCGATAAGCACGTTCGCGGCGGCTCGCCGATCATCGAGCGCGCTTTCGCATACTGGGGCGACCGGGACAAACGGCCCGATATTCTGCCGCATATCGAGGACCTGGACTCGTTCGGCAAGCAGACGCGCATCGTCACCCGAAACTTTGGGACAACTAATCCGAAAAGCCTGCTGCACTACGTTGCGAACGGCGGATACGCGGCTCTAAACAGGGCGCTGTTCGAGCAGACTCCGGAGAGCATCGTGGATGAGGTGAAGGCTTCCGGGCTGCGAGGTCGTGGAGGCGCAGCGTTCCCGACAGGCGTGAAGTGGAGCTTCCTCGCACCGAATAAGGCGCCCGTGAAGTATGTGCTGTGCAACTGCGAAGAGGGCGACCCCGGCGCATTCAACGACAAGGGCATCCTTGAGAACGACCCGCACACGCTGATCGAAGGACTGATCATCAACGGCTATGCCACGAACTCGACGCATGGCTACGTGTTCATCAGGCAAGGGCACGAGATTCCGATCGAGGCGACGCGCAAGGCGATTCGCGACGCCTACGAAGCCGGGTTGCTTGGCGAGAACATCCTCGGCAGCAATTTCTCATTCGAGATGGAGGTCTCGCTTACCGGCGACTCTTATGTGGCAGGTGAGGAGACAGCGCTGATGGAAGCGATCGAGGGCAAGCGGTCTACGCCCCGGTTCAAGCCTCCATTCCCGGCCGCTGCTGGACTGTGGCAGAAGCCGACAAATATCAACAACGTGAAGACGATCTCATATGTGCCGTCGATAGTCTCGAACAGCGCAGACTGGTTCAAATCGACCGGCACCGAGACCTCTTCGGGCACGGCCATCGTATGTCTCTCCGGCCACATCAAGCACCCCGGCATGTACGAGGTTGCGATGGGCATGACGATCAGGCAGGTGTTGGAGGAGATCGGCGGCGGCGTGACGGGCGGCGAGGAGATCAAGGTGCTCCAGACCGGTGGGCCGCTCGGCGGCGTGCTGGGCGCCGATGCGTTCGATGTGGAGATCGACTTCGATGCTATGTCGAAGGCCGGGGCGATTCTCGGCTCGGGCGGAATCATCGTCGGCAACGAGACGACCGATGTTGTCGACCTGATCCGCTCACTGATCGCTTTTACGCAGTTTGAGTCGTGCGGAAAGTGTTTCCCCTGCAGGCTGGGAAACACGCACATGCTCGAGGTTCTGGACAGGATGTGCAAGAACGACTCGAGGCCGGGCGACCTGGAGCTGATCGAGAAGGTTGGCACCAACATGAAGATCGGTTCGCTCTGCGGTCACGGGCAGCTTGGCTACAACCCGGTTTCGTCGGCGCTTCAGTATTTCGGTGATGAGTTCAAGGAGCGGATGGAGGGCGCGCTGGAGCCTTCAGGTTCATTCGGTGACGGTTCGATGATCTTGCCGACAAGGACGCGGCCCTAAATGGCAGACGGCATCAATTTCCAGATCGACGGCCAAGACGTCACGGCGAAGCCCGGGCAGACGGTTCTTCAGGCCGCCATCGATGCCGGAATCTATATTCCTTACCTCTGTTACTTCCCGGAGATGAAGCCGTACGGCGCCTGCCGCGCCTGCATCGTCGACAGCGAGAGCGGCGGCAGGAAGATGACGACCGCTTCGTGCACGCTGCCAGCCGCGCCTGACATGCAGGTGACGACCAACTCCGAGGAGATCGTCGGGATACGCCAGGGCATCATCGAGATGCTCATGTCTGAACACCCGCACGGCTGTCTGACCTGCCACCGCATCGAACTCTGCGGTCCTCAGGACATCTGCCAGCGCCACGTGGCTGTGACAGACCGCTGCACGATTTGTCCGAAGAACGAGCGGTGTGAGCTGAAAGACACCGTCCGTATGCTGGAGCTGGACCTGCGGACGCCGCTTAACTACCACCGTCGAAACCTGCCGATACACACAGACGACCCGTTCTATGACCGTGACTACAACCTCTGCATCGTCTGCGCTCGCTGTGTGCGTGTCTGCGAAGAGGTGCGGTTCGACACTGCGCTGACGCTCACGAGCCGATCTGGTGTGGCGCTTGTTGGAACATCTCACGGCACGTCGCTGCTGGAGTCGGGCTGTGAGTTCTGCGGCGCCTGCATCGATGTCTGCCCGACAGGCGCGCTTGTTGAGCGCGAGTACAAGTGGGAGAAGGCTAAGAAGCAGGTCTCGACGATCTGCACGAACTGCTCGACCGGCTGCCAGATGGTTGCCGAGGTGAACCGGTTCGACAAGGTGATTCGCTTCCGCGGTGACCTGGCAGGAGAGGCCAACCGCGGTCAGACCTGCTTCAAGGGCAAGTTCGCATATGACTACCCGAACCACCGGTCCCGCCTGAAATCTTCATACGTTCGCGAGGGCGGGATTCTAAACAAGGTTGAGAACGCCGACGCAGTGTCGATGATCGCTGAGGCGCTCAAGAAGTACTCGCCGTCCGAGGTGGCTGTCATCGCTTCGCCGAGGGGTTCGAACGAAGACAACTATCTCGCAGGCAAGTTCGCTCGAGTCGGCCTTCGCACCAACAACGTCGACTCCGGACTCAACACCGTGCCGGAGTTCCTGGAGACCATGCAGAACCGGCTCGGCTCTCCTGGCGCCACCAACCCGATCTGGGACATCGAGAACTCGAAGTGTGTGATGGTGATCGGCGGAAACCCGACCGAGGAGCAGAACGGCCTCACGGTGCCGATCAAGAAGGCTGCCAGGGACGGCACGAAGATCATCGTCATCGACTCACGTGAAACTGAGCTGACCAGGTACGCCACTGAGTGGCTGCGGGTTAAGCCCGGCACTGAGCACCTTCTGGTCGCCGGCCTGGCAAGGGTGATAGAGGACGAGGCGCTCGAAGACCGTGAGGCATCGGGCAATGAAGCGGACGACGTGGATGAGCTGAAGCAGTCGCTGTGGGAATTCGACCCCGGAAGAGTTGCCGAGATATGCGGAGTTGATGAGAACAGGGTGCGTCGCGCTGCCCGCACGTACGCAGAGAACGCGCCCGCTGCTGTGCTGTTCGGCGCCGACACGGTTCGAGTGGAGAACCGGAAGGACCTTGCCAACGCCGTCATAAATCTTGCGCTTGTGTGCGGCAATATCGGTGAGAAGGGCGGTGGTGTATATCCGCTATTCGTCGGAGCCAACACACTGGGCTCATGGGACGTCGGCTGCACGCCTGCGGCGCTGCCAGGTGGACGGAATGTCGACGACGCAGCCGACCGCGAGGAGGTCGAGGGCCTCTGGTCCGCCGGACTGCCGACCAACGAAGGCGCGACGATCTCCGGACTACTCGACCGGATGCGCTCCGGTGAGATCAAGGCCGCCATCGTCATGGCAGATGGTATGGACCCCGACCGAAAGGTGTTCGGGGACGTAACCCACGCCCTCGCATCACTCGATTTCCTGGCCGTTTCCACCGTATTTGACTCTGACTGGACCGCTTCCGCCAACGTCGTGGTCCCGGCGACAACCTACGCTGAACAGACTTCGACTGTGACGAACATCGAGCGTCGTGTGCAGCAGGTGCGGCAGGCTGCGGAACGGAAGAACGCGGAGATCTCAGGCTGGGAGCTAATCTCAGCAATCGCGCGGAAGATGGATGTCGCAGGATTCGACTTCGACTCCCCGGAGAGCGTGTTCGAGGAGATTCGCAAGGCGGTTCCCGGCTACTCGGGCATCACCTACGAGCGCCTGAGCAACAAAGGAATCCAGGCACCGTGCGCCGAGGGCGAAGCAGGAACACCAATCCTGTTCGAGGACGCATCAGAGGCTGAGCTGCCCGACTTCACCGACATGGACTTTGAGCTGAAGGCCCCTGAAGCCGAGGGATCAGGTCTGACTCTGGTCCCCGGGCGTGTTCTGCACCAGCCGGAACGTGAGATGACCGTCGTGCGCCGAGGCGAGATGAACTACGCTGAGCGGGAAGAGATCGTGCATCTCAGCCGCGCTGACGCCGATGAGGCGGGTATCAAGGCCGGTGACAGGATCCGTGTTGAGGCTGATCCTGGCGCAGAAGTCGTCACGGGTGTTGCGCAGCTGGATATGCCTTACAGCGGCTACGTTGCCGTGACTGAGCTGTTCGCCAATATTGCGTCTGACATGCAGGACAGCAACAACCCTGATCCGGCGCCGGCGGTGCCCGGCCTTGAACTTCGAAGTGTTAGGCTTGTCAGGGCTCCTGTGAGCAGCGGCACGGAGGTTGCGGCGGACTGAGTTCGCTGCGCTCCAGAGTTGCGATTCGGGCGATTGGACGCATCGGCGATGTGCCTGATCTGAATCTCAAACGGCAATTTGCTATCTAACTATGTGAATCGCCGAACTATCACGAGCGTTTCGGCACGAATCCCTGCACGGGGTTTTTGAAGGGAAAAAGGATTAATGAGTAAGCCAGTAAATGTAGATGACGCGGAGTTCCAGGCCAGTGTGCTCGACTCTGAAGTCCCCGTTCTCGTGGACTTCTGGGCGGAGTGGTGTGGACCGTGCAAGATGATTGCGCCGGTCGTTGATGAGCTGGCCACTGAGTACGATGGCAAGGTCAAGTTCACGAAGCTGAATGTTGACTTCAACCCGCAGACGTCTGCCAAGTACGGCGTGCGCAGCATCCCGACTCTCCTGGTCTTCAAAGGCGGAGATGTAGTTGACCAGGTAGTAGGCGCTGTGCCGAAGAGCGTTCTGCAGCAGCGGCTTGAGAAGGCGCTTGCCTAGACTCACTGCCGAATAGACGAGTAGAAAACTGAGCGGGCGGGCGGGAAATCGCCCCGCCCCCTTCTTTTGGTCTGGATTCGATCCTTCGACATGTCATTCCGGACTTGATCCGGAATCTCTCGTTCGAGTTGTGTCGAGGAGTAAGCAGGAGATTCTGAATCAAGTTCAGATCAGCAGAGTTCGGCCACCCTTCGACAGGCTCAGGATGGCAGCAGTCCGCGAGGTTGGCGCACAATCCCCTCTCCCAGCTTGGGAGAGGGTTAGGGTGAGGGTCATCCCTCTGACTCCCTCCCTGTCAGGGAGGGAGAAGAACACTGCCATCCTGAGCCTGTCGAAGGGTGGCCGAATTACTCCGCAGTGGCGGGCTCGGCCATGGGTTTGAACTGGCAGCCTTCTACGAACAGGTCGAAGAAATCGGGCGTGGTTTCTAGCTCAACGTGCTCGATCTGCTGCACGAAATCTTCCATCTCCCGGCGCTTCGGGCCGGAGAGCAGCATGATCGTGGCGCCTTCGAGTGAGGCGTTCCCGGCCTTCCTGATCTTCTCGGACGGCATGTCAGCGATGAAGCCGATCTTGCGGGCGTTTGCTTCGTCGATGTAGTTCGCAAAGCCGCCGGCTAAGTAGAGTGCCTCGTAGTCGTGGAGCGGCAGGCCGTACTGGCGGAGCACAATCGATTGCCCGCAGAAGTTGGCCGCCTTAGCCTGCGCCAGCGCTGAGATGTCGGCCCTCGATACGGACAGACCATTGCCCTCGTGGAACTCGAACTTATTCTCTCCGGCGGGAAGCTGCCCCAGCTCCGTCATGCGCTCCGTGCGGCGTAGCTCAGCAAGTAGATCGATCAGGCCTGAGCCGCAGATGCCAGAAGGCTCGATGTCACCGATCACCTCGATCTCCGGCTCGCCCGCGCCATTGAACCTGAACTTTTCTACGGCACCGTCATAGCCGGGCATGCCGTAGGTCACTTCACCGCCTTCGAACGCAGGTCCGGCAGGGCAGGAGGCGGCCAGTAGCCGGTCCTTGTTACCGACGATCACCTCGGTGTTGGTGCCGACGTCGACCAGGATGACAGGCTCTTCCTGCTTCTCCATGCCGATGGCCAGAAGGTCGGCCGTGATATCCGAGCCGACGTGGGAGCCGATCAGCGGTCCGCCGTAGACGTTCGCCTCGGGATGTATCCGTACGCCGAGGTTCGAGGCGCGTGCATTCAACGCCGTGTTCTGGCGTTTGCCGTCAAGAAACTCGGTCTCGATGGGCGACTTGTACGGCTTCTGGCCGATTGGCTGCACATCGACACCGAAGAAGATCTCGCGCATGGTGGCGTTGCCGACGACGACCAGTTCGTAGATCTGGCGACGCCTGATCTTCAGCGCTTTGACCATCTCCCCGATCTCGAAGTTGATGGAAGAGAGCATGACGGCCAGCAGCTCACCGCGGTATTTCCCGCTCTCGTAGGAGATGCGGTTCATGATGTCCGAGCCGCCGAAGCGCTGCGGGTTTTCGAACGACGCTGTGTAGATGGTCTGCGCTGTTTCGAGGTTGACGAGATTCATGACAACGGTGGTTGTGCCGATGTCTGCAGCGAGCCCGAGGATGCGGCCGCGATAGCTGTCGATCTTCTTCGGGCCGTCTGGGCTGAGATAGATCACATCGTCGCCCTCTCGGTAGACGACAGGCTGCGGCTCTATGTCTTCCCGCTTGATGCCCTGTGTGAGGATCCGCGGCTGTCGGCGCAGCACGGCGAACTCGATCTCAGCGGTGATGTCCTGGACTGTGGCCTGGCAGGCGAGTCGATAGTTGCCACGAAGGAACTCTTCGGGGTCGGTCAGCTCGTTGAGCGCTTCTGTCCCGCGCTTCACTTCCACGATGCACTCGTGGCACTCGCCTGTGCGGCCACAGGAAGTTGGCACGCGCAGAGACAGGTCGTCCGCGTAGTCGAAGAGTGTGCGGCCAGCCTCGAGAGGTATCTTCTCTTTGTTGTGGATCAGTGGCATGTGCTGTCAGTAGTCGGGCCACCCTTCGGCGGGCTCAGGATGGCAGCTAGAGGGTGGGTGGTCGCGCCGGCAACAACCGATCGAGTCAGTGGGATGACCCTCACCCTAACCCTCTCCCGAGCCGGGAGAGGGGATCAAATCAGTCCCGCCAACCAGTCCCCGATACAGGAATGAAAATCTAACTCGTTAGTCGAAGAGGGATGCGCCGCCGTTTCGCCAGGCGGAGCGGTAATCGATCCGGTCGCTGCCTGCGCATACTGGCTTGTCGAGGGGGTTCTTTGTGAAGAACTGGTTTCGACAATCGAACTGAGCGGTGCAACGAGACCTGGCGTCTTTGTAGGGGCAGCGGCCCCGCATAACCTGGTCTGCCTTCTCCGAGATACCGCTGTAGATATCGAAGAGCCGCTCCATGCTGGCGCGGTAACGCTCGGGGTCGACCTTCTGGGCAGGGCCTCGGTTGGCCGGAGCGGAAGCCGCGGTGCCAGATTGCTGATTCAGCCTTTCAGCTCCTTCAGCAGAACCAACAGCTCTTTCGCCTTTTCTACGCATTCGACAGCGTTCTCCGCGTAGCCGTCCGCTCCCATCTCGTCGGCAAACTCCTGGGTCACAGGAGCTCCTCCAACCATCATACGGACTTCGTCACGCAGTCCAACATCCTCAAAGTAATCGATCACACGCCCCATGTTGGGCATTGTCGTGGTCAAAAGGGCCGACATGCCGACCAGCTGGGCATCGTGCTCTTCGACTGCATCTGCGAATTCGTCCGGCGCTGTGTCCACGCCGAGGTCGTGCACGATGAAGCCCGCGCCTCTGAGCATCATGATGCACAGGTTCTTGCCGATGTCGTGGAGGTCACCCTTCACCGTGCCCATAACAACGGTGCCAATCGGCTCGACGCCTGATGCGGACAGGATTGGCTCGAGGTGCGCCATCCCGGCTTTCATGGCACGGGCTGAGACGAGCACTTCGGGCACGAAGATAATGTTGTCGCGGAACTTAACGCCGACGATTGCCATGCCATTCAGCAGACCATCGTCCAGGACATCGTTGGCTGTGTAGCCCTTGTCGAGCGCTTCCTTGGTGAGCCTGTCGACCTCGGTGTTGGCGCCGATGATGAGCTGGTATGCCATCTCCTGCATCAGCAGGTCGGTCTTCTCTATCGACTCGCTTATGTGCTTCTGCTCGCCGGGTCGTGTGACCCATTCGAATTCTTTCGCCAGTCCTTCGTGCTGTATTGCCATTTGCTGATGTCGCTCGGTCTCTGGTCTTTAGCTGCTGCGCCGGGTCAGACTACGGTAGTGGACGGACCGGCACAGCAGGTTGATTGCTAGCAACTATATTTTGGCATCTCAAGTGCCGATAAGCGACTGGCTGAGTGTCCTATTTGGTCGTACCTATGGTTCAAACTGGCGGCAAAGCCGCGTTTTGGGATTGGGTGGAGGGTGATTGTTTGTCATCCCGACCATCGCGGAGGGATCTGACCGTGGATCCCTGGCCGAACGAGAGATTCCGAATCAAGTTCAGAATGACAGACCTTCGACCCTCACCCCAGCCCTCTCCCGCAAGCGGGAGAGGGGAACGCACTACCCCATGCCGTGTTCGGCGGCCCAGTCTTCTACCGCCAGTGGGATCTCTATAAGGTTTTCGGCCTTGGTCTTAAGGGGGATGGCGCATTCAGGGGCGATGAGCTGTACCCCGGCGTCGAGCGCCTTGTAGACCTCTTGCCTCACCTCTTCCGGGCCTCTCGCATAGAGGGTCGTCGGGTTGTTGATGTTGCCGACCAGCCTGATCTTGCCGCCGACGGCATCCATCGCCTCGAACGGGTCGTTCCGTGAATCGAAGTGGAATGCGGCCATTCCCGTCTCGGCTATGTACGGCATGCGGTCGACCGTGTTGCCGCAGATGTGGAGGATGATCGGTACGCTGATCTCTTCAGCGAACTCCTGGTGTAGCTCCATCAAGAACCTGCGGTAGTACTCGCCACTCACCAGGTCCCCGGTGGCGTGGTCTGGAATAGTGAGAGCGTCTGCTCCGGCGTCAATCTGCGCGTCGCCGAACAGCGTCGTGAACTCCTTGAGCGCCTCCAGCGCTGCGACAGTTTCCGATGGGTCGTCGACGGTGCCGAGCAGGAATGGCTCTACTCCGAAGACGTGATACGCGAGTGTCCACGGGCCCATCGTCTTGCCGATGATGGCAACTTCGTCTCCGAACTCCTGCTTGAGAAGCTTGATGGAATCGATGATTGTGACGACGTCCGGGTGCTGCAGGAAGTCTTTCGGCACTCTGACGTCTTTTGAAGTCTTCCAGATCGGGTTTGTCATGCGCACAGTGGGCCAGTTGTCCTTCTGCTCCCATTGCATCTCGCAGCCGACAGCGGACGACTCCTGGATGATGGAGAAGTACGGGGCGATGGCGTCGAAGCCAAACTCGGTGTACTCGGTCGCGGCGAGCCGGGCATTCATCTCGGCGTCACGGTTGGCGTCTGGGAAATGGGCGTCGACGAGGTCCATCATCTCGACGGTTGCGACGCTCGTCGGGTTGGCGACGGGTGGACGGTCGACAGGATCACCAGCGAGCGCGGCGAGCACGCGCTCGCGCGGGGTCATCTTCTCTTTGACTGTTCCGTTTGCCGTTCCGTTGGCTGCCATTGCGGCGCTCCTGTTGTTTGATCGGCTGGTTGTCGGCCTCGGCCGACTGAACCCTCACCTTAACTCTGCGAGAAGCCGAGGGTCTGGGTTGTCATCTGTCCTTCCATATCTTCAGCCTCGAGCATTCGTTCGATTGCGCTCACGTTGCGGGCATATGGCAGGAGCAGGCGAACGAAACCGTCGTGCTTCTGCCCATCTGGAAAGCGGAAGGTGCTTGGCGTGAGCCGCTCGCAGCCGCCGTAGCGCATGAAGCCTCCGACAGTCGCCCGGATGCGGGACTCAGGTCTGGCCGCTTCGCCAGTTGCGGTCACTGTATATACGTAAGCGTCATCCTGCTGCTCACCTTCGACTGTGAACGTCAGTGTCGACTTGTTGTCCGGCGCCTCGATCGGACCACTCGGCAACTGGTCCGGGTCCTTCTCGACAGCCTCACGGAACATGAACTTCATCGGCTGCATGAGGATGTCGCCCGAGGGCACGCGCGCCTGGTTTGTCGAATCTGACACCGTTTCGAGATCGCCAAGGGCGACTATGCGGTCGCGAATCTTCTCTAGCCGTTTCTCGGTCCCGGGCACCGAGCTGTAGGACCAGACGGTGAGCGTCCTGTCTTTGAGGAACAGGCCGACGGAGATGTCGTTGAAGTGCGGATCCATCGAGATCAACTCGATGCAGCGGCCGAGTCGCTTGATGGTCTCTTTGACGCTGGGTCGCTGTGCGGTCTGGGTCATCTCAACTCCACTTAGAGGCCGGTGCCTGTTGCGCTTTTCTTCAGACCCGGCTGCCGTTTGGAGCCATACTTTACACCGCCATCGGCTCAGGCTTAACCGCTTCGACCAGCGCCTTGATGTGGGCGGCGGTCGTTCCACAGCATCCGCCAAGTATGTTCACCGGCAGCTCAGCCAGCTTCGCGTAGCCGTCGGCCATGAACTCAGGTGTCTCCGGGTAACAGTTCTCGCCCTTGACCAGCGTTGGCATCCCGGCGTTCGACTGCACGAGCAGGTAGCCGTCTGTGACGGCTCGCATCTTGGTGGCGATCTCAACCATGCGCTCAATGCCATTGCCGCAGTTTGTGCCGACGATGTCAGCTCCGGCTTTCTCTAGCTCTTCGACCGCCTGCTCGGGTGTAACTCCCATCATCGTGAAGTAGCCGCGCGGGCCTTTGTCGAACACCATCGTCGCCATCACAGGCAGGCTGGTGTTTTCCTTCGCCGCCCTGATTCCTAGCAGCGTCTCTTCGAGCGCGATCTGAGTTTCGATCACGACGCCGTCCGCACCGCCCTCTTCTAGCGCGATCACCTGTTCCGACAGCGCTTCAAACGCGCCATCTTCCGAGATATCGCCAAGCGGCTCTAGCAGTCCGCCGAGTGGGCCGATTGAGCCGATCACGAGGCCGTTTGCAGGTGCGCCTGCGCGAGCGTTTTCCACCGCCTTGATATTGAGCTCACTCGTGCGGTCTTCGAGGTCATAGCGAGCGAGGCCGATGCGGTTCGCTCCGAAGGTGTTGGTGAGTACCATGTCGGATCCGGCCTCGAAGTACTGCCTGGCCATCTGCTGGACAACTTCTGGCTGCTCGGCGTTCATCAGCTCGGGACAGCCGCCGGGCTCCAGGCCATGCTCTTGCAGATACGAGCCCGTTGCGCCGTCGAACACAAGCAGTTCGCCTGCAGCGAGGCGCTCTAGAAGTCCGGTTGCGGTTTTGGTCTCTGCTTCTGGGGTCAAGTTAGATTCCTTGCCTGTACATACATCCGGCTAAACAGTTAGATGCTAGGTAGGTGCGAATGCGGTGTTGCTGCGCCCTTAGTGTGCTGTGAAGAGATCGACACCAGCCCAGGAATCGATCGCTCCCGCCTGCTCGTCTCGTTGTCCGTTTCTTTGCAGGTCCCTGATGCGGGCCACGAAGTCTGCCGGCATATTCTCGTTGAACATCTTTGCGGTCGCTTCGGCGGCTTCCTCAGCAGAGCCCTCGAACTCTACGTATTCGCCCGTGCTCCAGGCATCGAGATAGGCGTCTGTGCCAGCGCTGCCATCGAACATCGCCACCGCATCTGCCGCTTCCTGGAACCTCGACTCGAGCGGCTTCGAGACCCGCCCGTTTTCGTCCTGCGCCTGCACCTGTACTGGAATCTCTTTCCAATACATCATCCGGACTGTGGCCAAGTTTCACTCCGTTTTAGGTGGCTATTGCCGGGCAAAGTCCAGTTCGGGCCTAACTGCGGACACTCTCAATCTTACCATCGTGCCGCTTTCGGTCAGTAGCGATAGCTCGCAATTGGCGCACGTTGAAACGCAGTCCGAATGACCCGTAGAAGTTGAACGGTCGGCTGCCGTAACCTACATCCAGTTTCCTCCTTAATTCGATCGAGCACGGTCCCATCCAGACAGAGCAGTTCAGTTTTGATCTTTGAGACGCCACCGGACGACCCGGCAGAGTTGCTGCCTGAGAAGCGGCACCTGGTCGTGGTGCCGGACGATTTTCCGCCAGTCTTCGCAGATTCCACGGCGTTGATGCGTCTGCGGAGGCGTTCCGACATCGAGACCGTCGTGCACACGAGTCAGCCGCGCAACGAGGCTGATCTTATAGAGCGCATAACGAACGCTGAGACTGTGCTATCTATCCGTTCCTCCACCCCGTTCAACCACTCGGTGATCGAGGCTGCACCTTCGTTGCAGCACCTGGCGATCTGGGGAACGGCGATCGACAACATCTCTATGGATGCGGCCAGGCGCGCCGGTGTTGCGGTTACACACACCCCGAACACGGCGACTGATGCCGTGGCAGAACATGCTCTTGCACTCGCATTGACGCTAGCTCACCGGCTGCATGAGCTGGATCAGCGTGTAAGGGGCGGTGAGTGGCCGGGAGTGCGGATCACTCAGCTGGCGGGGAAAACCGCCGGTGTGATCGGGGCAGGCGCAGTTGGATTACGTTTCGCCGAGTTGGCACACGGGATTGGTATGGATGTCCTGATCTGCCCGATGCAGCTACACGGAGAGGTGACCCGTAACGAGGCATTTCCTGCATGGTCGCAGCTAACAGGCCTGGACGAGCTGTTGGAGGCGGCAGATGTTGTCTCTCTCCACGGTCGGCTCTCTCCTTCTACCGACCACCTGATCGACCTTTCGCGACTTGAGCAGATGCGGCCAAATGCGCTTCTGGTTAACACGGCCAGAGGCAGGCTGGTCAGCGAGCAAGACCTGACCGTGGCGCTCACGAACGACACGATTGCGGGAGCAGCGCTCGATGTGTTCGAGCATGAGCCGCTGTCACATAACAGCCCGTTGCGATCACTCTCAAATGTGATCCTTTCGCCTCATGCGGCAGCCGCAACGAACGAGGCGTTGAGCGCCGGTCTGAATGCGGCTGCAGACAACGTGATGGGGTTCCTCGACGGCCGTGAAGTGCCAAGGGTTGACCGGTAAGCGCAAGCAAGACGCTCCTTAAGGCCTCTTAAATTTCGTTGACACCCCAATAGGCCAAATCTATACTTTCACCGTTTTTCGGCCTTCCACCCAGGCGGCTCGCAGTTAAGCGCGTGCATGGCGTTCTTAACAGGCGGCCTCTGCAGGTCGATGGAGCAGAGGGCCAGTTTGAACATTAATGACGTGTATCGCGCCCACAGATGTGAGGCGAATGTCTTTCTTACACGGTTCAAGAAAGGCGACGCGTCTGAGGAGGAATTGCTGATTGTTTAGACGACCAAGACGATTCAAGACGATCGCTGGCGTCCTGATTGGCGGAACCCTTGCCCTGGCAATTGCCTGTGGCAGCGGTGACGACGATCCGGACCCGACGAACACACCGTCGAGTGGCGGACAGCAGCCGACAACCGCTGCGCCGACTAACACTCCGACAACGGCACAGCCGACGAACACCCCGACGAGCGGTGGTGGTGACTCGGTTCCCGTTCCTTCGCCTTCTACCCCGAATGACACAGCCGTGATCGCCGTTAACGACGTTAACGACCAGAACGGTCTGAACCAGGCGCAGTCGCCTGAGATCATTCACTACTGGGGTATTGGCGAGACCCTGTTCCTGCGTGCGCCGGACGACAGCTCAATCCCGTGGCTTGCCACCGGATTCGAGATTGAGTCCGACCTGTCCGGAGCGACCATCTTCATTCGTGAGGGTGTGGAGTTCCACGACAACAATGGCGACTTTGGCACTCTGACTGCCGATGACGTCGCGTGGAGCATGAACAATGCCAACGCTGCTACGAACCCCAACTCCATTCACGGACAGGCCGGTGACTTCAACGGTCTGTGGGGCGAGTGGACCGCTGTTGACGCCACGACGATTACGTTTGACTTCACCCAGTTCGACGCTACCTGGAAAGACGACTTCCTGAACCAGTCTGGTCAGGCTTTCGCTGTCTTCTCCAAGGACGCGTTCGACCAGAACGGTGAGAACTTCTCACGTGACAACGTCGTTGCTACTGGACCGTACGAAGTTGAGAGCTGGGACCGGGACGACCAGGTAACGATTGTTAGCCGCTACGCTGATGGCGGTGAGCACTACCTGCCCGAACTGACCCCGAAGACGAACCGAGTACAGTTCCGCGAGATTGTGGAGCCGACAAGCCGAGCGTCTGCACTCCGAACGGGTGCTGTTGACGCTGCGACGCTTGAGCCTAAGGACGCTGTTGCGTTCATCAATGGTGGCTTCGGTCAGACCGGAACATCCGGTTCAGTCCAGCTTGGCGTGTTCTTCTCAGGAAACCTCTGGGAAGACGTCTACGCCGGCGGTCCTAACGAAGGATCGGAACTGCCTACAAAGGCAACCTTCGTCCACGACCTTCCGTGGATCGGTTCCCCTGGCAAGCACAACGGCGGCACGCCTGAGGACGACATGGAGCAGGCTCGCCTGGTCCGTCGCGCCCTGGCAGTTGCTATCGACCGTGAGCAGGTCAACGACACCCTGATCGGTGGACTTGGCGTTCCGGTTCACGTTGAGTACTTCTCCACCTCGAGCCCCAACTGGGACTCAAAGTGGGAGTACCCGTTTGACCCGCAGGAAGCCCGTGACATTCTGGAGAACCAGATTGTTGCTGACTACCAGCAGGGTTCTGCTGACAAGAGCCTCCTGAACGGAAACGCTTTCGAGGTTTCCGTTTACGCTGGGCCTGAGCTCGGTGGTGGTCAGGCTGTGACTGGTGAAGTTGCAGACGCCGTCGCCGGATTCTGGGCTCAGCTCGGCCTCCAGACCTTCACGCTGAAGTTCTCTTACCAGACCTTCCGCCCGACGGTTGTTGGCCGATCCAACACACACCCATGGATCACCTCCTGTGACAAGGGCCGCGAGTCAAACCCGTGGCACTTCCCGAAGGGCCTGGTCCAGACGACTCTGACACGCGGTGGCTTCGGCTGCGGC
>JANQQP010000018.1 GCA_028285005.1 Dehalococcoidia bacterium | reverse complement strand
CGCCGGCACCGCCACCACCGCCTTTCCCGTCTCCGACTCTGCCATCGCCGACCTCGTCACCGATACCGCCGTTGCCAGCGGGGCCTTCGCCACCGGTGCCTCCGCCACCGTCGGTCGGGATTAGGCCGCCACCGCCTGCGCCACCCCGTCCGCCGTCTATTGAGCTGTTCCCGCCCCCTCCGCCGCTTCCGGCGTTTCCGCCATCTTCACCGGCTTTGCCGCCACCACCTGCGCCTTTCGCGTCGCTTCCGTCGTTGCCCTTCGCGCCGGAGTCTCCTGCACCTCCATTCCCTGCGAAGATTTCGTTTCTCAGGATCTCTATGTTGAATATCGATCCAACGAACAGGCCATAGCTCGAACCGGGAGATACGCCCGCATCTCCTGCGCCTGCGTGACCCGCCGTCAGAATGTTGTCCTCAACGATCAGAGTCGTAGCTCCACCGTCGACACGCAGCGCAAACACGCTCTCGCCGAAAGACGTTGCGTCCGCCGCGGTAACGTCAAAGCCCGAGAACCATGCCGGCTCGTCGACGTTCCTGAAACGCACCGCGGTCGAATGGCCGTTTATACGGGTCTTGTTGTTGACGGCATCCCTGACCCAGCCGGGTCCATAACCGCCATAAAGGCTCGTCGTAACCGGAAGCGATAGCGTGTTTTCCTCCTCGTACGCGCTGCCGTCACCGATCGACATCACGTGTATGTCCTGGTCCGGACCGTTGATGCTGCTAATAGCAAATCCGATGGACGCGTACGGATTTTCACGTGTGCCGTCCCCGGTCTCATTGCTGCCGGAGTTGCCATCGACGAATATGCCCGGGTTGCCGAGATGCTCAAACACGTTGACAAGAACTGTGTCTGGCGCCGATTCGCCGTTGCCGTCATTGACCGTGAGTTCGAAGACTAGTGTGCTCACGCTCGATGGCACTGCGAAGCTCGGCGTCGGTCCCAGGAAGATGCCTGCGCCGCCGGTCACGTCCGGCCCGTTCACCTGCGTCCAGGTGTAGGTAAGCGCATCACCGTCAGGATCGGAGCTGCCGCTGCCGTTGAGGCCGATGAAGTTGCCGATCCTTGTGTCGATATCGTTACCCGCCGCAGCGATGGCGTTCGCTGGGAGCGGCGTCGCGGTCGGAGTCGGTGTGACAGTAGGGAAGACTCGAGCTGTTGCGGTTGCTGTGGGACCTACTCCGGGCGTACCGCCGCCAGTTGCGGTTGTGGCTGTCGCGCCCGGAGCGACCGTGCTGCCGGGACGAGGTGTTGCTGTCGAGCCGGGCCGCGGAGTGACCGTCGGCTGGGAGGTCTGGGTGCCTGATCCGACTGACGGAGTTTCGTCGTCGTCGGAATCATCATCGCCGCCCGAGCAGGCGACCGCGATGGCCAGCATTGAGATCGAAAGAGTCAGCAGGACTGTTTTGCCGCTGACAGGTATCCAGCCACGCAGAGCATCGAATAAGGCCAAGGAAGTCCCTCCGTCTCAAAGTGTCAGCCGGGCGCCGACGATAATCTCCCGAGCAACTAGACCGGTCTCGCACAGGAGATTCAAATCTCGTACTTGAACTTGTACGCCGGGAGGAGTTCTAAGGTTCGGAGCGTTACGCCGCGGTTACGCGCGGCTATCCGCCGGGTTGTGGTGGTACGGCCCCAGCCAGGCCGCGTGAGCCACGTCTCCGTGCAACATTCAACCTGACACGCGCCCGGCGTAGCGAAGCCAGAGCACGCTCGACATCGATGTCTCCAGAGCGCTCTGCAAGCCTCTGTTGCGCTTTTTCGATCGCTTCGAGAGCCCGGGTTTCGTCGATATCTCCCTCGTCCTCAGCAGCGTTTGCAAGCACAGTGACCCGGTTCGAGTTGACCTCCATGAAGCCACCGAGGAGCGCGATGTGGTGCTCCTCGCCATTGTCGATGTACTTGAGGTCTCCATCGTCGAGGCTGGTGATCAGCGGCGCGTGCGAAGGCAAGATCGTCAACTGACCGTCGGAGCCGGGTGCAGTCACCGAGTCCGTCTCGCCGGTGAAGATGCGGCCCTCAGCCGTAACTATGTCTACCTGAAGTCTCGCCATTTTTCGCAGTTTTCCCTCGAACTAGACCGGACCTGTCCGTTTCCCGGTTAGGCCGACTCCTGCATCGAGCGGCCCTTCTCGACCGCTTCGTCGATTGTTCCAACCATGTAGAACGCCTGCTCAGGCAGATCGTCGTGCTTGCCGTCGAGGATCTCGAGGAAGCCTCGGACGGTCTCTTCCCTGGAGACGTACTTGCCAGGAATGCCGGTGAACACCTCACCGACAAAGAACGGCTGGGTGAGGTAGCGCTGGATCTTCCGTGCTCGGGCAACCGTGAGCTGGTCTTCGTCTGAAAGCTCTTCGATACCGAGAATTGCGATGACGTCCTGCAGGTCCTTGTAGCGCTGCAGCACCTGCTGGACGCCTCGGGCTGCGTTGTAGTGGTCCTCACCAACAATTGCCGGCTCCATGATCCTGGAGTTGGAAGCGAGAGGGTCAACGGCCGGGAACAGAGCCTGCGCTGCCAGCGCACGGTCAAGCGAAACGTTTGCGTCAAGGTGACCGAACGTCGTCACGATGCCGGGGTCGGTGTAGTCGTCAGCAGGCACGTAGACAGCCTGGAACGAAGTGATCGAGCCGTCCTGCGTCGAGGTGATGCGCTCCATCAAGTCACCAACCTCTGTCGCCAGCGTCGGCTGGTATCCCACAGCGGAAGGCATGCGGCCGAGCAGTGCCGACACTTCCATACCGGCCAGGATGTAGCGGTAGATGTTGTCCACGAACAGGAGCACGTCCTGCTTCTGCACATCACGGAAGTACTCGGCCATTGTCAGGCCGGTGAGAGCGATTCGAGCGCGCGTTCCAGGCGGCTCGTTCATCTGGCCGAACACCATGGCGGTCGAGCCGATCACTCCGTAGTCCTGCATCTCATGCCAGAGGTCATTGCCCTCACGTGAGCGCTCGCCAACACCTGCGAACACGGACACACCTGAGTGCTCCTGTGCGATGTTGCGGATCAGCTCCGTGATGATGACTGTCTTGCCGACGCCAGCACCGCCGTACGCGCCGATCTTTCCTCCACGGGCGAACGGCGTGATCAGGTCGATGACCTTGATACCTGTCTCCAGGATGTCCGTCGTGGCCGACTGGTCAGCAAAGGTCGGGGCAGGGCGGTGGATTGGCCATCGCTCGGCATCGCCGGGCACTGCGTCGCCGTCGTCGATGGGTTCGCCGGTAACGTTGAAGATACGGCCGAGTGAAGGAGCGCCAACGGGCACCGCCACCGAGTCGCCGGTGTCTGTGACCTCAGCGCCTCGGGCCATGCCGTCGGTCGTGCCGAGCGCCAGGCAGCGAGCCCAGTTGTTGCCGACGTGCTGCTCAACCTCGAGCACGAGTCGTTCGCCCTCGACCTCAGTCTCAAGCGCGTTGTAGATCTCAGGAAGATCGCTCGCCGGGAACTCCACGTCCACGACGGTTCCGATGATCTGGACGACCTTGCCTTTGCTGCCTTTAGCCATTTCGGCTCTCCTGCTCACTGGTCAGTGACGCTTCCGATGCGCCACGCGTTATCAGCCTTCGACCGCTGCGACACCGCCAACGATGTCCAGCAGCTCACCTGTTATCTGCGCCTGCCTCGCCTTGTTGAGGTCGAGCGTCAGTTCGTCGATCAGTTCATTTGCGTTGTCGGTTGCGTTGCGCATCGCCACCATGCGGGCCGAATGCTCACTGGCGATCGCTTCAAGAATTGAGTGATAGACCTGTGTCTCGACATATCGTGGCACGAGCGTGTTCAGCACCAGCGCCGGGTCTGGCTCGAAGATGTATTCGATGCCAGCGTCAGTTGCGCCCGGCGTGTCATCAGCCTCAACAGGCTCAACTGGCAGGATCTGCCTGACGACCGGCTTCTGAACCGCAGTGTTCACAAACTGCGCGTAGATCATCACGACCCGGTCCACTTCGCCGTCGACGAACTGGCCGGCTACGAACCGGGAGATAGAAACCGTGTCGTCAAGCCGCGGCCTGTCATCTACGGAGAATGTCGCCTTCATCTCCTCGACGATGCGTCCAGCGAAGCGCTCACCCTTGCGGCCTACTGCGACGGCAGAAACCGGGACTTCAGAGTCTCGGACGAACTGCGCCGCTGTGCGGTTGAGGTTGCCGACCAGCGCGCCTGCGAGACCGCGATCGGGAGTGACAAGAAGCATCAACACGCGACTGACCGGGCGCTGCACGAGGAGGGGAGTGATGCTCTGGTCCTCCTCGTCGATCTCGACCTGCCCGCCAGCCGACGAAAGGTCGGAGAGGACCTCTCGCATCTTCTCTGCGTAGTCACGGCCGTCACGCACCATCTGCTGCGCGCGCTGCATCTTGGATGCGGCGATCAACTGCATGGCGTTTGTGACCTGCGCCGTACTGCTGACGGTGCGGATCCTGGCTCTTATTTCCTTGGTGCTTGGCATGCTTGTCTAGCTTCTGCGAGTCCTACAGCGAAACTGTCTGCTTGAAGCCTTTCACCGCCTCGTCCAGCTTGGCCTTGTGGTCGTCTTCGAGCTTTCCGGACTCAGCGATCGACTTCAGAACATCAGGCAGGTTCGCGGCTGCATAGTCGTACCAGGCGCTCTCGAACGCTCTGACTTTCTCAACTTCGACATCTTCCAGCGCGCCCTCATTCGCTATGTAGAACATGGCGACCATGTTCTCGAACGAGATTGGTGCGTTTTCATCCTGCTTCAGCAGCTCTCGGAAGCGTTCACCCCTCGAGAGCTGACGCCTCGTTACAGGGTCGAGGTCATCTGCGCCGAACTGGGCGAACGTGGCCAGCGAATCGAACTGGGCCATTTCACCCTTGAGACTGCCTGCTACGGCTTTCATCGCCGATCTCTGGGCCGATGAACCGACACGTGTGACGGAGATACCGGAGTTCACGGCCGGCCTGATACCGGAGTTGAACAGGTCCGGCTCCAGGAACAGCTGACCGTCGGTGATCGAGATCACGTTCGTCGGGATGTATGCGGAAACGTCACCGGCCTGCGTCTCAATGATTGGCAGCGCTGTAATCGAGCCTCCGCCGTAGTTCGGGTCGAGTCTCGCCGCACGCTCAAGCAGGCGGGAGTGCAGGTAGAAGACATCGCCGGGGTAAGCCTCACGTCCCGGCGGACGCCGGAGCAGAAGCGACATCTGGCGGTATGCCCATGCGTGCTTCGTCAGGTCGTCGTAAACGATCAGGACGTCCTTGCCCTGCGACATGAAGTACTCGGCCATTGCACAACCGGCGTAAGGGGCGAGGAACTGCAGCGCCGCCGACTCAGAAGCGTTCGCCGTGACGATCACCGTATTGTCGAGCGCGCCGTTGTCCTCCAGCCGCTTGACTGTTGCAGCGACCTTTCCTGCCCGCTGGCCAATGGCGACGTAGACACCGATGATGTCGGAGTCTTTCTGGTTAATAAGAGCGTCGACACAGAGCGAGGTCTTGCCGGTTGAGCGGTCACCGATCACCAGCTCACGCTGGCCACGACCGACTGGCACCATCGCATCGACGATCTTGATGCCGAACTGCACCGGCTCATCGACCGACTTCCTTGTGACAACACCCGGAGCAATCTTCTCAACCGGGAGCGTCTCTGAAGTGGAGATCGAACCCCTGTTGTCGAGCGCTCGTCCAAGCGGGTCGACAACCCGGCCCAGCATTGCGTCGCCAACCGGCACTTCGATGATGCGCCCGGTACTCCGGACCTCGTCACCCTCTTTAATGCCGAGGTAGTCACCAAGGATCACCGCACCAACCGAGTCCTCTTCGAGGTTCAGTGCGAGTCCCAGTACATCTCCCGGGAACTGCAGGATCTCGTTCAACTTGACGCCCGACAGTCCGTGTATCTGCGCAACGCCGTCTGCGGCTTCGATGACGGTTCCGACGTCCACCATCGTCAACTCGCCGCCGAACTCTTCGATCTGCCTCTTGATGACCGAAGCTATGTCCTGGCCTCTAACCGACATCGGACACCTTCTTTTCCTGTCTTAAAGCCTGTTCCCGTTTTCGAGTGTTCTGCATATTCGGGAATTCCGTCTGCCTACACGCCTTCGGCAAGCTCATCCTTCAAAGCCCTGAGTCTCGTGCGAGTGCTGCCGTCAATCAACCGGTCGCCAACGCGAGCGACCATGCCGCCGATGATCGAAGGGTCTTCTCTCTCCGTCAGCACGACCTCTTTCCGTTCGATCAGCGAGGCGAGCCCTTCGGCAACTCTCTGCTTGCGGGTGTCATCGAGCTTGACCGCTGTGACGACCTCGGCACGAGCGGTGCCGCGGCTGTCGTCAGCCATCGAAGTGAATGCGTCCACCGTGCGGCTGAACTTCAGCACGTCACCACGCAAGACCATGATGGAGACCATGTTGCGGATGAGCGGTGCAACGTCCGGAAGCAGCGTCGTAACTCCGTCCAGCTTCACTTTCTCAGGCACCTGCGGCGCAGACAGCAGGGCGATCACATCTGAATCGCGCAACACCTGCTGGGCGCGCTGAAGGTCGGCCTCCCACCTGTCCACTCCTTCGTGTTCGAGTGCAAGTGAGAATGCCGCCTGTGCGTATCGCCTGGGAGTTGCTCCCGCCATCTGTTCTCCGTTCTCGTCGCCGGACTGTCCGGTTTCGAGGTCTAGTTTCGGCTTGAGGAAAGACCCTCTTCGAGGACGCTGTCTATCAGCTCCTGGTGACCGGCAGCGTCCAGTTCACGTTCGACGACTCGCTCGGCTGCGAGGACTGCGAGACCAGCGAACTCACGCCGCAGCTCCTCAATGGCCGAATCCCGCTGCTGCGCGATCTCGACTTCGGCCCGAGCGATCATCTCCTCGGCCTGCTGTCGAGACCGTTCCTGGATCTGCTCGCCCGCCCGTCGTGCCGCTTCTTGCGCTTCAGTTATCAGCTTCTGGCCTTCGACACGAGCGTTCGCCATCTCTTTCTCAACCGCTTCGGCGGATGATGCTGCCTCAACCCGAGCACGGTCCGCTGCCTCCAGGCTCGACTTGATGCGGTCTGCCCGCTGGTCGAGCATCCGGGTTATCGGCCCGTACAGAAACCTGTAAAGGATGAGAAAGAGCACCGTGAAGCTGACCAGCTGAGTGATCAGTCCCGGCAGATTTATTCCTAGGTCGCCCATAGTCTTCTCCGCAGCAGTTACGTGTCGCCAGCCAGGGGCTTACGCCCATGGCCGGCAACCTGTGACTGCATTGCCCGGTCAGGCAGTGTCTTCGTCCGGTTCTAAACGAACAGAATGATGACGGCCACAACCAGGGCGTAAATCGCGATCGCTTCTGCGAATGCGATTGCCAGAATCATGTTCTGGCGAATCGAGTCAGCCGCTTCGGGGTTCCGGCCAAGAGCTTCCATGGCCTTCGAAGCGAGCATGCCGATACCCAGAGCGGGACCGATGGAGCCGATGGCGATGGCGATGGCCGCACCGATGGGCTCCAGTCCCTTGAATTCGGTAATTTTGGTGATGATCTCTTCCAACTGAGCCCTCCAGGGTCCCTTGCGTTTTCACGAGGGGCATTGCTCGTTTGAGCCGCCCTTCCGAATTTGCCGGGACCACTGCGCTTGCATTTGCCCGGTTTGTTACCTCACGTGCCGGCCGAGTTTCACCCGCTGCCGGCACAGACAACCTTTAGTTAGTGCGCCTCAGCTCCTTCAGGTGCGTGCGCTTCGTGTCCTTCTTCGTCATGGTCGCCGTGATCATGTGCGATCACTGCGAGCGCTCCAAACATCAGCGTGAGTACCGAGAAGATGATTGCCTGGATTACGCCTACGAATAGCTCCAGGCCAAGGAATGGAATGATCCCAATCAGCGGCAGCAGGAAGCCCATGGCTATGAGCAGCACTTCGCCGGCAAACATGTTTCCGAATAGACGGAAGGTAAATGAGACCACCTTGACGAACTCGAGGAACATCTCGAGCACGCCGAGGATTGAGCCGATCGGGTCCTTGATCGGGTTGATGATGAACTTGCCTGCGTAGCCTCTGAAGCCGAGTGTGCTGAAGCCCCAGACCTGCACGCTGACCATCGCGAATATTGCGATGGCGAGTGTTGTGTTCAAGTCTGTGCTGGCGCCACGGAAGAACGGAACGAGCAGACCGACACGACCGTCTTCGACGTCCTGGGCAGTCCACTCCTGCTCTTCGTCTGGCACTACGCCCGCCAGCACCCGTGGCTCTTCGACCTGCTGGATGAAGGTCTCTAGCTGGTCGTGGTCGGTGAGGTCGCTCGGCTGCTCGACGATCTGGTTGAGGCGAACTTTCCACTGCTCGCCGCGGCCCGGTGTGATGAAACCGACACCGGATTGGCCAGAGAAGATTATGAGTTTGTCTTCACCGTGCTCTGAGAAGAAGACTGACAGCGCCTCCGCAACATGACTGTCTTCAGAGTAGGTCTCGAAGAACTCGACGAAGCCCTTTTTCTTGAGTTCTTTGGCCAGCTTAGAGTCGCCCTCCGCCTGGAACTCCTTCTTGAGTTTCAGCTCGAAGAACTCTTCAACTGTTTCAATGCGGCCGATGTTCCCAACGCCAGGAACGGTTCCGAGCCAGTTGGAGAAGAGGACGCCGAGGAAGATGGTCGTCACGACAGGAAGGAACATGCGGCCTTTCCTGCCGCCGCCCGCCTTCTCTGCCAGGTCGATGAAGAACTCGAAGAATGCCTCGAATATGCCCTGCCACCTGCCAGGGACCTCGCGAATGTTCCGCGTGCCGAGGAATACGAGGATGACGATGACGAGAATCGCCAGCCAGAACATGACAAAGGTGTTCATGAGCTGGTAACTGCCGATCTCGACGATGTATTCGGCTGGGAGTTGGATCAGGGGGATCGGGCCGCCAAGAAACCCGAGGCCGAAGGATGCGCCGAGTGCGCCACCAAGAACTGAGGTAAATAGGATTGCCACCGCAATGACGGCGGCGAAGAGTACTTTGGGGTTAGAGAGTAGTTTCCCCAATGGTCCCTGATTTGCCCTTTTTGGTCCGTCTGTGGACCGCTCTCAGCGTTTGGTGCCTTGCCTGCCAAACGCATTCAAAAGCCTGATCATCCCGACGAAGGCCGCTATCACGCCCAGCAGCAGCCCTATCAACAGCAGCACCGGCTCCGTACCAAACTGCCTGTCAAGAAGCCAGCCTGCGCCTATCCCAGCCCCAATGCTGCCCGCAACGTACCAGCCAATGCCTGAAAGCCGGGCCAGCAGCATCGCAGTTTCCTGCCAGTCACCGCCGCCTCGCCCTTTTTTCTCTCCGTCTTCAGTTGAAGGACGGGGAGTTTCAGGCACCGTTCAGCCCTGTCTGGTTTCGTCGAGTGTGAACAATATCACAATTGGTTTCGTGCGCCAACATGGAATTCCGAATTTCGCAACGATTCCCGACTTTTTGCCTTCGCCACCGTCGGTTCGGCAGGATCGAATCTGCACACTCATGGCATCTGGTCTGCCTGCGCCCGCATCTATACTTCAGGTGGATGGCAGTCTCTCGCCGGACTATCGCACCTCTAAGCAGCGACCGCAACCACACATCATCGGCGATACGTGATCGAGCGCCCGCCTGGTGAAGACAGAGGCAACATGCAGCTTCTCTTAACAGAGAACGCGAAACGCAACCTGAGTAAGCGCGACCGGCCGATCGCGCTCGACTATTTGGAAGCTGTCGGCTGAGGCGGGCACGCCAGGGTGTCGGTCGACACCTACGCCAGGAAGACGAATCTGAGCGCGTATCGAAGAGTGCGCGACCAGGGAGTCGAGCTGCTCATTTCGAAGGCGCTCGCTGCGAGGGCAGTCGCTCTCCTTATAGAGGAGAAAGGCTTTCTCTGGTTCAAGTGGTTGGCGGTTCGGGCGCAGCTTGCCGGCCATCACACCTGAAGCCATTAGCGCCATCCGCCGTGAGCGGATCAAACCGACCGGAAGCGAGTACCCGTACGACGATAGGGTTCGCATGGGCCACTTCGATCAATCAGTTTCGCGTAGGACGCATCGAACCAGTGACCATCTGGCCGACTGATGTTTGACAGTCGGCACCAGCAATACGTTCAAGTCCGCTAACGACCAGGAGCAGCTACTTGACCCGCGCCAGGGACAGAGCCGACGAGAAGAGGACGGCTGACAACGGGCAGCTGCCTGCCAGGCGAGTGATGAAGACGGCGGATTCGGTCTTCTATGAGTTAACTCGCACTATGTGCCCTGAGTGCAAGGAGATCATCAACGGCGAGATCCACCTGAAGGACGGTCGGGTGATCATGCGCAAGCGCTGTCCGGCCGGATGCAACGATGGCCAGATGCTTGAAGTCCTCATTTCGCCCGACGCTGAGGGCTACATCAACAGCCTCAAGTACAACAAGCCTGGCACCATCCCGCTGGAGTTCAGCACCGAGATCAAGGATGGCTGCCCTTACGACTGCGGCCTGTGTCCCGACCACAAACAGCATGCCTGCCTCGTACTGATCGAGGTGAATACCGCCTGCAACCTGGCCTGCCCGACCTGCTTTGCCGACGCTGGACCGGGCTACAACATCACGCTCGACGAATGCGAGACGATGCTCGATACCTTTGTCCGGACCGAAGCCGAGCCGGAGTCGGTGCAGTTTTCGGGAGGCGAGCCGACTCTTCACCCACAGCTGTTCGACATGATCGAGATGGCGAAGGCTAAGGGCATTCGACATGTGATGGTCAACACCAACGGGCTGCGGATCGTTCGCGATCCCGAATGGGCGGAGCAGTTCGCCGCGCTCGAGCCAACCATCTACTTCCAGTTCGACGGCCTGCGCAACGACACCTATATGAGGCTGCGCGGCGAACCGCTGCTGGAAGAGAAGCTGCAGGTGTTGGACAGGCTGGCAGAGTTCGGTCTCAACACTATTCTCGTGGCTGCCATCGAGCGAAACGTGAATGAGGACGAGGTTCCCGAACTCATCAAGTTTGGCCTCGAGCATCCAGCTGTACGTGCTGTGATGTTCCAGCCGGTGACTCACACCGGACGGCACCTTGAGTTCGACCCGATGAACCGCGTGACAATCGCTGAAGTGATCGACCGCATTGATGCCGGGACCGACGGCAAGTTCATCAAGTCAGACTTTGTGCCGGTCCCATGCTGCCACCCTGGCTGTCAGTCCATCACCTACGCCTACATCGATGACGATGGAACTGTGACACCGCTACCTCGAATCGTGGACGTCGACGAGTATCTTGACTACATAACGAACAGAGCGATGCCGGAGTTGACCGAGGATGTGAAGGGCGCGCTCGAAGCTCTGTGGTCTTCGTCCGCTACGCCCGGATCAGAGAAGACATCAGACAGCTTCTGCGCGGCGTGCGGCGATATCGCGTTGCATGGCTTCAGGCACCAGGACATTGCGAAGCATCTGTTCTCGGTGAGCATCAAGGACTTCCAGGACCCGTACACGTTCGACATCAAGAAGCTGATGAAGTGCTGTGTAGAGATCGCTACGCCTGACGGCAGGCTCATACCGTTCTGCTCGTACAACAATGTGGGATACCGGGAAGAGGTGCGGGATGAGATGATCAAACAGAGAGCGAAAGAACGCATAGCTCGTATCTCCGGGCTCGGCGAATCGAAGCCTCAACATCCGTCTGGGGCCGCTCCGGAATGACGATCAAGCCGATCGATCTGCCGCCGGCCGAGATCCACATCCACGCTGACCGGAGACTTGCGTTTCAGGTGGTGACGGCGTTCGGCGCGGCGATGTCCGACGAGGGCGTTCCCGGACCGAAGGTGCTAAGGGACGAAGGCAACCGAAAGCTCGTGGCCTTTTCGACGCCTATCAAGCTTTTCGGCATGCGCAAGGTGTTTCCCACGAACGAATGGGTGACGCTGCGGGAACCCGAAGAGGTTCAGTTCGACCTCGTTCCGGGCAACGGGCCGATCGTTGGCGGACTGAAGCTGCTGGCTGACCGCTTCACGTTCGAGGACCGCGAAGGCTGCACGCTGCTGCGGTACGATAGTCGGTTCGCCATCAGGTGGTCATGGCCGGGATGGATCCTCGGCAAGCTGCTGTTTGCGCCGATCCTCAGGTCACTGATGCGCAACCACTTGGATGAGCTGAAGGTCCTGATCGAAGAACGAGCGAGCCGCAGCCGGGCGTTTCCGCAGGTCGAGTCTTGTCCGGACATGAATGTCACGGCGTAGCTGTGGTGATGTTGGCGTGGTTGAGGAAACGGTCGAGATGAGGGGAGCGATATGAACTTGAACAAAGATACGAATGTTGCTTTGAGCGATCGGTCGGTCGCGGCCTGCTGCACAACCCTCTACTCACACCCACTCGCATCCTGGCTACTTGGCGAGTCACTGCATCCGGGTGGACTGGCCTTGACTGACCGAGTCGCTGATCTTGCTGGAATCGGCATCGACAGCTGCGTACTCGATGCCGGCTGCGGCCATGGCTCATCGTCGCTCCACCTGGCAGCGCGACGCGGATGTGAGGTGGTTGGCGTGACGCTGGAGAGCTCGGGTGTTGAGGCTGCGCGTCGAAGAGCTGAGTCACAGGGGCTTGAGGACGCCGTTACCTTCGAGCAGGCGGACATCCAGGAACTTCAGTTCGAGCCTGGCCGGTTCGACACCGTCCTGATGGAGTGCGTGCTTTCGACGCTCGACCGCAAGCAGGACACGTTGAACCGCATGCATGCAGCGCTGCCTCGCGGCGGAAAGATCGCGCTGACCGATGTGACGGTTTCAGGCGATCTTCCGGTGGAACTCGGAGGCGTCGTGGCGTCTGCGTTGTGCATCGGCGATGCCTTGAGCCACGAGGAGTACGTCGAACTCGTGCAGTCCGCGGGTTTCTACATAGCGACTGCCGAGAGCGTGGACGACGTTGCGCGTGAGTTCGTCCAGCGGATGCGGACGGCGCTGATGATGGCTGAGGCAGCGGTTGGGCTCGGCAAGCTGGACGTGACACGTGACTCGATCAGGCAGGTGCGGGACGTGGTTAAGATCGCGCAGGCTGCCGTGGAGGATGGAACTCTCGGGTACAGCATGATCGTTGGCGAGAAGATCTAAGCGCGATTGGAGCCCGAGCAGAGCGTGTTCCCCGAAGCTCCAAAGGATCTGCTGTTTGTCACCGAAGAGCAGATGCGCGAAGTCGATCGGGCGATGATCGAGGACTTCGGCGTTTCCCTGCTGCAGATGATGGAGAACGCTGGCCGCAACCTCGCAGTACTCGCTCGGGAACGTTTCTTAGACGGGGACCCGACAGGCAAGACGGTGCTGGTCTTCGCAGGTCCGGGCGGAAACGGTGGTGGAGGGCTTTCGGGCGCGCGGCACCTCGCTAACACCGGAGCGAAAGTCGAGATTGTCCTGGCCGCGCCGCGTGCGAAATTTTCCGGTGCCGCGGCTGCTCAGTTGAATGTGCTCGAGCGGGCAGGTCATCCGATCTCGGAGTTCGACGGCTCACCGCTTCCGGCCGCCGATCTCATCATCGACGCCATCTTCGGCTACAGCATGCGAGGCAACCCGCGAGAGCCGTCTGCGAACCTGATCAGGGCAGCGAACTCGCATGGCGCGCCGATGCTTTCCAATGACATCCCCAGCGGAATCGAGTCCAATTCAGGGCATGTCGGCGAGCCGTCGATTCAAGCGACCGCAACTTCAACCATCGCTCTGCCAAAGACCGGAATGCGAGAGACTGATGCGCGGTCTCTGGTCGGTGAGCTGTACCTCGGCGACATTGCCGTTCCGCCAGAGCTCTATGTGACCAGCTTCCCTGACATGCCACCAGTCCGGCCGTTCAGCCGGAGTCACATCGTCCGAGTCTGGTAGCCGATCGCCACTACTCCAGTTGTCCGACCCTGCGCCACTCTCTTGCCGCGATCGCTTTACGGATCTCCGCAGCCTCCCGACCGAAGTGGGTCGCGACTACGACGACGCTGAGGAACACGCAGAAGGCAACGATGTTTCCGGGCGCGCCCGACAGCCAGATCATGATGTTGAGCACGATGATCCCTGCGCCGAACGCCCACACCCAACTCCGAGTGAACCAGTAAGCAGCGAAGACAACGGGCGCTGCGGCCCATGACAGGACCGGCATCATGCCGACGGATATGCCGAAGATGATGGCGACGCCTTTTCCACCGTCGAAGCCTATGTAGGGCGACCAGTTGTGCCCGACAGTCGCTGAGAAAGCGCCGATGAACAGGCCGATGTCTGGAAGGTCGAGCAATCGACCTGCGACGACAACCAGTGTTCCCTTCAGACCATCCAGCAAGAGCACCAGGAGTCCGGCCTGCCAGCCTAAGGACCGAAAGGCGTTCACCGTGCCGACGTTTCCGTTGCCGTACTGGCGGATGTCGATGCCACGCCTGCGTCCGGCAATGAAGGCGAACGGCACTCCGCCGACCAGGTACGCGGCGATCGCAAAAAGCGTGATTGTTATGGCGTCTTGCACGTCAGCTGTTGATCCCGCCTATACCTGAGCGTCGCGACGACTAACAAGTCGCCGCCTAAAGCCCCATCGACATGATCTCCTCGGCGTAGATCACCTCGCCTGAGAAGACCTCTCGGATGTCGCCAAGCCCTTTTTCCAGCGGGCCATGCTGAGCGATGTGCGGTCCCATGTGCACCAGCACCAGCTTCTTAACGCCAGCCTGCTCCGCCATGCGTGCGGCACCTGTTGTCCCGGTCTGCCCAACCGCCTCGCCGCCTTCGTCCATGATCTCCTGGTCATCCCAGCACATCGAGATCAGCACATCAGCGTCCTTCGCCAGGTCGACCACCGAGTCGCAGGGCTGTGTGTCTCCGGTGAAGACCACCGACTTTCCGCCCTTCGCCTCAAACCTGTAGGCCAGCGAATCGAGATACGGCTGCACATGCTCGGCAGGCGCCGCGTTTACTTCCCACTTGTCAGCTGTGAATACGTGCCCCGGGCCTACATCAGTCGCCTTGATATCCGGCTTCGGCCTGGGGAGCTTTCCTCCGCGGTTCACATAGACCTGCTGGCTGAGCGGGTGGTAGACACGCGCCTTCCAGTCGTGCGAGAAGATGCCATCATCGCCGATCACACCCTCGGTGATCTTCTCGGTCAGGGTCGGACCGAACACCTGCAACTGGTTCTCCTTGCCGATGCTCTGGTCCCAACGACAGAGCAGGAAGCACGGGTAGTCGATGTCGTGGTCGAAGTGGTGATGAGTGAAGAAGAGGTGGTCGATATCCGTCGGCCAGAGTCCTGACTTCACCAGCTTGTGCGTTGCGGCCGGACCACAGTCCAGCATGATCTTCTCTCCGTCGATATCCAGCACGAATGCGGAGCCGAAGCGGTCTGGTGTTGGGGTTGGTGTTCCAGCGCCGAGGACGTATAGACGAGGCATCAGGCGTTCCTTGAAAACGTGCAGATAGGTGGCTGCGAGCAGCAGCACCGACAAGAAAATCTATCTGCTGCCTGTACTTGCGGCAAACGAGGACAGTGATTCGCTCATGTGTCTACTACACAGACTCACCACGTCTAAAGTGAAATCCGTCGAAAAACACGGAAACCGGTTGCAAATCCCGCTTTGTTCGTTGTTCGCAAGTACATATAGGGTGCGCCCAATTTCAATACGGGGTCGAACTCGCACGGTTCACGTTCCTTCACCTGCACCTGCGATTTCCCAACTGGAGGCCATCGATGCTGTACTTCAACTCCTGCCCTCGATGTCAGACCGGCACGGTCCAGCTGGAGTCAGACTTCTTCGGAAGCTATCTCTCATGCCTGAACTGTGGTTTCGAAAAGAGCGCCGCTTCCGTCCGCAAGCTGGACTATGAAGAGCTGAAGCGCGAGGCCGAGGAAGCCGCCGCTGTTGCGGTTGCCGCTCCGGTTGCCGAAGAGAGCCCGTTCGATGACGCTGACGATTTCAGCGACGACTTGGACGCGGACGACGACGAGCTGCTCGAACTTGAACGGGCCGCTGGCTAGCAGCTTCCGGCTGACCTGCAACCCAACTTGCGCCTGCCCTGCAAGTGCGCCACTATTCCTCCGGGGTCACAGGACTCTATCCACCTTGCGGAGTGAGGCGCGAATTTGGCAGATCTCGACTGGCTGAAGATTGACCGCTTTCTCATGGGCGAGGCGTGGGCCGGGTCGCGCACTCCTGAGTACCGCGATCACCTGTGCCATGAGATCGGTCCTCGATGGGGTGGGAGTGACGCAGACCTTCGTGCTGCCGACTACATCCACTCGCAGATGCAGGAAAACGGCCTGCAACAGGCACGTCTCGAGCAGTTCGATCTGGACAGCTGGGACTACTCAGATGCCACACTGAAGATCGCTGGCTCGGACGAAGCGCTCGAGATCAAGCCGTTCCTGCGTTGCCCACCTGTTGACCTGACCGCGCCGGTTGTCGACCTCGGCTACGGCACGCAGCGGGAGATCGATAACGCAGACTCGGCAGTTGATGGCGCGATCGTAGTGATGACACTTGGACCTGAGCCGTTCACTCCGCCACTACCGCACACCGCTCGACTCACAATGGCTGCTTCGAAAGGCGCCGCAGCCGCGATCGTGATCGAGTCGAAGACCGGTGGACGCATGGAGTACCGCAGCGCTAATGACTGGCGAGCTCCAGATATAGCGCCGCACCCGTTGCCAACCGTCAACATCTCTTACGAAGCAGGCGGCCGACTCAAGTACCTTGCGGCTCGTGGCACATCTGCGACGCTCAACGTTCAGTCACAGTTCTTCGAGACGCCAGCTAACAACGTTGTCGCTGAGATCGAAGGAGAGAGCTGGCCGGACGAGCACGTGATAGTTGCAGGCCATCACGACACAGTGTTCGGCACGCCCGGCGGCAACGACAACACATCGGGAACCGTCGCCGTGATGGAGGCGGCCAGAGTCTTGGCGGCGCTCAAGCGAGAGACCGGCGTCACGCCGGGAAGAACGATCCGGTTTGCCACCTGGTCAGGCGAGGAGCAGGGGTTGCAAGGCGCGTATGCCTACGTCGCGAGACACCACGGCAAAGATGGTCTCGACTCGCCACCGCGTTTTGCACTGAATCTTGATGAGCTTTCGACCGGGCACATGAAGGGCGTCGTGGTGATGACAGATCACATGCGTGATTTCATGCAGGCCCAACTCGACACTATGAACGACGGCCTCGCATGTCATGTGCAGGGTCCGCTCGACGCGCACTCGGACCACTTTCCGTTCACGCGCGCGGCCATTCCGGCGGGGATCCTGTGGCGGTGGCGCTTCTTCGGACGGCACGCCACGTCCGAGTTTCACCATGAGTTCGGCGACTCAGCGCAGAAGCTAAATGTGCGAGAGTTGAAGGAATACGTGGGACAGATCAGTCGGCTAATGTTGCGGCTGTCGCATGTGCCGCCGAATGATTGGCCTGAGAACCCTCACACCGCAGACGAGATGGAGCGCAGGGCGGTGGCTGAGATCGGCTCGCACACGCCCACTTTCCATGGTTAGCAGAGGCTGCACGCAGTGAGAGAACGGCATAACTGGGCGACCGGGAAGCACCCGAAGATCTGCACGTGCGCCACCTGCCAGCAGCGCCGTGCCGAAGCCGCAATGCCTCGCCCGAAGAAGAAGCGCAAGCCCAAGTCGCAGCGCGGTAAGAAAAAGAAGAACCAGCAGGCCCAGGAATCGGCGATAGCCGAAACGATGGACATCTTTGGCTTTTCGTCTGTCGACGAGGAGCCAGAGAAAGACGGACCGCCGTCTGGCGAAGGAGATTCGAATGACCGGGACTGACGGCAAAGCGCGCGTGGGCTTTATCGGCGCTGGCTGGTGGGCAACGACGAACCACATGCCTGTGCTTGCTGAGCGAGACGACGTTGAGATGACCTCGGTATGCAGACTGGGCCCAGATGAGCTGCAACAGGTCAAGAGCCGGTTTGGCTTCGGGCATGCGACCGAGAGCTACGAACAGCTTCTCGACCAGGAACTCGATGCAGTGGTCGTCAGCACTCCACATTCGATGCACCACGAGCACGCGCTGGCGGCTCTGAATCGCGGTCTGCACGTGATGTGTGAGAAACCGCTCGCGACGACAGCGGAACACGCCCGCGAACTTGTCGAGGCGGCTGATAAGAACGGTGTGCAGCTACTGGTTCCGTACGGATGGCACTACGCGCCATTCATACAGGAAGCGAAGCGGCGCATGGAGCAGGGCGCAGTCGGAGATATCGAGTTCGTGATGTGTCACATGGCATCGCCAATTCGCAAACTGCTGGAAGGCAAACGCTTCCTCTCGGACGGAGGCGGCGAAGGTGAGGTGATGTTCGAGCCCGCTGCCGACACCTGGGCAGATCCGGGAGTGGCTGGCGGCGGTTATGCCCTGGCGC
>JANQQP010000046.1 GCA_028285005.1 Dehalococcoidia bacterium | reverse complement strand
TGAGAGCCAGTGCCGTCTCCGCCGCCACATCAGCGCCGACCAGCAAGGTCGAGCTCTACGACGCCTTCTCAGTCGAGTTCACCTCGGGAGCCATCGGCTCGTTCTCCGGCGCTGGCAACATGCCGGAGGACACCGGCTTCCAACTGGATTTGCGCATCTTTGGGACAGAGGGCGTGATGAGCATCGACTGTGATCGCTCGAGACTGGCGGTCCAACGACATGATGGCGATCACTTCGAGATGGAGCTCGATACCGACGCCGGTGAGTACCGCGGTGGCGGACCTCCGGACAATTTCGCTGACCTTGTCACCGGCAAGACCGAGATCAGCTACGCGCCCGGCTGGGCCGGAATGGCGGCGATTGAGATCGTTGACGCCGCATATCGCTCAGCAAGTTCCGGCAAACGCGAGGCCGTCTAGCGCGGCCAGTCGAAGGCTGGCGTTGGGACCGGGGTTGTGCGACCATCGAGTTCAGGCCCGGACCGGATTTGGAACCTGAACCGGCAAGGCTCAGGCTCCGTAGCACCTGTAAACGCCACCACTCTACGGATGTCCGCGATGCCAACTTCCTCTCGTTCGAAGACTTCCCGCCCCGCGACATTGGGCGCACTCAAGAAGTCTGGTTACGCGTCTCGATCGGTCGCCGATGAGATCCACCACAATGTCGTCGAGCGGCTGAAGTCGGGTGATCCGCTGCTGCCGGGCATTGTCGGCTACGAGAGCACAGTTGTCCCCGAACTGGAGAACGCACTTCTGGCCGGGCAGAGCATCGCCATCCTCGGCGAACGCGGGCAGGGCAAGTCGCGCCTCATCAGATCGCTGACACAGTTCCTTGATGAGTACGTGCCCGTCTTGCCGGGCACTGAGACAAATGACGACCCGCTTGATCCGATCTCGGCCGCCGGTCGCGCCTTGATCGAGGAGCAGGGTGACAAGACGCCGATCGCCTGGCTGCATCGTGACGACCGCTACGGGGAGAAGCTGGCAACGCCGGACGTTTCGATGGCGGACCTGATTGGCGATGTCGACCCGATCAAGGTTGCCGAGGGTCGATATCTGAGTGATGAGCTCACGATTCACTACGGCCTCATTCCACGCACCAACCGCGGCATTTTCTGTGTGAACGAATTGCCTGACCTTGCGGAGCGCATCCAGGTTGGTCTGTTCAACCTCATGGAAGAGCGAGATGTCCAGATCCGCGGTTACAACATCCGGCTGCCTCTCGACATCGTGGTGGTCGCAACGGCGAACCCCGAGGATTACACCAACCGCGGCCGAATCATCACTCCACTCAAAGACCGCTTTGGCGCACAGGTCCGGACGCATTACCCGGACACCACAGTTCACGAGCGCAACATCGTCGACCAGGAGAGTGTCGAGTTCAGCGATGCCGGCATGCAGGTGGTCGTGCCTGACTTCATGTCCGAGATCGTCGCCGAGTTGAGCCAGCAGGCGCGCAAAAGCGGCGAGGTGAACCAGCGGTCAGGTGTGAGCGTCAGACTGTCGATTTCTAACCAGGAGACATTGCGCAGCGCAGCGCTGAAACGGGCGATCAAGCTGAAAGAGCAATGTGCTTCGCCCAGGATCACCGATCTACCGGCGCTGGCTTCTTCCATGCGCGGCAAGATCGAGCTCGAAACGTTCGAAGAGGGCAGGGAAGACCGTGTGATCGAAGACCTGACCCGCCGCTCGGTCGTCGAGGTCTTCAAGCGAGCGGTTTCGGATGCGCCGCTGCCTGAGATAGTTTCAATGTTCGAGTCAGGAGTCACGGCAGACACGAGTGCCGCGCTCCCATCCAGAGAATACGCGGCGCGTCTTGAAGCGGTTCCCGCGCTCGCTGGAGTCGTGAAGTCCCTCGGCTGCGACGGCTCTGACGCCGAGGCGGCGTCCGCAGTCGAGTTTGTCCTTGAAGGCCTGCACCTCACGAGGCAATTGAACCGCGATGTGATCGAAGGCGGGTTCAGGTACGCCAAGGAGCCGCCTCCGCCACCACGAACAGAAGTCGACTTTGGTGAAGGCCTGGACGAAGAGCAGCGCGCCGAGTTGAGGCGCAGGTTCGAACGGCGTCGAAGGCGCAACCGGGAGTAGCTGCATTGACCTCGTACCGCTATTCGAAGTGGGACGGCTCGCAGCAACCGTTCGCGCCCGACGGCAGCGAGCTGTTCGACGAGATTGCAGGCTCGATATTTGAGTCTGGCGATCTGGAATCTGCTCTGAATGATCTGTTCCGCTCCGGCATGCAATCGCCCGACGGCGACCGGATGCAAGGCCTCCAGGACCTGATCCAGCAGCTGCGCCAGCGCCGCAACCAGGAGATCTCACGCTACGACATGGACTCCGTGATGGAGGATTTGCGCGAGCGCATGCGTGAGGTTGAGAAGAACGAACGGAGCGGTGCGAAGGCGAGCGTGCGGCAGGCCGAAGAGCGGATGAAAGACGTCCCTGCCGATCAGCAGGAACAGATGCAGTCCGCAATGGACCTCGTGAAGCAGAGGGCGGAAGCTGCACAGGAGAAGCTCGACAACCTGCCTCCAAGCGTAGCCGGCGCGGTGAGAGAACTCAGCGACCACGACTTCATCGACCCGACGGCGCGTGACCAGTTCAAAGAGCTTCTCGACATGTTGCGCAGGCAGATGATTGGCAACGTGGCGAAGGAGGCGGCGGAGAACCTGCAACAGATGGGCGACGCTGAGCGTCAAGAACTGCGCGGGATGATGCGGGCGATGAGCGATCTCATGGAGCAGAAACTTCGAAGAGCTCCCGAGGATCAACTGCAATCGGCATTCGAACAGTTCATGGACCGCTTCGGCCAGCACTTCGGCGACGACCCGCCCCAGAATCTTGATGAGCTGCTTGACCAGATGCAGCAACAGATGGCGCAGGCGCAGTCGCTCATGGCTGGCATGTCACCTGAAGAGCGCCAACAGCTCATTGAATCGCTCACGGAGTCGATGGACCAGGAGACGTTGCAGGAGATGGCGCGCATGGCCGCGCTGCTGCAGGAACTTCGCCCGCCAGACGAGCTAGCCCGCGCATATCCATTCATGGGTGAAGAGTCGCTAACGCTGGACCAGGCGATGGAGATGATGGGCGAACTGCAGCAAATGGACATGATGGAACGTTCACTGCAGCAGGTAGGTCGGTCAGGCGAGTTGGACGGCATCGACTCCGAGCAGCTTGGCGAGATGCTTGGCGATGACGCGAGGAAGGCGTTGGAGCAGCTTGAGGAGATAGCTAAGGCGCTCGAAGAGCTTGGATACATTCGTCGCTCTGGTGACAGGTGGGAGCTCACGCCAAAGGCGGTACGTCGACTCGCAGACAAAGCGCTGCACGAGGTGTTCGGCAGCCTTTCCAGGGCTAACGTCGGCGGCCACAGGATCGCTGAGTCGGGGCAGGGCGGTGAGGTGACAGGCGACACGCGTCTTTACGAGCCTGGAGAGACGTTCCGGCCGAACCTCAACAAGTCACTGATGAACGCTGTCTTCAGATCCGGACCCGGCACGCCTGTCAGGTTTGAGATGTCCGACTTCGAGGTCGACCGCACCGAGCACACGGTCAGCGCCGCCACTGTGCTGCTGTTGGACCAGAGTAGCTCGATGTTCAATGGAGGCCGATGGGCGGCTGCTAAGAAAGTCACCATGGCCTTGCAGTCACTAATCCAGGGACAGTTCCCCAGGGACCGGCTGTTTGTCATCGGCTTCTCGGACCACGCCGAAGAGGTCCGGTTCTCCGACCTGCCAGAGCTCCAACCAAACATGTGGTTGCAGGGCACGAACATGCACCATGCGCTGATGCTGGCGCGGCGCATCCTCACGAAGGAGCGCGCCGGCACTCGGCAGGTCATCATGGTCACCGACGGAGAGCCGACCGCCCACCTCGAGGCCGGAGTCCCGCAGTTCAATTACCCGCCGAGCAGACGGACGATCAGCCTGACGCTTGACGAGGTAAGGAGGTGCACGACGGCCGGCATCGTCATCAACTCGTTCATGCTGGAGCGCACCAGCTACCTGACGCAGTTCATCGACTACGTGTCCAGGATCAACCGTGGCCGCGCCTTCTACACAACTCCTGAACGACTGGGCGACTACGTCCTGGTGGACTACATCAACAATCGGCGTAAAAGGGTGGCCTGACGTTCTCCAGGAACCGCATCACGAGACTTTTGGCATACGGACGCGAGCCTGCAGCTCGGTCATCTGTGAGATTGCCTAATCGTTCTTTAACAATCCAATGCCACGTTAACTAATAGTTAAGCTCTCAAAGAACGCGCCGTCGGACAAGGGAACATCCTGATACTGGAACAGAAGACAGAGATCGCGACCAAGAGCAAGATTCTGCTTGTTGAGGACGACCGTAACTTGCAGGAGGCGATCAGGTACAACCTTGTCGCCGAGGGTTACGAAGTTTTCGTGGCAGGTGACGGTGAGAAGGCGCTCTCCATCGCCCGGTCCAACAGGCCGGACCTCCTTGTACTTGACCTCATGCTTCCCGGCATCGGCGGCATCGAGGTATGCAACGCGCTGCGCAGCGAAGGCTCGACTGCCGCGGTCATCATGCTCACCGCACGTGACTCCGAGGCCGACAGAATCGCCGGACTCGAAACAGGCGCCGACGACTACGTAGTCAAGCCGTTCTCGATGCGCGAGCTGCTAGCACGGGTGTCGGCACAGCTTCGCAGAACAACCCTTCTCAACCGGTCTGAACACGCGACGGAGAGCGACATCGTCGAGGCCGCCGGGTTGCGAATAGACCGTGCCGCCAGGCAGGTCTTACTGCAGGGACAGGAGATAGACCTGCGGCCGCGCGAGTTCGACCTCCTGGCATTTCTCGCCGCCAGGCCGGGACGAGTGTATTCTCGTGACCAGCTGTTGCAGGAGGTCTGGGGTTTCGACTACAGCGGAGACACAAGAACGGTCGATGTTCATGTCCGCTGGCTGCGCTTGAAGATTGAGCAGGACCCGTCTTCACCGGTCCGCCTCCAGACGGTGCGAGGAGTCGGATACCGATTCAGCGCCTGACTACCTGTCTTCGAGCGGAAGAGTAGTAAATGGGCTCCTGGTCGCTCAGGTGGCGAATTCTCGCTGAAGTCTTGTTGCTCGTCGCCGCGACGGCGATTGCGGCCACGCTTTTCGACGTGCCCGGAGCGTTGGTCGTCGGCGCGCTGGCGGTCGCCGCCGGTGCATTTCGGGCTACGCAACTCAGCTCCCAGTTCAGCAGGATGACCGAAGATGTTCTGCGTACAGCGTCTGTCGACCGTGCGCACAGAGTCGAACCTGAAGGCCCTGCCGAAATCAGCCGTATGGCCCGAGCAGTGAACAGGCTTTCGGATCGATTGGTGGCGGCCACGAGGCAGGCCGATGAAGAGCGAGAGCGCCTGAACCTGATTCTCGAGACGATGGCTGAAGGCGTGATGCTGATAGACGAAGAGGGGATCGTCGAGTTCGCGAATCCCACTGCCCTGAGTCTGCTTGGACCCGATGTTGAACATTCTCCCGGCGACAGACTGATCTCGCTAAACAACAACTATCAGCTGAACGAGCTTGCCCTCCTGCCGATACGGACCGGAGATTCGGGAGACGAGCAGATCGAGATCAGGGACTCAATGAAGACGGTGCAGGCGAACGCTTCGCCGTTGGATGACCGGGACGGCCGTAGGAAGTCGGTCCTGATCCTGACGGACATAACGGCAGTTAAGCAGACTGAGACGACAAGACGAGAGTTTGTCAGCAACGCGTCCCATGAACTGAGAACACCAATTGCGGCCATCAAGGCTTCGGCTGAGACGTTGCAGCGTGGAGCCGGCGAAGACCCAGCAGCTCGTAAGGACTTCCTTGAGAGGATCGTCGAGGACAGCACACGCATCGAGCACATGGTACGGGAAATGCTTGAGCTATCCCGGCTCGAGTCCGGTCAGGTTCCGCTTGAGCTAGAGAGCGTGAATGCACAGCGGTTCCTGGAGGCCGTGCAGGACAGATTCCAGCCGCTGGCATCTCAGTCGAATATACGGATCTTGATCAACGCTGCGGAGGATGTCCCGCCGTTTGCCGCGGATCCGACCCGTTTCGAGCAGGTTCTCAGCAACCTGATAACTAACGCGGTGAAGGCGATGCCGGATGGCGGGACTATCGAGCTAAGCGCCGCGCGGCAGGACAACATGGCGATTCTGATAGTCAAAGACAACGGCTCCGGCATCCAGGCCGCTCATCTCCCTCACATATTCGAACGCTTCTACAAAGTGGACTCGTCGCGCAGTGACGGAGGGTCGGGGCTGGGACTGGCGATTGCCCGGCATATGGTGCAGCTTCATGGGGGCGAGATCTCGGTCACAAGCACCGTTGGATCAGGCACCGAATTCTCGATCCGGATGCCGGCCGCCGAATCTGCAGAGACTAACGAATCGGCAACGTCTGTTTAACACTGCGTTAACACTGGTGCCGAACCATCAGCTAGTTCGCACGCGCATCCGCCAAACTGCCGCTTGAGGCCTCAGCCGAACTCAGTGATAGCTGACAACAGCCCAGAGATAGCCGATGAGGCCGTTCTTCCCGCCAGCGAAGTCACGCTGCGGAAGAACCGAGCGCGCCGTCACCTCGAACAGCGGCTGGTGTTGTGGTCACTGCGACTGACCGCCGTCGTTTCGATCCTCACCACGATCGGCATCCTCGTTTCGCTACTACGCGAAGCAGTCGGCTTCTTCATTGAGGTACCGATCTGGGACTTCCTGTTTGGCACCGAGTGGACGGCACTGTTTGTTCCACAGAAATTCGGTGTGCTGCCGCTGGTGGTTGGGACCTTCATGGTCGCGGTCATCGCCGGGATAATCGCGCTTGTTCTTGGCATGGGCGCCGCCATATATCTCTCTGAGTACGCTCCCGACCGGGTTCGAAGAGTCGTTAAGCCGGTGCTCGAAGTACTGGCCGGTATTCCGACGGTTGTCTACGGCTTCTTCGCGCTGACCTTCATCACGCCCCAGCTGCAGAGCATTTTCCCCGACCTGATCATCTTTAATGCTCTGAGCGCCGGCATAGTCATGGGACTGATGATCATGCCAATGGTCTCGACTCTGAGCGAGGATGCCATGGTGTCCGTGCCGGACTCACTCAGGAACGCGGCCTATGCGCTGGGAGCGACTCGATTCGAGGTGGCGACGAAGATCGTAGTGCCCGCCGCACTCTCAGGGATCGTAGCTTCGCTGATTCTCGCTATTTCACGGGCTATCGGAGAGACGATGATCGTGTTCCTGGCGGCCGGATCACGGCCACAGTTGACCTGGAACCCTCTCGATCCGATACAGACCATGACCGCTTTTATCGCTCAGGTCGCCACGGGTGATACCGAGCAGGGCAGCATTGTGTTCAAGAGCATCTTCGCGGTCGGGATGTTGCTCTTCCTGCTGACGTTGGCCATGAACGTACTTGGCCGATGGGTAGTGGCCAGATACAGGCAGCAATACGATTGAGACTCTCGTCACCAGTCAGCATCGCCAGAGACTCCGCTGCGGCATCACGCGGCCGGATCGGATATCGCTCGTGGCGTGACCGGTTTTTCTACTTCCTTTTCGCTGCGTCGGTCCTGATCGGAGTGCTCGGTCTGGTCACCTTGCTCACTACCATCGTTGTCGACGCGTGGGGCTGGCTCGACTGGCAATTCATCACCAGCTACGCATCGCGGCGGCCTGAACGTGCTGGGATATTCGCTCCGCTGATCGGCACGACCTGGGTGATCCTGACAACGGCTGCGCTCACCATCCCACTCGGCGTCGGGACGGCTGTCTACCTGGAGGAGTTCGCCGGTCGGAGCCGGTTCAGCCGGCTGGTTCAGCTGAACATAGCGAATCTGGCGGGAGTGCCGTCGATTGTTTACGGGATTCTCGGCCTCGGCATATTCGTAACTCTGATGGACCTCGGCCGCAGCGTACTGACAGGCGGACTGACGCTAACCCTGCTGGTCCTCCCCATCGTGATCATTGCTACACAGGAGTCAATCCGGGCCGTTCCGCCGAGCTACCGAGACGCCGCGTTCGCGATGGGCGCCACAAGGTGGCAGGTGATCAAGACCATCGTGCTGCCTCAAGCAATCCCCGGCATCATGAGCGGAGTCATCCTCGCTCTCTCAAGGGCGATTGGAGAGGCCGCACCGATCCTGATGATCAGCGGAATCGTCTTCATTACCTCAGTCCCGACAAGCCCTGGCGACTCATTCACCGTCCTGCCGCTTCAGATTCTGAACTGGGTGACGCAGCCGCAGGCCGACTTCCAATCGATCGCCGCCGCCGCCATCCTGGCATTGCTGATCATGTTGCTGTCTATGAATGCTGTGGCAATCTGGATTCGCAACCGATTCCAGGGTGAGAGGGTGGAGTAGCTCGCCGAGCGACGGCGGCTCACTGCTCGCTGGCCAGCAGTCTCTTAAGAGCTTGCATCGACTGTTCGATATTGCTCTTCGTCCATCTTCCGGCTAGTGGCGATGCGAGCTTCAGCATCCCACTCAGCTCTATTCCCCAGTCGTTTGTGACGCGACAGCCATCCGGAGTCTCCTCGATTGTGGCGCGGCCGCTGATCTTTAGGGACTTGCCTTCTCCGGTGTGGGCGATAACAGTCGGTGCGTCGAACGTGCGGATGGTCAACTTCACTTCCGTCTTCCGCCCCTGGACATTCATCACCTGATCGAACTGCGAACCGACCGAAAGCGGGCCGGTGTCGAGCCTTCGGACAGATAGCAGATCAGGCACCCAGGTTGGTGCATTCTCAAAGTCGGTGATCGCTTCCCAGACGCGTTGTGGCGAAGCAGGGATATTTGCGACGACAGTGCCAGACGGCATTCAGTTCTCCATGCCAGTGAACGGCTGTGCGAGTACTCAGTGACTGAGGGTCAGGTCCTCGACTGTCCGAGCGCCGGGAATGTGGTTCAGCACCTCCGGCGAGATCTTGATCTTGGTTGAGCGGCTGCCGCCGCCAAGGATGATGTAGTCATGGTCCATCAGGCCGGGGTCGATGAAGACTGGAAGATCTGGCGGCAGAGCGAGCGCCGTCACACCACCGATCATCATTCCGGTCAGTTCCACCGTCTCTTCGGCGTTCGCGAACGAGACCCGCGCGTTGCCCATCAACTGCTTGATGCAGTGGTTGACGTTGAGGCGTTCAGTCGCCCGCACAACCGACGCCGTGTACTGCTTTTGGCCTCGCTTCGAAGCCACGATGATCGTGTTGGCCGATTGTTCTGCCGGGAAGCCATACTTCTCGCAGAAGGCCGCAGTGTCGGCGAAGTCGGGGTCGATATCGACGACCTCATACGGGACTCCGTACGAATCCAGCGCCGAGATGACCCTCGCCTCAATCTCACGACTGGAATCCGACATCTCGTGTGCTCCCTCTGCTTGCAATCGCCGGGCTGTTTTCACGCTATTGAGTGTATGTGACGGAGCGAGACCTGTCTGATTACCGTGTTCGGCATGCCTTAAGATGAAACAGTAGATGCGGATATCGCATGCCCAAACTTCGCGAGTTGCTTAAAGGCGCCCGGTTCAATGAGCAAAACCTTCTGGATGGTTGTGGTCGACGAAGAAAACTTGGAGATCACGCGCGAGCAGGGTTTCAAGGTCGTCGGCATTGACTCACGCAACCGGCGCAAGGCGGTGCGCATCACGCCCGAAGACCGACTGCTGTTTTATGTCCAGGACAGAAAGGGCTTTGCTGCGACGGCCACGGTCGAGTCCGAGCACTTCGAGGAGAAGACCCGGGTCTGGAAGCATCACCAGAAGAACGAACTCTTCGCCAACCGCGTGAAGGTGGCTGCGAACCTTGTGCTCGATTCGGACGACTACATCGATGCCACGCAGATCGCGCCCACGCTGGAATACGTGAAGAAGTGGCCGGCCGAACACTGGCCGTTGGCGTTCTTCGGCATGCTTCACATAGTGCCGCAGCGAGATTTCAACCTGCTTGAGGATGAGATCCGTAAGGCCAGCGATGCGGCAAAGAAGCGCAAGCCGAAGACTCCAGACAAAGAGGCCACGACAGCCGCGACAGCGAGCCGCAGAAGACTCAAGAAGAAGTCAGAGAGCACTCGGCGCCGGCGTCGTGCGCGGACTCGATCTGCAACGAAGCAGGCGCGCTAGTGGCTTGCCACCTGGGCGCGCTCGACGGGCGAGTTGGATGTGTCGACCCAGCCCGTCGGTGACTGCGACGACTTCATGGGGTCTTTCTCACCCGTTCCGAAGTTGTCGGCGTAGAGAGACGAGACCAGTTCCAGTTCGTCCACCGGAAGTTCGTCGATGTCCACGGCTCCCACATACTCATCAAGCTGCTCAACGTTGGTGATGGTCGGAACGCATGAGGCCATAATCTGCGGGGTTAGGCAGAACTTGATGGCGATCTGACCGACCGTCGCGTCCTTGCCAGAGATCAGGAAGTCGAGCTTCTTGAGCTTTTCGATCGACTGACTCATCCACTGCATCTTCCGGTACGAGCGGTGGTCGCTGGCATCGAACGGCATGGAGTCCAGTTCGGTGTCCTTGGTGTAAGTGCCGTCGAGCATGCCCGAGGCGTGTGGGACGCGACTGAAGACGCCTACGTTCGCTTCGGTTGCAGCCTCGATAAAGCGGCTGGCGGGATCCTGCTCCAGCACAGAGTAGATGATCTGGGCGGGCACTTTGCGAGTTCGCAACGTGTACTCGCCCTCCTCGATCCAGCCGATGTCCGGCCCGACCGCAACTCCCCAGTGCAGGATCTTTCCCGCGGCTTGCAGCTCTTCGAGTGCTGCGATCGTGTCATCACGCTGGATCGCGGTCAGGCGAGAGTTGTGAAGCTGGTAGATGTCGATGTGGTCAGTTGCAAGACGAGCCAGTGACTTGTCGCACGCAGCCTTCACGAACTCAGGCTCCCAGTTCTGCGGGCGCTCCTTGTGATGGCCGCTTCTCGGGGCGTCAAGGTCGTAGCCGAACTTGGTGCCGATGACGATCTGGTCTCGCCTGTCACCGAGCGCTTTCGCAAGAATCTCTTCACCGTAGCCAACGCCATAGGTGTCGGCCGTGTCAAAGAACGTGATGCCTCGATCGAACGCAGCTCTCAGGAGCGAAGTACCGTCTGCTTCTGAGACCTCGCCCCACCAGTTCGTGCTGACACTCCAAACACCAAACCCGACTTCGGACAGCGTGAGATCGGTCCCAGCGAGATTTCGGTACTTCAATTCATCTCCTCGATGTGGGCTAACTGGAAGAGCAGAGGCTTCACTGGTTGCAGATGGCTAACCCGTCGGCGCGGCCACGGCTGCCAGGGCGTCCTTGATGGCCGCTACCTGGGCCTTGAATCGCCTGTCTGGAATCACCGGCGTGGTCACCCCGACCGGATAGTCCTCGATGAACTCGATCCAGGACTTGCAGCCGCTGTATCCCTCCATGACCATCAACGCCTGTGGTTGTTGCAGCAGATGGGCGCGGAGGATGATCAGATTTAGCGGGTGCAACGGCTTCCATTTGAACCGTTTCTGGGCGAACTCGTCAGACCAGATGTGGAATGGGCTCAGCGCAAGGACCTCGTCCTCGGTTGAGATCTCGATGACCTCTTCGATCTCGGCGAAAACCGAAAGCTCCACCACGCTCTCGAAGTCATCGGGCTGAGCGCTGTCCATCAGGTGCCGCTTGTCCGGCTTTAGCAGTGACTCACCTTCGTGGAAGTAGCCCGGATAGAGGAAGAACTCCTCATGCTCGATCTTGAAGTGCTTTCCGTCCTCCCGAATTCCGCCTTTGCGGAGGAGGATGGTCTGCTCACCGCTGCCTATGGCGCTGATCGTCGTCGCCCAGTCTTTGAGGCCGACGTTCCACATTCCAGGAATCAAGTCGTAGGCTCTCCCTTCGGCGTTTGATCTTAGCAGCCGCGTAGTCGGTTGGCAGCGGACTTGCGTGAGGTTCAGTATCGTAATCGGGAGCTCGGAGAAACATCTCGATCGATCGGAGCGAAACGTGCCGGAAAAGTCGAAGGCCAAGGTCGAGGTAGACGAACGGAACCGTGGCACCCCGTACAGGACATGCTCGATTGCTGTCTACGTCGACGATCTGGACACCGGAGAGATGGACAGGGTCAGGTTTGCGCTTTCACAGATCGTCTCCAGCCCGGAGGTCTCCGTGATCGCGGGCGGGAATCCGACACCGCTCGACCCGCGACGCTTCGTCCGTTTGCGGATGGTCTACTACGGAGAACGGTTGCCGGCCGAGAGCATCGAGTCGGCCATCGAAGCAGCCCTCTAGATCAGGTCTCGACGCGAAAGATCTCGTCCTGCCGCTCGCCCGTGATCTCCGGACCATCCGGTCCCATGAACACGTCCATCTCGAGCCTGACGCCAAACTCGGGCAGATAGATTCCGGGCTCGATGGTCACGCCGATCCCTTCGATCAGCTTGCGGGTATCGTGCGTCTCCCAGTCGTCGAGGTTCACGCCGTTCGAGTGGACTTCGTTGCCCAATGAATGGCCGAGCCGGTGTACGAAATAGTCGTCGAACCCGGCCTTTGCGATCACGTCCCGAGCGACCCTGTCGGCCTTCCAGCCTTCAGGGTTGTTTCCGGCGAAAACCTCGGCTTCGATGAACTCAAATGCAGCGTCGCGGGCATTTCGAACCACATCAAAGACCTGCTGCTGTTTGTCGGTTGGCGGGCCGCCCAGCTTCGCAACCCAGGTGATGTCGCCGGAAATCATGGGCTCTGTGTCGCCGCCTGTTTCCTGGCGCTTTCTCGCCCACAGGTCGATCAGCAGCCAACCATCCCGCCTGATCACCGCTGACTCTCCGGGCACCGGCTCGTAGTGTGGATCGGACGAGTGCTCGTTGAATGCGACCACCGGGCCGTCGTCATACTCGAGCCCGAGCCTGTCGAGCCGCCCGCGGATGTGCTCCGCGAGGTCGTGTTCAGTGAGTGCCCAGCGCACATTCTCGCCGGCAAACTTGAACGCCTCTTTCACAATGCGAGTCAGAGCGTCGACAGCGAAACGGTGAGACTCAAGCTGGCCCTCTGACCAACGTTCGGTCGCGTATTGAATGACATCGCCTGAAGACACGATGTTGGCGCCGAGGCTGCGAATGAGCTCGATCGTACCGGCGTCAACACGGCCAACCCGCGGCAGTTGGTAGAGCTCCGAATACTCCATGGCGAGGGTTGGTTGAGCGTCGCTTAGCGAACCGAGCATATTCCGCAGCTGGTCAACCATCGAGTCGCGGCTCGAAAAGCCCTCGATTACACCGCCGAACTCTTCGAACCTGCCGGTGTCGACATCGTGGGCCAGCAAAAGCGGTTCGCCGTTGGCAGGAATCAGTAGCCAGACGGGGCGTGTGACGTTGTCGACATGCCGGCCAAAAGCCTGCCAGAAGACCGAATTGGTGTATCGGTAGTCTCGGGTCAGCCAGCCATCAATGCCGTTCTGCGTCATGAAGGCCCGCGCATCTTCGAACGACTTCATCGGCCGCCGCTTTTCCGTCGGTGCGCCTCTTCGCTGCGGTTGATCCAACGGAACACTGCGAAGTTGTCTCGAAACCAGCGGTAGGCGACGAAGTCGACAACGGCCAGGGGCAGCCCGAACACGAATATCAATGCAAACACGCCGAAGGCTGGTTGAGTGAAGAACAGGCCGTAGAAGAACAGCAGGTGCAGGGGGAGTAGTATCGCGGCCGCCATCCAGGCCACCACGACGACCACGAGCCGCTCAGAAACAGGATCGACGGACCCTCTTTCTCGTTCCGTGGGCTTTCTGTCGCGGAGGTCTTTCATGGGTCGGCTGATCGCTGCTGTCGCGTCGGTCTTACTAGAGCTACTGACGGCCGCTAGCCACAATTGTATCTTCGCCCGCTTACTGCTCGACCGCTATCTCTGGGTAAGTCTTCAGAGCAGACTCGTAGGCCTCAGGTGTATTCAGGTCTAGTCGAACCACCTCGTTGTCGATGACGAGTGAGTTCATCCTGGCCTCGTGCCGCTGGAACACTTCGCGAATTCCCTGCTTCTCCTCGGTGACTTGGGCTAACTCATCTCTTAGTTCGCCTGAGAACACGAGGGGATGACCACCGTGACCCCTGTAACGAGGAGATGTAAGCGGCGCGCCCGAAGCCAGATGCGAATCAAGAACTCGTTTGACCACCCAGGCGGGCCTTGGCTGATCCACGGCCAGGAGCATGATTGCGCCGATATCGTCTGGCAGAGCGTTCACTCCGGCCCTGACTGAAGTCGACTTGCCCTGAGCGAAGTCGGGGTTGAATGCCCGGCGCGCATTCTGCATGCGTTCGATGATCGGTGCGACTTCAGCATCACTGCGTCCGGTCACGACGATCACCTCGTCAGCGCCGCCAGTGAGCAGGCTGCCGACCTGGTATTCGACCAGCGTCTTGCCCTCCCAGGCCAGCATTGGCTTTGGCTGGCCCATGCGGGAAGACTCACCGGCTGCGAGTAGTATTGCTGCAACTTTCATCAGCGTCGATGGTACGGCAGCGGCCACTGAGAACGCTGGTCAGGCGTGGGGCCATTCGGTCGTGATTTGGCCTGATTCGGGAAGATCGCCGCCCGGGCGGCTCAGACGAACGAGGGCATGACTGCGGCCTGACTTAGTCAGCGGAAACAGGCTCGGCTGACTTCGCCGCGTTCTTCACAGCCGCCTGGATGAGCCGCTCTTCCAACTTGAGGACGCCGCCGCTGCCACCGAGTCTGAACATCAAGATCTCAGCCATGATGCTGATGGCGATCTCTTCAGGAGTCCTTGCGCTGATGTCGAGGCCGATCGGCGAACGGGTCCTGCGCAGGTCATCGACAGTGAAGCCACGCTTCAGCAATGCCTCGTAGATCAAGATCGTCTTGCGCTTGCTGCCGAGCAACCCGACGTAGCTGGCAGGAGTCTTAAGAGCAGAGGCAAGTGCTGCGTCGTCATATCGGTGGCCGCGAGTTGCGATCACGATGAAGCTGTTGGCATTGATCGGCAACTCTTCCAAGCCGGTCTCGTAATCGCCGACCTGAACCAGGTCAGCCTCAGGGAAACGGTCCGGGTTCGCAAACTCCTCGCGGTCGTCAAGGATGAACAGTCGGAAGCCGACGCTCTTCGCAACAGGAGCGAGAGCTTTGCTCACATGACCGCCGCCGGCAACAACGAGCGTAGGTGGTGTTGTGTAGGCCTCGATGTAGTACTCGACTCCGGAATCGGCGACGATGTAGTCGTTCTTACCAAGCGCCATCAACTCGCGGGCTTGTCGAGCGCTTACGGACTCAAGCTTCTCGTCGCCAAGTGAACCGCTTGTGGCGCCGTTCTCCCTGACCAGCATGCGAGAACCGACCTTCAGGTCCGAGCCTTCAGGCGCGACCACGATATTGACTATCGCTACGGGAGCGCCGCCTTCGTATGCGGCCACGACCTCCTTCGCGAAGTCGCCGTAGGAGTTCGAGGACTCGTTTTCGGTGCGCACGGGGTCGATGAGGAAGTACATTGTGCCGCCGCACACAAGGCCGTCCTGTGCGGCGAGCTCCTCGTTCAGCTCGTAATCACGCATCTCGGCGCCGCCACCGCGCTTCAACAGCTGTCTGGCAGCGAACCAGATGTCGCCCTCGACGCAGCCTCCGCCGAGTGTGCCGACGCCGCTGCCGTCCTTACGGACAAGGAGCTTTGCGCCAGACTTCTGCGGAGTTGAGCCGGACGTGCGGATCACCGTGGCGATGACGTGATCATCGCCGGAGTTCGCTTCGTCTACAGCTGCTCTGAAAACCGATTCCATGAATGCTTCCTACTGAGTTCGGCTGGCTGGTGGAGGCGGCAAGAACCAAGTGGTGCCGCTCACCTGCGAATTAGATGCATAAAAGCGGTTGAAGAGCCTGCGAGAGACTCAGTCTCAGATTAGCACAGGGCTGTTCGGTGGGAATGAGGATTACGTGCTGGCTGCTCGCTGCACAGCCTTCACAATCTTGTCGTAGCCGGTGCAGCGGCACAGGTTGCCCGCCAGGTTGAGCCTGATCTCGTCCTCACTCGGCTCCGGGATCCGCTCGAGCAGGAAAGTGGTTGAGACCAGGAAGCCGGGAGTGCAGAAGCCGCACTGAAGGCCGCCCTCTTTAACGAACGCATCCTGCACCGGCGACAGCTTGCCTTCGACCTCGAGGCCCTCGACGGTTGTGACTTCACGACCGTCGGCTTCCGCAGCTAGCACAAGGCATGAACACGCCGTCTTGTCATCCATAAGCACCGTGCAGGCGCCACAGTTGCCGTTGGAGCAGCCCTCTTTGGTGCCGGTCAGGCCGAGGCCGTCTCGAAGCGTCTCAAGCAGAGTCCACGTCGAGTCGACGAGAATCTCGTGAGGATGTCCGTTCACCGTGACGTTTATGTGCTTCGTTGGCATGTTGACAGATTACACTGTAGGAGCGTCGGGGAAGGAGGTCTTGTCCAATGAGTATGGTACGTCCTGCGGTCGCCCTTTACGGTGCGACCACGCTGTTGCCAGCATCCGTTGCCTTCTTTTTGACTTACCTTCGGGTCTTAGGGTCTACCGACCCGGCGGCGGTTCAGGAAGTGACAGATGCGGCAATGCTTCTGATCGTGAATGCGTTAGTACCGTGGTGGATCACCCCGGTCGAATTCCTCAGTTCCATCCCTGGCGCAATCGGCGCAGCATCGACCCTCGCGTTTCTGTGGTTCGCATGGAAATCGGGTCTGCTAGACGTCGACAACTGACTAAACCTCCACCCCGATTCGTTCCAGGCAGATGTTGAGCGTGCGGCGGGTCAGCACATTAACCAGTTCTCTGCGGTATTCAGCTGAACCTCGCACATCGGTGATCGGCGTGGCCGACTCCACGGCCGCTGCGCCGGCTTGAGAGATCAGGTCGGCTGATATCAACTGGCCTTCGAGCACCGCCTCAGCCGCACGAGCGCGGACCGGTGTCGGCGCAACGGAAGCGAGCGCAACTCGCGCCTTCTGGACCGTTCGTGTCGCGGGATCCAGGTGAAGGAAGCTAGAAACACCGGCAACAGCGATGTCCATCTCGTTGCGAGGAATGAAGCGCAGATAGGCCGAGGCGCTGTTTTCTGGCGGCGTTGGCAGAATCAGTTCCTGAAGGAATTCACCGGCTTGCAAAACCGTTTGGCCCGGACCGACGAAAAAGTCAGCGAGCTCGACGTTCCGAGTGCCGTTTGGCCCCGCAATCACCGCGACCGCTTCGTGAGTCAGCAGGTTTGGCGTGGTGTCGGCAGAAGGTGCGGCGTTGCAGACGTTACCACCGACCGCGGCCCGGTTCTGGATCTGCACCGAACCGATCAGCCCGGTTGAGTCCGCGAGCCCCTGATACTTTTCGTTGACCAGCGGATTGTGATGCACGTCCGAGCAGCAGACCGCAGCGCCGATGTGCAGGCCGTCTGAATCAGCATCCAGCCGCTGCAGCTCCGGCACTCGCTTCAGATCAACAACAAGATCGGCGTTTCGCCGGTTCGTTTTCAACTGGTCGATCAGGTCCGTGCCGCCCGCCAGTGCTCGCACGGTACCGGTCGAACTCATCAGTTCGGCAGTCTCGGCAAGTGTTGTAGGAGCGGCGTAGTCGAAGTTGGGCATTTGGTTCTTTCCGGTTTCAATCAATGAGAACCCGAGGAAGTATAGAGACCGTCTCGAAAGACCAGCAAATGAACGAACCACACTTGCCATCGATCGGCGATCTACAATTCCTACCCGGACAGCCGAGATCCAAAATGCTGGATCTATTTATTTAGATCCTTGTGTAAGGATCTGTGCTGTTGTATGATCCCGCATGTCTGGCCAGACCTTCAGTCCGAGCGGGCCGCCCCTTGAGCCCTTCCGGATGAAGCACACATAAGAATCAAGGGAGAATGAAGGTGAAACTATGACGACCTTGACAAGGTCTCTGAGTGAGATGATAGGAGCGTTTCACGTGGCACTTGGTAGGCTGCCTCGTTCGGGGATTGAGGTGATTGTCGGTCTTATCGACGTTGAGAGCTTGGTGCCAAACTACGCCGTCGTACGACGCGATCACTACTCCCGGGCCGGCTATCAGCGAGAGCCATCGTCGACTCGAGTTAACCAACTCGCCACAGCGTTAGAAAAGGGACGCGTTGACCTGCCGACGGCGATCCTATTGAACATCCGCGAATTCGACTCAGACAAACACTTCAAAGACGGGCCAAACGGCGTCGTTTTCGTGCCAGACGAAACACCCTTGTACGTCGTTGACGGCCAGCATCGAGTTGAAGCTCTGAAAAAACTCTACGAGGGGAACCCAGACAAATGGGGCGACTTCAAGTTGCCGTTTGTCTGCATGTTGGGTGCCTCCGAGGACCAAGAAATGGAGCAGTTCTACGTCGTCAACTCGAACGCTAAGAGTGTTCCAACGGCGCTGGCGTTTGATCTGCTCAAACAACGGGCGGAGAGCAACCCGGAACTCATGGAAGAGCTTCAAGAGGGTGGCAAGGCTTGGATCGTGGCCGCAGAAGGTTTGGCTGAGAGGATGGCTAGCACCATCAACTGGGAGAATCGCATCAGGTTCCCACGAGAGCCGAAGGCCTTAACCACAATCCCCAACAGTGGTTTCGCCAACTCCGTTCGGGGACTGCTGGCGTCGTCCTACTTCGGTCAGATCACGACTGACAATCAAGTCGGGATTCTTGAAGCGTTCTGGGACGGCATCCGCCGAGTTATCCCTGACGCTTTCGTTGAGCCAGAGTCTTACGTGCTGCAGAAGTCCTTGGGGGTGCACGTAATGCATCAGCTTCTCCCAACCATCATCGAGATCATTCGATCTCGCAGAGGCTCCGTACTAGATCCTGAGGAATACGCGTCTGTGCTCCGCGAACCGCTGCAGGAGTTCGCAGACGCATCTCCGCGTGGTGAAATGGTTACCGGTGCCATGTTCTGGAAATCCGCGCCCGAGGGGGCTGCCGGATCTTTCAGTAGCAGTGCCGGACGCCGGATCCTGGTTGCTAGGTTGAAGGGCCGACTGCCGAAGATAGAGGTCCAGTAGAACTTAGTTGTCTGTGGCCTTGGGAAGACCCCCCGAAACCGGGGGGTCTTTTTGTCTGTGCGGTGGACTCAAACTCACCCCACACGGAACTCCTGCAGCGTGTCCCACTTCGGCTCCAGGCCGAGGCCCGGGCGGTCTGGTGCATGCACCTTGCCGTCCTTGAATTCCAGCTCGTGCTCCCAGATCTTGCCATGCATCGGGTCGACAGTGTCGCGGTAGTACTCGAGGATCAGGCCGTTCGAGATCGCTGCTACGAGGTGAATGTGCACAGCTTGCGCTCCGTGCGGAGCGATATCCAGGTCATTCGCCTGTGCCAGCGCCGCCACCTTCATGAACTCGGTGATCCCGCCCAGGATCAGGCCATCCGGTTGCAGGATGTCGACCGCTCGATGGTTAATCATGTCGCGGAAGCCGTAGCGCGTGTACTCGTTCTCACCGGCCGCTACCGGTACGGATGTTGCCCGCGTAATCTCTGCCTGCCCGATGTAGTCGTCCGGCTCGACCGGCTCCTCGAACCAGAACAGGTCGTACTTCTCAGCCTTCCGCGCGAACTCGATCGCCTGGTAGTGGCGATATGCATTGTTAGCATCGACCATCAGCCGCACATCTGGGCCGATAGCCTCGCGACACACGCGCACCCGCTCAATGTCCTCGTTGATCGGCACCGCTCCCACCTTGATCTTCACGGCGGTGGCGCCGAGCCTGACGTTGTCTTCCATCTCCTGCGCCAGCTCTTTCAGGCCCTTGCCTTCCTCGTAGTAGCCGCCCGCGATGTAGGTGTCGACGCGGTCTGTGAAGCCTCCGAGCAGCTTGTAGACAGGCAGGCCCGCCGCCTTGCCCTTGATGTCCCACAGCGCAATATCGATGCCTGAAATTACCCGAGTGGTGACGCCGCGCCTGCCGACCAGCTTGGGCCGCCACATCTCGTGCCAGATCCTCTCGTTGTCGAGCGGGTCCATGCCGACAAGAGCCTTCTTGAAGTGCTCGACGATAGCCGCGCCGACTTCGGGCGTGACCTCAATCCCGCCGGAGAGTCCGATGCCGGTGATTTCCGGCTCATCGGTTTCGATCACGACGATGTTCAGCAGGTTGTGCGTGTAGGTGTAGAGGCCGTTCGTGATCGGCTTGGTGCGCGGCCACTTGAACATCTCCATGCGGACGTCTGTGATCTTCATTCTCTGTCCTCGGGGCTGTGCGGAACGTGCGATTTCGGTCTGTGTGGTGGCGGGAAAGTTGCGCGGCGCAGTCTAGCACCGGCGTGAATGCGCAGATGCCGTTCATGTAGCATCGGGCTGCGTACCAGGACAGATGGACATGGGAGGCCACGTCAGATGCGAGATACGGGGTCATCCCGTTCGCCGGAAGATGACCGCGAGCGGTTCGATCAGACAAGTCAAGGAATCGACCCTTACGACTTCGACGATGAGCCGTCGTTCGACTGGATTGTGTTCATTCTGCGGGTCTCAGCGCTGCTGGTACTTGGCGCCACGCTGATCACGTCCGTTGACCTTTCCCGCAACCAGGACGTTGAGTGGCTGACGGTGATGCGGCTTTCGATACTCCCGTTTGTCGGCGGAATGTTGCTGCTGGCGGCGGCTGAATTGATTGACCGCAGGGGAGATTGAAGACGGAGCGTGACGAGGCGGCGAGCCGATGCTGAAACCTGCTCGGTCTGCAGCATTGGGCCGAGGATGCGTCTGTTCGACACGAATTTGCAGCGCTGTCCGAAAGTTGCCCAACTGGTCGCAACGCCCAGCAGCTCAATCCAATTCGATCCAAACGCTTGTGGCTTCGATCTGACCCTCACTCGCTTCACAGTCTGGACTTAGGAAGCGCCCAGCTGTTCTCCGACACCGGCCCGCAAAGGTTGTCGACGTCTGCTGTCCTCGACAAATACTTGCACTGCAGTCCGAACTCCACAGGTGCGCCACCGCCTGTTCCTGTTGCATACTTGATTCAGCAGCCTGACCAAGGTCGCTCTATCTGGTTAGCCGGATCCAGTCTCCGGCGAAGACGTTGCCGAAACATCATTCCCGGCAACCCGTTTGCCAGACGGGCCCGTAGCTCAGTGGTTAGAGCAGTCGGCTCATAACCGATCGGTCGCAGGTTCGAACCCTGCCGGGCCCACCAATTTCTCGAATTTTCGGCTAGCTATATCCAAGTATTGGCGACTGTTAATCGATCACACCCAATGCAACGTAACCCGGAAGATGAGCCATGCGTGTGCGTCGGATTCGCATGGCTCGGTGTAGGACGCGTCACGCAAACCTGGTCAGCTCGGTTGACTTCACGATTCCCTTCAGAATCAGACCGGAGCTTGGAACCTCAGCCCCGATTTCGAGGCGCACTTTGTCAACAGCGCCTGGAGTGAGTGAGACTGTTCTGGCTAGACACAGCACGTCGACCACTATGTCTGGTCCTGAGGAGTCTCTGCGAAACCACTCAGAAACCGTTACTTTGTCGCCAGGCCGAATGTTGAACTCCCGACTGGCTTCGGTTACATCGATCGTACGAAGACTTTCCTGGCGCTGTGACAATTCGGTGTTCGCTCGCGCTTGATACTCCGCTGGCGTGGTCAGATTTCTTGCGTCAATCACGATCTCACGAAGACGATCACCGGTCGTGAAGGCAGCATCAGTGACGGTCTCAACCTCGCGCATCGCCCCTTCGTTTTCGCCGAGCACATACGCCCGATTACGGACTCTTCTCGAGTCCTGGGAGAATTTCAGGACCGCTCCATCGTTCCGGGCAGAGATGACAACCGCGTCCGCATTGCCAGTTGTGCGGTCTCGCACAGGCAAGGCTGAAAACTCGATCTGTCCTGAGCTGTTGATCCGAGTTCTCACTCCGATCTCGCCAGCGATGCATGCCTGCTCGATGGCATCGGAAAGCAGTTGCCAGCGGACAGGAAGATCCACCACAGAGCCGCCGGCCGACAGCCCAGCCAGAGTCGCAGGCACGTCGATTGCACGATCGGAGTCGGACGGCGCTATTAGTTCAGAGTTCAGTAGTGAACGAACATACTCGATGGCCGTGACGGCGCCAGGATCCACGTTCGCCACGCCATCGGTGTTGACGGTGCGATCGGCCGTGTAGGTCAGGTTGTCTGCAAACTTGAGCGTGATCGAATTTCCGTCGCCGGTCTCGTAAACATAGGAGTTGATCGGTCCTGCCACTTCATCGACCAGCTTCGACTCTGTCCCGTCGCTTCTCTGGGCGTACCACTCACGGAAGATCTGCACCGCAAGATTGTCTGCAGTCAGCAACTGAATGGCCGCGGCCGGCACGTCGTCGGCAAGGACCTTGATGTCGCCGTGCCCGGCACGCCGCCAGCGCTCTGTCCACTTAATCGACTGCCAGGAACTTAGCTCCGCGACCGTGCGGTTGGACTTGCGTTCCAACAGTCGAACTATGATTTCTGACGACTCAGTTGTCACAATGCAATGTCCTTTGGGGCTGGCCGGATCAGGTACGGAGATACTTGTTGGCTGAGTGTTCGTCCGGCAGTTCTGCTCTCACTCGAGTCAATAGTCCCTCGGTGTCCTGCACTGCCAGGCTCTTCCCAACCGCCACAGTGATCACGTCGTCCCTGACGTGGTCCGCCAACGAAACCGCGCTCAGGGCCCGGAGCGCCGCAACCACTCGATACGCCAGAGAGACACTCAAGCCGCCAGTTCACCCAGGACGCGGTTCGACTTCTGTTCGAGCAGGCGGAAGACAGTCTGCAACGACTAGGTAGGCGCCATCAGAAGTCGTCGGGATTGGCTTCACGCAGGTAGTCGACGATGTCCTGTGTAGTCGAGTTAGACCCGAGCGCGGCCGCCTTTTGCTGCCGACCGGTTTTCGGAGGTGGAGGGGCTGGGACTACAGTCGAACCGTTCCAGTTGTCGCCGGGATTCGCGGGCCCGTTGAAACGAACGACCGACTTCCCATCGAACTGCTTCTCGGCATCGCCGCCTAGCTCGATCACGTTCTCGATCTCGCCTGTCACGCCATCTTTCAGAAGGAGGTATTTCATATCGTTATCACCCTCACGAAGCCGGAGCCACCGTCACCGCCAGCACCCGAGTTGTTTCCGTTTAGACACCCGCCGCCTCCGCCGCCACCAGCTCCACCGTTAGCTGCTGTCGCCCCACCAGTACCGCCAGCACCTGTGTGGTTTCCACCACCGCCACCGCCGCCGTCAGCCCCTGTGCCAGCACCGCCGTTTCCGCCCCCAGTCGTACCGAATGATCCGCCGCCGCCAGCAGCCGCACTCGCGCCCAGGTCGCCACGCCCGCCTTCGCCGCCTATTTGTTCCACGTTTCCTGAACTCACGCCGCCACCACCACCACCACCACCAGGGCCAAACGCTAAGGAAGAACCGCTCCCTCCACCTGTGCCAGACTGCCCGAATCCACCCGCGGCTGCGTGAGTACTGAGAAACCCATTGCTACTCAACTGACTTCCACCGGCACCAGAACCAAGGCCGCCGCCTGTGCCGCGACCACCGCCGACCGCCACGACGTGCGAACCGAAGCTGCTGTTGCCGCCATTACTTCCGACGTTTCCGTCAGTATTATCGCTGGTCTGAGCTGCCCCGCCGCTCCCACCAGCCCCAACGGTCACCGTTTCCGTAGCACCCAGCTCTGACAATAGGATGATCGAACCCAACACCTGACCGCCGCCACCGCCGCCGCCGCCACTGCGACCTGAAACTCCTGCGCCCCTGCGTCCGCTAGCACCACCACCACCACCTGCTCTTACAAGCACCACCGCCGCCGTACCGTTACTGGGCTTCGACCACGTGCCACTCGATGTGAACTCCTGAATATCGACATTCGAAGGCGAGACCATCGCCGCGAACGTCCTTCGGTCGGTGATGTTGGCGTCGACGATTGTCGAGAAGCCGTCTGCGACCGCCACGTCAGCGATCGGGAACTGATACGTCGATGCTGACTGTGTCAGCGTCGGAGCTGTTGGAGAAGCGGCCGGTGTTCCCTGGACTATCTTCGCGACAAGCGTGTCTGAACCTGCCGGTTGGCTCAGATCGAGTTCAACCACAACCGTGTCGATGCGCGGGTTGCCAGAAGAGTTGGATGCGATGGTTAGCGTGTTGTCGGTGCTGTTCGCGTAGAAGCCAAACTCTTTATCGAGACCGATCATTGCCGCGCCGGTCTGCACGACTACCGAGGCTGCCGCAGGACTCGACTCAACCACTTCGAGCGTCTGCTCATAATCCTGGAGAACGCCTCGGCTTCCGCCAGCCACAGCAGCCATGAAGCGCCGCATGGTCTCAGAGGTTGTCTGCTGACTTTCGAGCGCAATGCTTGTCTCTGCCATTCCACCCACTCCTCATCTCTCACCGAACTTTTTACCAATTCGATTGAACGCTCTAGGCCGCCAGGTATTCCCTTGTGTGCTTAATCGTGTGACCGGTCGAAGCGTCGTTTGACTGGGACACCTCGATGCGGTTGTTTCCGGGCTCCATTCGCGGAAACCTCGAACCGGTGTCGATCTCGCCGATCACGCTGGTTTCAGATCCGCCTGTGGCCACAAGAACAGCGAAGGCATCTCGCTTGCCGTCGGGACCCCATCCAGAACGCATTCGCAGTTTCAGACCAGAGGGGACGACAAGGTTTGGGAACCGGATTTGCTCCGCGGTTGTTGCGTTGAACAGGGCTGGAGCTGTCACTGGTCCTTCGACTTCCCAGGTCAGCGAACGGGTCTCCGCAGAACCTGTGTTGTTGATCGTCGCTGCTCCGGCGAATCCGTCGAGGCCCCATGTGACCGGCCATGTGACTGGCCAACTCACTTGAGCTCCGTCACCGATCGTGATCGTCGTGCTCTGCTCGGATGGGTCGTACCAGTTGGGGTGATCGCATGTGAACGTGAGCATGACCCGGCTCAGCGTTGGAGAGAGCCTCATGTCGTGCGGTCGAGAAAGTCCTCCTGTCGCAATGCAGCGAAGCGAACGGACTGAGCTGTCGGACCGCGTGTACTTCAGTACTCCGAAGCGCGGCTCGTCTCGCCCGTAGGAACCGGCGACGTGGGCTTGAAGCGCATCGAAGTTCTGGTCATGGTCAGATTCACTGGTGCCTTTGACCCACATCAGCAACGTGATCCCGCGCATTGGCAAAGATGCCCGCCTGATCACGGCGCCGGGTCTTGACTGCCGAATCGTAGAGCCGAGAGCAAGATTAGGGGTGCCGGATTCGGACCACCGCACCACTTCGTAGTCTGAGCCGTCATCCAGGTTCAGCTCAGTGCCAGCTTCATTTGTGAATGTCCAGGCCATTAATTCACTCCTGCAGTCAGCGCTGATTCGGCTTGAACTTCCTGACCGTCCACCTCCACGACTATAGAGATGATGGACGCTCCGCCTTCTCCTCCAACACCAGTCTCGCCGCTGACTCGCTGGCGCTCGTCGGAGAGCAGTCGGTTTGGATCAGGTTGACCTGGCAACACCGGCAGTGCATTTGATGCACCGATTCCTGTAAGCAGTCTCGAGCGCGCCGCACGGTTTTGGGCGATCATCGCGAGGGTTTCCTGCTCGGAAAGTCCTCGCGACTCTGCGATACGCCTCAACCTGGCTGCTGCCTGCTCTTCAGTCTCAATACCGCCGCTATCTGCGATTGTGCGACGTAGGTTAGCGACGCCACTGCTGACTCCGGGATTCAACCGGTCAAGCGGAACAAGGCCAGCTAGCTTGCGAGCGCGGCTTAGCGAGGCCTCGATGTTCTTTTCCTGGGCAGCAGCCCTAGCCTCTTCTTGCTTGAGAAGATCTTCCGTCAGTTTCTTCTCCTCAGCCAGTCGTTGCTCATGTGCCTCGCGGTTGGCGATGATGCTCGCAGCTATGCGTTCCTGCTCCGCTTTTCTCAATCCGTCTCGTTCAGCGCGTTTGATGTCCTTGATGATCTCGGCCGTCGTCCGAAAGTCGCCAGTGATTCGAGCATTCGCTGCGGTTGCTTCATCGGCTGCGACGTTGTAGTTCTCAGTCGTTTGATTGAGGTGGTCTGCGATCTCTTCGGAAGCTTCTCCCTGTTTGTCGGCCACTGTCTCGGTAGACTCTCCCCATCTACCCAACTCCACCTCAATTTCAGGGATCTTCTGACCGAATATTCCTGCGATGGCGTTGATGCCTTTGATAACTGGATTGACGTAGACGTCCAGATAGAAATTGATGAACTGTTCGAGCAACCCGGCCATGAAGTTAACCGCGGTGCGGACCGCTTCTTTGACCTGGTCCCAGTTCTTGACCAACGCGACTCCGGCGACAACAGCCAGGCCAAGAGCGGAGACAACTGCCAATAGCGGGTTCGCAGCCAGGAAAGCGCTAACAGTTCCAAGCATGCGAACGCTTGTAATCACCGTTGGGAGAATCGAAGAGACCGTCCCCAGGATGGACGAAACACCAGCGATTGCGGCAGAGACGTCGTTGTTGAAAAGGCCGGCCATCTGCGCCGCTGATTCTGTCAGCCCGGCGATGGCAGACACTGTTCCGACAGCCGAACCATCGGCGTTCTGAAGCTGGCCCGCAAGTCTGCCAAGCGCTGAGTTGAAGCTGTTGACTTTGCCTTCAGCGTCGCTCAGCACCGAGCTGACTTGCTCTATGTTGCTGTTCACCTGTGATGCCAGGTCTGCAAGCGTTGTCATCTAACTGCCTCTGTTCGGCTGTCTTGCATCTTCAGCTTTGAAGTAGGCGATCCATTCCGTCATTCGTCGGGAGCTGTGCTTCGCAAGCAGCTCATCCGGACTCATGTGGAGTTGCAGGGCTAGCCAGAAGACGAACCTGCGCCATTCGTTCCGGAAAAATTTTCAGCGAGCTCATCCACGTCAGCTTCCGTCAGACCGGACAGGTCTCGTGCCGCCTCGTAGACTCTGTTGAGTGCCGAAGCAGACTTGTTGCCGAGGGCGTTGACGTCTGCCTCTGAGAAAAGGCGTGCGCCGTCGGCGTCGACTACGCTGAGGGCGACGAGGCGCGCCCGCGCATTGCGCAGGTTCGCCTCGTACCTCTTTCCTCGACGCTCGACCATCGACTGCTCAAACTCGTCTCGTTCGGCGCCGTTCAAGCCCCGGATTCGGACCGAGCCGACCCATTCCGGAACCTCGATGTCTTTCGTCTCGATGTCCTTGGCGGCGAGTATCTGCTGTTTGCTTAGAAGTGCCATTCATGTTCTCCGGTTAAGAAGTGGACCGCTGAAGGTCGCCGGCAGCCTGGATCGTTACCGTCGTGGTCGCCAGTTCACCGACCGGATTGCCGAACGGCGGATAGCTCTCGAGGATGCCGGTGCCGGTGAACTCTGGATTCGTGGTTGATTTCACCGCGCTGTCCGGACGGATGGTGACGGTGAAAGTAGTGCCAACAAGGTCGAACAGAATCGGATCTACCGTCGCCGCAAAGTCCTGGGCGAGCTCGAGTTCGACGCTCCAGTCCTTCAGTCCACCGATGCGCTGACGCGTGTTGTCGCCCATGTTGGTGTCTTCGATCATGTCTGCCGCGTAGTTCAGCGTCAGAGATCGAACGTGACCACTGAGGTTTGTAGTAGTGACCGTGTCGTCGACTTCGACAAATGCGTTCGTCAAAACGGTAGTCGCCATATCCGACCTCCTTAAAGAATCCCAACCACGACAACGAAGTCGAACTCCGGCATAGTGCCGCCGATAGTCCAGTCGATGTCCCACCAGTTATCCGCGCTTGCCACGCTGACCGGAGCCGCCCACTGCGCGCTCTGGCCCGTTGCCTGTGTGAAGTTGATCCGTGTCGTCGGTGTGGTCATACCCGAGTTGTCGTCGCTCCGAACACGCACATCCAGAGTCGGCGTAGTGCCCTGGGCAGAAATCACATGAAGGGCCGCGTACAGCTGTTGATTCGCTGCGACCATTCCCAACGAGCGAGACGTGCCGCTGCCGGTGATCGTCTCCGTGCCGTTTTGCATCACGGTGCCGCGGACCAGGTTGTGTTGTGCCTCCGCGGAAACCTCGAAGGACAGCAACTCGCCCACCGTCGCTCCAGGGTTGTAAGCGCCTGCCACTGGTTTAAAGAAATAGGCGATGTCGCCCTCGGCGCCCCCATCCGGCGAGACAGCCAGCGCACTCCCGCTCACGCCCACTTTGTCGAAGGCGGTCGGGTCTATCAGATCGTCGCCGGCGTCCCACCAGCCGTTGCCGGTGAACGTGACGTTTTTCAGGCCGCCCTTGCGGACTCGTGTCGTATCCCCGAACGCGGTTTCCTCGAGCATCTCTGCTGAGTAGTCGAGTGCGATCTGGTTATGATCGCCCGAAAAATCGTGACCGTCCCACCAGATCTTGGCGTCCCTGAGAACTAGCGATGCCATTCAATCCTCCCTTGACCCACAAACTCCACACATTCGACATCTGAACCAGGAGCCATCAACTCTCCCTGTGCCAGACCGTGAAGTCCTGCTGGACGCGGAACTTCTTGATCTGGTCTTCGAATACATCCAGCGGACCGTTTACGAAAACGCTCTCGATCTCGACGCCAGCTACTGTTCCCTGAAACCTTTGCAGGGCCGCCCGCACTTCTTCGGCTACCTCGCGAGCCTCTTCGTAGCTCTCCGAATAGCTGTCAATCTGGACCGTCGTGTTCACCAAGCCCGTGTTGCTTCCCATGGCTTGAGTTCTTTCACCGGCGGTCTGCTGGTACCGAACCGCCGGGTAGACAGGGTCTTGTGGTAAGACCACCGGATAAACACGTGTGCCGACCAGGTTCGTCACTCCGCTCACGGCCTGCAGCCTTCCGTATATCGCCTCATTGAGTGCGGTCATGACAAAGCCCTCGCAACGCCGCTGATCGACAACATCTCCTGTCTTCCCACTTCGTTGACTCCGCTGATGTCGTACACCCTGCCGGCATGCAGAACCCGGTCGCCGGCGTTCACATCCGATCGCCACCTCACGAGGAAGTCGGCCTGCGCCGTCGCGTGATCCTGCCCATCTTCATGCTGCTCCGTCACACTCTGCACGGTGACCTGGGCCCAGACCGTTGCGATATCGGACCACGACTCGACGGGCTCACCGGATGCGTTCTGTGTCGATGTGCTCATCTGCAGCGTGATCCGTCGATCGACGGCGCCGATGCGGGTTCCTTGGAGTGTCATCAAGCTACCGTGACCTTGTAGGGGGTTAGCACCGTCTCCGCCCCATGCGGTGATGCGGCAACGGTTGAACCTGTTACGATGCTCTGACGGTTTTCGTACATGTCTGCGACATACATGAGCGTTCCGGTCCTGATGCCTTCAGGGACCTGATTTCTAGTGGCGCCGTATCCCGCGACGAACTTAACGGTGACGGAGTTAATCACCGGATCCAGCATCGGAAAGCTCGCTCCGTCTGCCAGGCCAACCCGGCCCTTCTCAGCAAACTCTCCACTAGGTGTATCGACCACGTAGTCGGCGGACGACAGAGGCTGAGTCGCTCCATTGGTATCGACGTAACTGATCGAGGTGATCGATTGAAGTGGGGCCTTAGGCAGCTCCAACGTCCCGGTCCACCAGTCGTCCAGGTGCAGGTCCCACGTCTGAGTGATAAACGCTCGGCCGGTGAACTGTTCTGCTCGTTCCCGAGCTGCCACTGTCAGGCGGGTTATCAGAGGTGTGTCTACTGTTTCGTCATCGACTCTCAGAAACTCGATAGCCTCAGTTGGAGTAATCGGCTCCGTCGTCGGTGCGGCAACGAGCTGGTGGGTTGTCACGCTTAACCTTCCTCTTCACTTCAACAACTCGAACGACTTCAACAACTCGAACGCGGTATCAACGGATGCCACTACTACGGTTCTCTGAGTTTCGTCTCGCCGGCCGAGGCCACGTCTCAGACTTATCGGCTAATAGTCACTGTATGCAGTTTCACTCGGAATATTCAGATCGACATGTCAGGTCTTGCGAACTGACCGCGGAGTGAAGTTTCAAGAAAATCACAGCCCGCTTTCCAACAACACCACAGTCCCGAAGCTCAAGACGCGTTCTGATCCCGCGTCCGTCCTGCGTAGCTGGTGGTAATACAGTCCCGGCTCAAGTGATTCGGTGTCAGTGTCCGCTACGGTGATGGTCGCGCGGTCATCGGTTCCTGAACCATTGCCGATGCTGATACCACTGCCCACCGTCTTACTGAAATGCGGGCTGTCAGCCGGCGAATCTTGAAGTTCCCAGGTCAAAGCCCAGCCAGTCATCACCTGTGGAGTCGATCCATCGGACTGTGTAACGTCGATCTCGATCGGCTGATCAGTGCCGATGAAAAAATGCCTGTCTGCCGATATGTTGAAGCGAACAGCCAATTAAGCACCCCCTTGGCCCGATATCACACCCGCGTTCGACGCAGTCCCTTTGATTGATGCGTCGGATCCCACGCCCGTTATGTCTGAAAAGCTGCCTTTGCCCGAATAGACGCTGTATGAACCTGCACCACTGACATTCGTAAAGCTGCCTTTGCCTGAGATCACCCCGGTCCCGCTGACTATCCCGATCACGTACGCCCAGGCATTCGAGTTGAATGTTGCAGTTTGACCGGCAGCGCCTATGGTCATCTCTAGGATCACGAGTCTGTCTTCAACACAACGGTTCGCTGTGCAGCTCCGGTCGCTGTGAATTTCAAACTCACCGTATCGGCGTTCATCTCCGATGCCGTGATGTCGACTGTGTAAACACCGTTACCCACTTCGGCCACGGCGTTCGTCATTGCAGCGAATGCTGTGCCATCTTTGCTGATTTCCGCGGTGACACTGAGTCCGGTTTCTGGCGTGGCGAAGTCAGTTGCATCGACCATCGTGAAAGGGAACTTTGACAGTGCGACGTTCTTTGCTACTCCGCCGGGCAAGTTGTCGGTCTTGGCCTTAATGGCATCGACTAACAGGTCCAGGCGTCCCCCGTTCGTCCAATCAACCTGAAGTTCGTTCGTATCGATGAGAATTGCAGCGGTGTCAGCCTTCACAGCCGCGACGTCGGCCGACATGTCTGCACCTGCGGGGGTGCCTAGTTTTGGCTGCATGTCTGCGGTGTCGGCAAGAATGGCAGCCACGTCTCCTGATCCGCCAGATTGAGTGAGGTCATCGATTGCGGTGATTCGCTGGTTGATCGAATCGGCCGTAGGCGAGCCAGGGATCGCCGAGTTCAAGGCGTTGTCGACTTCAGTATTGACCTCGGCCGCTGACAGGTCATTGAAACTCGTTTTGCCAGTTGAATCGGTCGGCAACCCTCCCGCTCCACCCGCAGCTACGTTTGGCAGTGCCGTGAGTCCCATGCGCACGCCATCCTGGTCATCCACATCGACCAGGTGAACGTAAGCGCCAATCACGACCATCCCGGTCACCGTGCCGTGGATGAGAACTCCGGTTGCTCCTGTGACAAATGCCCCATCTGGCACGTCGAACCGGTAGTAGCCGTTTCCAATGTGCAGAAATCCGCCATTTGAATGCGCATCGGAGAGAGCGCTCAGACTCGCCTCGGTGATAGGAGAGCTGGTGGCACCCTCTCTTCGATACTGAAGATCGATACCTGTGGAGTTCCAAGCCACTGCCGTTTCTGGTGTGCCGTCTGTTGAGTCGATGATCCGGAGGACCACGGAGACATCAGTCGAGCCCTTGAGCAGGCGATATTCAAGCGTCATGGCTACTCCTTAGTGATGGCCCATCATCTGCGGCAAGATCGAGCTGGCTGGAGAATCGTTATTGGTGATTTCAACGAAGTCGATCTCGAACGCATGACTGTCGTTGCGCAGAACCGTGAAATAGAAGCCACCATGCCCCGTACCGTCTAGGGCATCCGTTTCGGTGTCAGTGTGTTCGATCGTCCACGTCCCGGGCTCGGTGCCGGTCCATGCACGGAACTGCAATACGGGGTCACCCGAACCGTCGTTGGCCGAAACAAGGCGAGCCTTATGGGGATAACCGAGATTTGATGCGCTGTTAGAAGCTTCTTCCGTGCGGGTTTCATCCACGATCTTGAAGAGCCGGTTTTCGTCTCCTTGTTGGTCCCGGTTCTCGGCGTAGTAGAACGAGTCGAATCCGCCGCCTACTTCGATTTTGTTGGCCACTCCGAGTCGTCTCGAATTGTTGCCGACAGTAATCTCGGTGTGAGCGTCGATGTCGGTGGCCGTGATTCCGTTGTACGCGACGCTGTAACCCCTAACACGGAATTGGCCACCCGTGGGTCCCACCGCCGAGGCGGCGTTGTTGAAGATCTCGGGAGTGAAAGTGCCTCCTGAAGTAAGGAAGTCCATCGAGTCCATTTGGGTCGCTGTAACAGTTGATGGATAGGCGTCTCCGTTAGTTCCCGTGAAGTTCTCGGTCTCTGTGCCGCGTTTCCAGGCTGGACCTCGCTTGCGGAGTTGATCGGGTAGGAATCGCGCGAGCAGACTGCCTTTATCGCCGGGATCCACCCTCCGTTTCGGCGCCATGACTGTCTCGAAATAGGTAAGAAATTCCTTGGCCCTGTGGTCGGTGTTGGACTCTATCCAGCTTCTAGCGGAGGCGATCGATTCGCCGACATCCAGAACCTCTGGGACGACGAGGTGATCAGCGAGGTACTGTGGCGGACCCTTCACCACGATCAATCTCCCCACGCCTTTCAGCGAGTGAATGTTGTGGGTCGACCGTTGAGAGGCGTCAGCCTTATACGCGTCTTGAATCACGCGAACATCTCGCGGCCAGGTGTGGGTGCCGTCGCCCTCAACATCCCAGGGCATCCACAGGTAACGTTCAGCCAATCCTCACCACCCCTCGTGCCGACGACGGCACGCTACACATACCCGTGTGTTCGATTTAGCCGCTATAGGCGCGTTTCGTGCTGAGGCCTCTTGCAGGCCCTCCCGGCCGATGAAGCGATCTGCATGGACGCAACGCCATCAGAACAGCGTGTTCTTCGAGTTCCCAATCGCATGTATTCCTCTTGGCCACACACAACAACTTTCGATCGCCGAGAAACGCAGCCACTACTACGAGGTTGACTTGCCTCCGAAATTGTCCAAAAGGTCTCGACCAACGCTTCTTTTCCGCTGCATCCAACCCTCACGCTTTTTTTCGGGGTCCCAGACGTCTCGGAACTCTATGTACTCAATTTCGCATCTTGGCTTCCCGAAAGTAAGTACGCCCTGTCAGGGTCACGCACACGAAGTATCTGGCGTCTTCAGAACTGCAGGATCGATCGGGAGTGAGGTGTATCTGCCCGTTAGCACTAATACTCGGTTACAGCCAAATTCGCGATTGCTTACAGCAACGATGCAGCTTGAGCGAGGCTGTAAGTAACCTTGATGTCAAACTGGCCGGACACTTGCTGCCGGCCACTCGGGTGCCAGACGTATTTCAATCTGGGATTCTTGATTTCGCACCGTTGGGTGCACTGGCACGACGGCGTAGTTCGCCCGCTCGATCGTGGGCGTGCAACTGCTGCGAAAGAATCGCTGTGATGCGAGTTTCGCTTGGGATGGACCGCGGAATCGTGCGATGAAAGTCCGCCGGGCAGAAGACTACTCGTCGCCGTCTGAGCGTTTCCCGAGTTCGGAGTCGAGCATCAACAACGCAGCGCTGTCCTTGCCTGCGCGGCGGAGCTTTTCGACCACCAGGCCCACTGATGCCTCTTCTTCAACCTGCTCTGCTACGAACCACGTGAGCAATCCCTGCGCCGCGTAGTCTTTTTCCTTCACCGCTAGCGCGTAGAGCTTGTTGATGTGATCGGTGATGAACTGCTCGTGCTCCAGGGCGCCTTCGAACGCTGCGACCGGGCTGCTGAAGTCGCCCTTTGGCTTCTTGATCGTCTCGAAAACGACCCTGCCGTCACGGTCTTCTACGAACTGAATGAACTTCTCGGCGTGCTCGTTCTCTTCGGCTGCCTGGCTACTCATCCAGTCGGCCATGCCGGGGTAGTTGTCGCTGGCAAGCGAAGATCCTGCAGCTCTGTAGAGATAGGCGGAATAGAGTTCGCGGTTGATCTGCTCGTTGATCGCCTGGAGCATGGTCTCGCTGATCATCGGGGTCTCCTGTCTGCAGCCCCATGCCAGCGGCTACTGCGCAGAGGGCTTTAGAGCCACCTGGTCACGTCTGAAACGTTAAGCCTGCGACTCTCTGGAAGTTCAGTTGGGTACCCAATATACAAGCAGCCAACTATCCTCGAGTCGGATTCGGCACCCAGAACACGCCCCAGTTCCGGGTGCCTCGTCGGCTTTCCGGTAGACCAGCCGACGCCCAGTCCGTGCGCGTGTGCCGCGAGCATCAGGTTCTGCACAGCGCAGGACGTTGCCGAATAGTTCTCTTCGGCGATCTCATCAGAAGGGCCGAGAAGCGAGTAGACGTAGATCAGCGCCGGTGAGTTCAGCAGCTCGTTGCGCACGGCGTCAGCGCTCGACTGCGCCTGGTTCTTGTTCGGTGTGTTCTCAAGCGTCCATACGTGAGTCAGATCGGCTATCGACTGCCGGGCCTCGCCGCCCTTCTTGAGCACGTAGAAGCGCCACGGCTCGGTCATGCGGTGATTCGGCGCCCATATCGCGGCATCGAGGACTGTGCTTAGCACAGAATCGGGGATTTCCTGTTCAGTGAAGTCGCGTACGGTGCGTCGCGTCTTGATGACCTGCATCACTGATTCGACTGCGAGCGTGTCGGTAGTCACAAGGCTCTCCCGTGAACTCTGTGTAAGACGATTCGTTAAGGGCCCGGGGCGGTTTTGATCAGGTGCTGCGCCGGATCAACCTGGCAGTGCGGGACGTCTCTGAGGCGCTCTCCCGCCGGAAAAGCAGTCTATCCAACCGCCCCTGCCTACGCCGTCTGATCTTCACCTTTTCCGACTGGCGCTTAGCGAAGTACCTGGGCATTGACTGAATCTCCTATCCGAGCCGGGCTGCACCGGGATTTCACGGTTGGCGACGGGTGACTCATTCGTATCGACAAATACTGATGTTTGATCGCCCTTGTGCCGAACCGCTTCAAGTCTATCTGATAATTCCTGATCAAATTGGTCTTGATTTGTCGCGTAACAAGCGTATCATGGGCGGCTGTGCGTTTCTACATTCCGTTGAATTCGTACGTACGAAATAATGGTGTTGCGGCGACGATGTTGCAGCAAAGGGAGCCATCCAATGCTTGAGGTGCGACCAGATCGAGTAGAGCTGCTCGATGGTAAGAAAGGCGCTCGTCTCATCCTGGTTAACGATGAGACCCGCCAGGCCTATCACCTCGACATGTCCTTGCCAGCCGGCCAGCAGATGGAGCTGGAGCGACAAGGTCTGGCGGCTGACAGGTGCGGGCAATATCACGTTGGCCCAATGATCGCCAGGACCTTTGGCTGGAACATCACCTCGCTCAAGCTTTCCATGTTCAAGGATGGCTGGATGTCCGCCCAACTGGTGATGGACCACTCACACTCGCATGGTTCTGAGCACGATCAGAAGCTGGTTCGAGTGGACGTCGCCGCGGGGCTGTCTATCGCAATCCACATCAACCTGCCGATCATGGTTGACGACAGGCAGGACGAGGCGGCCAAACCAACTCATCTGGGTGGAGAGCTCAATCACGAGCAGGATCCTGCGAAATCAGTGCCAGAGGCCTTCCACGAAGTTATCCGCTCCATCGACTGGCCAGAGCCTGCGTGATGCATGGAACGGCGGCCGCAAAGTGGCCATTCAACAACGCGTCGGACGGATCACAACAAGATCCGATGAGTAGCGTCACCTATCAGCCGAGCGTCTCCTCGCGAAGGGGGACCGGTTGCTAATGATCCGAACGGCTTCGGTGCACAGGCTGGATTGCAGATGATCAACCTCTTCCGTGCGGCGCCTCCACAGACACCGTTAGCCGAACTGCTGTCTCGAAGGGTTCTCCGAACTTCCTGGTTGCGCGTGCTGTTGATGACGGTGGTCATCGGACTGCTCGTCGCGACGATCATCTGGGTTATCGACCACTCGGCGCTTACCAGTGCGTTCAGCGCGGTAGGCGAGCGCCCGTGGCTCATCGCCGGTTTCGTCGTGGCATACACGGCGGCGTTCTGGCTGCGAGCCGAAGCATGGCGGATTCTGCTGCCGGGACTCAGCCGCATGACCGCGTTCTCGGCGCTCCAGAGCTCGTTGTTCGCCAATCATCTGCTTCCTATCAAAGCGGGCGAAGTGGTCCGTCCGTATGTGGCGACAACCCGAGGCATAACTGCGACGGCGGCGATCAGCACCAGCCTGGTTGCGAGGCTGTTCGATTATCTCGTTCTGTTCGTTCTGGCGGCAGTGCTCATCCCTTTCGCTCCCGAAAGTCCGGTTGGCGGCACCGCAAGCCTGCTCCTCTCGGCTGCGTTCTTAACCGTTGGCGTCGCGGGGATGATCGCCCTGCGAGGGATGCCGGTGTCGCGGCGTGCACCGACGGTCGTGCGCAAGCTCTGGGCATCGCTCAGTTCAAGCCTCAAAGCAATCTCCGTGCGTCAGGCCGTGGCGGCATTGCTCATCACCGCTCCATCCTGGGTGTTGGAATCGGCGGCGCTGCTGGTCACAGCCCATGCGATCGGCGGCGACATCAGCGTGCAGGCGGCCATAGCAGTCACCGCGTTCACGCTGCTATTCCAGGTCTTCCACTTCGCTCCCGGCGGCATTGGCGTCTACGAAGCCAGCATGACGGGAGCGCTGACTCTCTATGGCTTCTCAGTCGAAGAGGCGCTCGCAATCGCGGTCGTGACGCACGGCCTCAAGTTTGGCTACTCGTACACCTTTGCCGCGATCTTTGCTGGCTACGAGACGGTGCGGGCACTGCCCATCGGAAAGTCAGGTACCAGGGACGAGGATGGCGACCGGACCGGCCACGCCTCGCGGTTCGAGATCGTCGCTGCACGAGCCTGGAATGTGCTGAACGAGGGTAAGCCGTTCACTCCGGTGTTCACACTGGGTGTGCTTCTACTGCTCAGCATCCCGAACCTGACAGACGCCGCTTACTGGGGACGTGCGGCGGTCGCGACAATAGCGATCGTCCCGCTTGGCATCATCTTCTACCGGTTCGACTTCCCGCTACACCTGCGAACAGCGCTCTGGGCCTTCCTGCTGCTGTTCATCGTCGCGTTCCGAGTCTTCGACCCTGTCGCTGTTGCGGTGGCGCTCGGACTCTACTTCACTTTCACAATCGTTCTATGGGGCACGGTCTACTACCACTTCCGCATTGGCATGCCGTGGACCAACTTCACTCGCTTCTGGCGACTGGTACTCGAGAACCCTGATCCGACAAGCGGCAACTTCCTCGAGCAGGCGCCGAAGTTCCTGCTTCTGATCCTGATCTTCGGGTATCTGACTGACGGACTGTCGGTCGGCTCGGTGATCGCAGTCGAAGGCTTCGTTCTGTTCATCGGAATCGCCGCTCTGCTTCTGCATCAGTGGTTCTTCACATGGGTACCGGCACTGCCAGTCACGACTACCGGTCGGGACCGGCCGGTCCCGCCTCGCACAGCGAAACGCGTCATCGCAATTGTGATCGATGGCTGCCGCGCTGATCGTCAGAAAGAGGCCCACACGCCATTCATCGACAGCATCGGACGTAACGGCACCGAATTCACCGACATGCGCACGGTTTATCCCGCCCGCACCGTCACCGCATTCAGCTCGATGCTTACCGGCGCTCCCCCTTCAGTCCACGGCATGAAGAGCAACTTTGTGCCGAGCCTCGGGGTTAAGTGCGAATCGGTCTTCGACGTGCTTGAAGAGAACGGGGCGAAAGGTCGGCTTGTTGGCATCGCGCACCTTGTCGATGCGTTCGGCGAGGAAGTTGTCAGCACTGTCAGCGCCGTCAATCACAACGACGAGATCGATCATGAGTTGGTGCGAGAGGCGAAGCGGGTGATGCGGGAGGAAGACCCGGACTTGCTGGTGTTGCAGCTATTGAGTGTCGACCAGACCGGTCACGCTCGCGGCAGCTACAACAGCGAGTACCTGGAAAAGATCGAGATAACCGACCGCATCATCGAGGATTTCGTGGGTTGGTGTGAGCAGGAAGGCTACATGGAAGACGCCACACTGCTCATCACCTCGGACCACGGGCAGGGCAAAGGCATTGGTGGCCACGGCCACCTTACCGAAACTGAGCGTCGCGTGCCCTGTGTCCTGCAAGGCAATGGGATAGCAGCCGGCCAGGTCTTCAACGAGACGCGACACCTCACAGATGTTGCGCCAACGCTGACGCACCTGCTGGGCATGCGCTCACCGAATCGCTCGGTCGGTCAACTCCTTGCAGGTGAGACAGACAGCGACGCTGCTGACCCTGTCGCAGTCGTTATCCCCGCCTACAACGAAGCTGAGAACCTGCCCGAAACCCTTGCCAGGATTCCGCGCAACGAAGTCTCCGATCTTCACGTGATCGTCGTCGATGACGGTTCCAGCGACAACACAACGGCGGTTGCTGACAGGTCTGGAGCAGACACAGTCGTCCGGCATGAGCACAACCGCGGTCTCGGCGCCGCGTTGCGCACAGGCCTGCATACGGCTCGCAATATGAATGCTCGGGCCGCCATCTACATCGATGCGGACGGCGAGTACGACCCGGCCGAGATTCCTCTGCTGCTCGAAGAGATCGAGTCCGGCAGAGCCGACTATGTGCTCGGTTCCCGATGGGTAGCCGGAAGCGAAGGCCAGAAACTTGGCCGCTATCTCGGAAACCGGGTATTTACCGCTCTGTTGAGTCTCGCCGTCGGCAGGCGGATTCGAGATGGGCAGACAGGCTTCCGTGGCTTCTCTCGTCGTGCAGTCGAGGTCGCCGAAATCATTCATGACTACAACTACGCGCAGGTCCTAACGCTGGACCTGCTCAGAAAAGGCATGCGGATGTCAGAAGTGCCAATCACATGGCGCAGAAGACGTCGCGGCAGGTCGTTCATTGGGTGGCAATACCTGTGGCGCGTTCCCGTGGGGATGGCGCGAGAGATGTGGACCGCATGAGAGGCGCCACAGGCAAGAAAGCTGGCAGTAAGGACTGGAGAACTGAGATGGCTGAAGGATCGGCTAGAAGACTGATGGCATGGCGGCGCACCTGGTTGGTTGCCGCGTTGGCTGCGATCGCGGCATTAGCCGTCGCCTGTGGCAGTGAGGACCGCCCGGGCGTCGAAGTGATCAGCGGGTCCGGGTCCGGATCGGCCTCCGGTTCTGCTTCGGCCTCTGCCTCTGGCTCAGTTTCAGGCCCCGAAGGTGGCGATGTGGAAGGCGCTATCGGCGCTTACCTGCCGGTTTCTGACGTAGCAGCACACTCCAAAGTGGTGCTTGATGTAGAAGAGATCAACGGGTTCCTCAACTCACCGCCGATCGACTGGGCGGCTGTCGAGAACCTCTACGTCTCTGGCAAGAACTCGATCCGCAGTGACGGTGCGACCAGGAACATAGCTGGATTCGCCCGCAACGAAGGTCGCACAGAGGCGATCTGGGATGATTACACCGCCTACTACGAAGACCAGACCTGGCTCGACACCTTCGTGTTGAGCGCCATACAGGGCACCGGGCCGTTCGCTGGTGAGTCGGACGCGGTCCGCAGGCAGGGCGCTCAGAAGGGCATCCAGAACCAGATCATGATCGCGTGGGTGATCCACGAGTTCGTGGTGGCGCTGGACAAAGCCCGAGATGGTGACTTCGAGCCTGCCTCCGGCGCTCCTCACAACTGGGACGAAGCCTGGGCGTTCTACCACGGCGATAGCCCCGGCAACAGCCCGTTCGCTACGGCCGCCAGCCGCGGCAACAACTTCGGCACAGGCAACCTTGTCAACGCCGCCTTTCTGAGGGCGATGGAGCAGGGTCGTGACGCGCTGGTGGACGGGAATGTGGACGCTGCTCAGGCAGCCATGGACGAGGCGATCAGACAGATTCAGATCACCTACATCCAGGCCAGCATCCGCTACGCATCCTTGATGTCAGACGACCTGGCGAATGGTGATGACGCGAAGGCAAGAGAGCACCAGGCTGAAGGCTGGACCTTCTTCCGTGTGATCGAGCCGATGATCGCAGAGGTCAGCCAGAGCGCGGCCTCCGAGATCGCAAGCTACTACGTTCTGAGCTCGCAGCCCGACCCTGACGCCGGTGAGGCAGTGAAGAGCGCGCTGGAGTCTGTGTACCCGGCACTGGGTATCAAGCTCTCAGACGTTGGAACGCTCGGCGGTCTTGTGATGGGCGGCTACACGCCGGTCTCGGATGTCGCGGCCCACGCTCGTGTCGTCAGTGACGTTGCTGAGATCAACGAGTTCCTCAACTCTCCGCCGATCGACTGGGCGGCGGTTGAAGCTCTGTACGTCAACGGCAAGAACTCGCTGCGCAGCGACGGAGCCACTCGAAACATCGCAGGCTTTGCACGCAACGACGGCCGTTCCGAAGCGATCTGGGACGACTACACCTCTTACTACAACGACCAGACCTGGCTCGACACCTTTGTGCTGAGTGCCATCCAGGGCACCGGGCCATTCGCCGGTGAGTCTGACGCGGTTCGCAGGCAGGGCGCTCAGAAGGGCATCCAGAACCAGATCATGATTGCGTGGGTTATCCACGAACTCGTGGTCGCGATGGACAAAGCCCGCGAGGGAAACTTCGATCCGGCTTCAGGCGCCCCGCATAACTGGGACGAAGGCTGGGCCTTCTACCACGGCATCGACCCGGGCAACAGCCCATTCGCAACGGCCAACAGCCGTGGTGGAAACTTCGGCGTCGGCACTGCAGTCAACGACGCGCTGCTGCAGGCGATGGCAGACGGACGTGACGCGCTGGTTGACGGCGACGTAGACGCTGCACAGGCCGCCACTGACGAGGCGATCAGGCAGATCAGGATCACCTACATCCAGGCGACTATTCGCTACTCGTCACTGATAGCGGGTGACCTGGCAGACGGTGACGACGCGAAGGCCAGAGAGCACCAGGCTGAAGGCTGGACCTTCTTCCGGGTGATCGAGCCAATGGTGGCGCTCGCCAACGCAGACGCTGCAGCCGAGATCGCCGGTTACCTGAACCTGAGCGCTCAGCCCAGCGCGGATGCAAAGGACGCAGTGAAGTCAGCTCTAGAGTCGATCTACTCGGAGTGGGGCATCAGCGCCTCAGAGGTCGGCAGGCTCCAGTAGACACAACCGCAACTTCGGAAAGTTGAGACCAAGTTGATGAAAAGAAAGTTGAACGCACGATTGCTGGCTTTGGTAGGGCTGCTATCGGTTTTCGCAGCCGCGGCCGCCGCATGTGGCTCTGACGACGATGCCCTTGTCGTCTACTCGGGCCGCACAAATAGCCTGGTGCAGCCGTTACTTGAACAGTTCCATGAAGACACTGGAATTCGGGTCCAGGTGAGATATGGGTCGAGCGCTGGTATCGCTGCGCTAATCCTCGAAGAAGGTGACAACAGTCCGGCCGATGTAGTGTTCCTACAGGATCCGGGCGCGCTTGGCGCTCTGTCCGCCGAGGGGAGGCTGACCCAGCTCCCGGATTCGGTACTGAACCGTGTTGATGCACAGTTCCGTGCTGCCAACGGGCAGTGGGTCGGCACTTCAGGTCGAGCACGAACGATCATCTACAACCGTGATGCGATCAACCCCAACACGGACCTGCCTGACTCCATCCTGGACTTCACAGATCCAGAGTGGAGCGGCCGGATCGGATGGGCGCCGCAGAACGGTTCGTTCCAGGCATTCGTGACAGCGATGCGGGTGATTCTCGGAGAGGACGCCACGAAAGAGTGGCTCGAAGGCATCATCGCCAACGACGTCCGCGCCTACCCGAACAACATCACCACAGTGTCCGCCGCGGCACGAGGCGAGATCGAAGTCGGATTTGTGAACCATTACTACCTTGAGCGTTTCCTCGAAGAGGAAGGCGAAAGCTATGGTGCTCGCAACCACTTCATCGGCAACGGTGATCCCGGCGCTCTCATCCTGACCGCAGGCGCAGGCATCGTTAACACCGGCAACAGCGACGATGACGCTCAGCGCTTCATCGAATACCTGTTGGAGGCCGAGGCTCAGCAATACTTCTCGGATGAGACCAAGGAGTATCCGCTGTCAGCCGGGGCCAGCCCTAGCGCGAACCTGCCGGCGGTTTCGACGTTGAACCCGCCGGACGTAGACCTGAGCAACCTGGAAGACCTTCGGGGCACGCTTGACCTCCTCAGGGAGGTCGGAGCGCTGAATTGACGGCGATCTCGACAGAGCGCACGGCCCAGACTTGGCCACTGCGCTGGTCGTGGCGTCGTTGGTTGGATGACACGCGGTCGTTTATTAGCGATAGACCTCTGGTGGCGGGGGGCGCCGCGCTTTTCGCGGTCCTCGCCACGGTCTATCTCTTCTCGATCAGCATTCGCGCCACAACCGGCGCAAGCATCACAGCCGATGAGCCGTTCTATCTGCTCACAACTCAGAGCATCATCCAGGACCAGGATTTAGACCTCAACAATCAGTACGCGGCCCACTCGTACCGTGAGTTCTTCGATCACCCGGACGGACTCTGGAGACAGTCGGTACCGGCTGAAGACGGAAGACTGCTGAGTCCTCACAATCCCGGTCTGTCGCTACTCATAGTTCCCGGATATCTCGCGGGCAAGTTGCGCGGCGTGCAGGTGCAGCTACTGCTCATCACCGCGCTTACCTTTGCTGCCACATTCGTTCTTGCGGCGCGTATGACCGGCCGCATTGGACTGAGCTGGCTGGCCACGCTTGGAATCGCCATCACATCGACCGCGTTCGTGTACTCGACAGAGATCTACCCGGAAATACCGGCTGCGTTAACGCTTGTCCTGAGCCTGTTGATCGTTACGAAGCGAGGCTCTCCACAGACTCGAGACGCTGTGATCCTTGCCGTGCTCCTGAGCGCAATGATGTGGCTGGGTGTGAAATATACGCCGCTGGGCGCGATCGTAGCCGCAGTTCTGCTGGTGAGAGCGGGCTGGAACGCGAGGTTTAAGTTTCTTGCCCTTTCGACAGTTTCGGCAATCTACTTCACCTGGTTCCATCTAGTCACCTTCGACGGCCTGACGCCGTACGCGGTGAACATCATTTATGCAGGCGGAACCTCGGTGGAGATAGTTCAACAGCACGTCGAATTCACCCAACGGTTCTACCGCACGTGGGGACTGTTCATAGACGAGCGGTTCGGCCTGGCCCGTTGGGGATTCATCGTCTTTCCGGCAATTGCAGGTCTACTACTGCTCCCGTGGAGAGGTTGGCGATTTAGAGTTGTCCTCGCCCTGATCCTCACTCAACTGGTCATCGCTACGTTCGTGGCGATCACAATGATGGGGTGGTGGTTCCCGGGCCGAACGCTTGCAACCGTTCTGCCGCTGCTGACAGTCCCGCTTGTGATGCTGCTTGCGCAGGCGAGTGCGCCAGTCAGATGGCTGGTCGGACTGTTGGGGGTTCAGACAGCGGCGATCACCTTCGTGCTGGCTCAGGCCGGACACGCTCGCGAGATTCGCCTTGCGGTCAACCCGTTCGAGATGAGCTCACCGCTCTTCAGCGGAGTCTCAAGACTGTTTCCCAACTACACCTCATGGGATACCCAGACCACGGTTGCGACCATCGTCTGGCTAATGTTTGGCGGGGCGATTGCAGCTGTGCTGACGGCAAGACAGTATCGGCTACGCTCAACGTCGGACCGAACCGATCTGCTGCCGAGGCAGAACGTGCCGATTGAGCGTTAGGCCGCATTTCAAAGACGATCATTGGACCGAACCGGATAGTTCGCAACAGGAGCGATTGAGCTGCACATACTGGTCACAGGGTGCGCCGGGTTCATCGGTGCAGCAGTTGTTCGCCGCCTCATAGAAGGCGGCCATACGGTCGTCGGCATCGACAACCTGAACGACGCCTACGACCCGCGCCTGAAGATGAAGCGGCTCGAGTCGATCTGCCAGCTGCCAGGATTCGACTGGGCGCACGCCGACATCACGGACGAGCTTTGTATCACCCAGATTTTTGCTCAAGAAAACTTCGATGCCGTCGTCAATCTTGCCGCTAGGGCCGGAGTGCGGCAATCGGCGTACGAGCCTATCCAGTTCTACGAATCGAACGTCATCGGCACGATCAATCTGCTGGAGCAGTGCCGCCAGGCTGGCATCAACCGATTCGTCCTGGCCTCGAGCTCCAGCGTTTACGGCGACCGGGAAGGCACCTTCACGGAGTCATCGAGGACCGATGCGCCGATCTCGCCGTATGCCGCGTCGAAGAAGGCGGCCGAGGATGTATGCCAGACCTATCAGCATCTCTATGGGATCAACGCGGGGATGCTGCGCTTTTTCAGCGTCTATGGACCGGCCGGTCGACCAGACATGAGCATCTTCAGGTTCGTTCGCGCCATAGTGGAAGGCGAACCGCTGACTGTCTTTGGTGACGGCCAGCAGTCCCGAGACTTCACATACATCGATGACATCGCATCTGGAGTCGTCGCTGCCGTAGAAAAAGCGGAAGGTTCGAAAATGGTGAACCTCGGTAGCGGCGATCCGGCGACCCTGTGCGACCTTATTTCAGAGATCGAAAGCGCCGCACAGAGGCGAGCGACGATCAGGCACACCGAAGCGGATCCACTGGATGTCCGCGCCACCTGGGCCGACATCTCCCGGGCGAAACAGCTTTTCAACTGGAGCCCCAGAGTGGACCTCACTACCGGCATCCAACGCACGGTCGATTGGTATCTCGAAAACCGCTCGTGGGCCAGGGCTATCCACACCTAGGTGCTTCTCAACTACTACGTGCCAGGATTGCCCATCCCGCAAGTTGATGACCACGGCGCGTGAAACCTGAACATAAGCGTCAACCAATCGATGCCGTTAGATCGGCGCTGTTCATGGCCACAGATCCGGTCGAAGATGTCCGTGGGGATACGTGCCAATGCGATATCGAGTCAATGAAGAACCGTAGCTCGTTGAAGGGAGCCAGCTCTCGCCTTAAAGTGACCCTTCGACGGCACATCTATTGGCTGTGTTGAGCGCCGATCTACTCTCAGCAGAAACCGCCGAATATCGGTCTAGCAATTGAACACGCGTAGCTACATATCCGAACTGTTTGGCGGCAAGTCAATCCCGAGGGCTCTACTCGCCGACGTTTGCAGTCGGATAGTTCTGAACGGGAAGGGGATCGACCTGGGGGCTAAGGACTCAGCCGGCCTGCAGTACCGGTACATGGACACGTCGGATGCTTCGATCACCTTCACCGACATTCGGCCGGCTCGTTCAGGAGTCGTACAGGTCGACGTCGAATCCGAGTTCCCATTCGAGTCCGGGTCTTTCGACTTCGCCTTGATGTTTTATCTACTTGAGCATGTCTACGACTATCGGAACGCGCTCGCTGAGACTGCGCGAGTCCTGAAGCCAGGCGGAAGGCTGATCGGGGTGGTTCCTCAAACTGAGCGCTTCCACCCGGACCCCGATGACTACTTCAGGTTCACCGAATCCGGCCTTCGCCGTTCGTTTGAGGATGCCGGTTTCCGGCAAATCGAACTGCAATTGATTGGCATCGGACCATTTACGGCCGGCGCTCACCTTACAGCCTCTGCAACACGGCTACGGTTGCCGCTGGCCCTCGCCGCGTACGCCCTTGACCTTGTTGTCTCGAAGGTGCTGCGGAAAGACATTAACGACCCATACGCTCTAGCGATCTTTTTTGAGGCGAGAACTTAACCGTCGAGTCATCTCGCCGTCACGCGAGTTGACGAGCGTGACTCTCAGGTAGCAACTCTCTTCGCTGCCAAAGTTGCTCGCAAGACATGTAAGCTTCCGCAGCAGCCAGATCTTGCCAGAAGCCGATGCTGATTTGAGCTACAGGCACTTCATCGGTCCAAGTGGCTCTCAAGGAGAAATACCCACGATGATTCACGAGATTCGGACCTACGACCTTGTCGCTGGAGGGACGCCAGAGTTTCTCCGCAAGACCGCCGAATTGGTGGACAAGCGCATCGAGTATTCGCCGCTCGTTGGCTTCTTCTACACAGAGGTCGGGCCGCTGAACCGTGTGATGCACATCTGGCAGTACGAAGACCTGAATCACCGCACCGAGATCAGGGCTCAGGTCGTCAAAGACGGAATCTGGCCACCTGACAACAGTTCGGTGATGGTGAGGCAGCAGTCAGACATATGCCTCCCGGCTCCGTTCCTGCCGGAGCTGCCAATCGAACGGAACATTGGACCACTGTTCGAGCTGCGCTCCTACACATACCCGCCGAATGCAATTCCAAAGGTCATCGACGCCTGGGGGCCGAAGATCGAGGCTCGCATCGGTCTGTCACAGCCGGTCGGAATCTGGTACTCGGAGATTGGCGGGCTCAACAAGTGGATGCATATGTGGTCGTACAAGAGCTACGAAGCTCGGACCGAGGCTCGTAAGAAGTTCCCGGACATTGGCTGGCCACCGAACTCCGGCGTATCACCGTTGGCCATGGAGAACATGCTGATGCACGCGGCCGAATTCTCACCGGTGCAGTAGGGCAGACGCAGCCTGAATTACGCCGCTTCTTTGGCCGCTCGCCTCTCAGCAAGTATCTTGCGGACTTCGTCCCGGTACTGCTGTGCCTTGATCATTGCGGCCCGCAGCGCCATCGCCAGCCTGCCATCATCCCACGGTGCATGGACGTAGTCCTGGGCGCCGAAGTAGAAGGCTCGGCGCTGGGCTTCAGGCGAGCGACGTTCCGTCGTGACTATCGCCGCTATTCCACCTCGCCGTGGATGGTCCTTCATCGCCTTCAGCAGGTCGTTTGCGGCCATATCCGGCAGCTTCGATTCTGCGACGACCAGGAGCGGATTGAACTTGCGGATCGTCGTCAGTGCCTCTTCGCCAGTTTCGACGTCTCGGACCTGGATCTGCGATTGTCGCAGGATCTCCCTGATCTCAGTACGCGCCTTTCGGTCATTGTGCGCCAGAACTGCGATCGCTACGTCGCTGTCTTTGACTGACCACTTCTTGTCGTCGCCTGATCCCGCATCTGCCGGTGAGTTAGACGGCGTATCCAGCACACGATTCACCCGCTCCACGACCGCTGCGGGGCCTGCGCCTTTGAGCACATAGTCATTCGCGCCCTTCTGGATGGCCTCCACGACGTCTTCGCGCTCATCCACGGCGCTAAACATGATGATCGGAGTCTTCGAGCGGTGGCGAATCAGTTCGCATAGCTGAATTCCGCCTATGCCCGGCATCCGAATATCGAGGATGGCGAGGTCGGGAGCGAAGTTCAGGAAGTCCTGCAGGCCTTGCTGGCCGTTTGGTGATTCGAACACCTGGAACCCGAACGATTCGAGAGCGGAGACAACCATCTTCCGCATGTCGTCTTCGTCATCGACGACTAGGATCTTCTTGCGGTTCATCAATCACACCTGCGACGAGTGTCTGCAAGGTGCGGGCAGCCAGCGGGTTCTCTACAGGTTAGCTGCGGCAACCGATCGTCACATACGGGTTAAGCACAGTAGGACCACCAGTTTGGCCTCTATCAGGCTGCTTCGAGCCTGGAACGGGCGGCTCTTGTGGCAGCGAGCGCAGATCGAATCGCCAGCTCCATGCGGCCCTCTCCCCACGGGCGGAAGACAGTCTCTTGCACGCCCATGTAACGAGCGCGCCGGGCGAGCTCAGGAGATCGACGCCCCAGCGCCAGCACCACCGCCATCAACTCTCCCAGTGAGTGGTTGGCAACAGCCTGGACTACGTTTATGCAGTTCATATCAGTCAAGGTATTGCCGATCACCAGCAGCTTCGGCCGCCTTCCCGCCAATAGCTCGATCGCTTCCCTGCCGGTCGAGGCCGTGGCAACCTCGAACCCTGTTCGGCCGGCTACGCTGACGAGTTCATCCAGTGCGGAAGGTTCGCTGTGGGCGACGATTACGAGGTTCTCAAGCACCCCGGAAGTTTCGATGTTTGCAGGCGTCGGAGCGTCCACTTTGAGCGTCTGCACCTTCAGTCCGTTCAGGTCCGCAGCGGCGGCGGTTGATTCCTGTGGACGACTGTCGGGTTGAGCCTGAGACGCTGTGGCAGACTGCTGTGGACTGAACGCTACGACGCGACCTGCTCGCGCAGCCGGTTTCACTGGAGGTGGTAGCAACACATCGGCAGCTCGGCGCTGAAGGTGCTTCGAGACCCTGCTGAGCAGTTCCTTGAAGCCGGTGTCCTTGAGCACGTAGTCGGTGGCGCCACGCTGAATCGCCATCTTCACATCATCGGACTCGTCAACGCCGCTGAACATGATCACCGGCACGTCAGACTCATGGCGGATCAGCGTGCATACATCGATGCCAGACATCCGAGGCATTTTGATGTCGAGTAGAGCGATGTCCGGCTTCCACTCTCGGAACAGCTTGATCCCGTCTCTGCCGTCAGCCGCCGCTTCAACTCGATATCCCTGGCTTTCGAGCGCTATCTGCAGCCCTGAGCGGACATCTGGCGAGTCTTCGACTATGAGCACGTTTCTGGTCATGAGACCTCGGTTTCGTAGAGCGGCCTGATCAGTCGGCCGCGTGTGCCTGTGCCCGCGAGCTTATTGCGATGAGCACCTCGCTACTGGCGTGGCGGCACTAAATGGCACAGGAGTTATCGCTCAAATCTGAGTGCTAGACTCCGCACCGCTTGCCCCGTGTTAACCCTGAGTCCAGAGGCACAGATCCCCTTATGAACTCCAACTCCGACGTCGTAGTGATTGGCTCAGGCGTTTTCGGGCTTGCGACGGCGTGGGAGCTTGCCAAATCTGGTCGTTCGGTGACCGTGCTGGACAGAGCGCCGGTCGGTACAGAAGCGTCGGGATGGGCGCTCGGCAGACTGGACCCACTGTTGAGAGGTTCAGGCTCAACCGGTGCCACAGAGCAGGACCTGCCGGCCGGGCACATTGCCAAGCCTGAGGCTCAACAGGAACTGGCTCTGGTCTCATACAACCTCCATCGGGAGATGAGTTCCGAGATCGAAGATATCTCCGGCATCGATCTGCAGGTGGATGAACAGCCTACGCTGCAGCTTTTCTACTCACAGGAAGAGCGAGACTTCGGTGCGGAGTACTCGGCCGAGTGGACGCAGATGGGCTTCAAGACTGATCTGGTGTCTGCAGACGAGATCCGGTCTATGGATTCGAGATTCGAGACCACTGAGTTCGGCGGCGCGTTGGTGAACGGACCGTATTTCATCGACAGTTTCAGCTTCGTCAAGGCGCTTGCCGTCTGTGCGAAGTCTGCGGGCGTCAGATTGGAGACTGCGACCGTCTCTTCGATCGAGGATTCAGATGGTTCTGGAGTGACCGTCCATACCGACCAGGGCCACTATTCTGCCCAGACGGCCGTTATTGCGGCTGGTCCGTGGTCGTCTGAACTGGCGGCGCCGTTTGGGATCGATCTTAATGTGAACCCCTCGAAAGGTGAGATCCTCCGTTTGCAGCCTCCGGCCGATGCTGGCTTCGACGTACACCTGCACGGTCCGTGCTCGCTGGTGAACAAGAAGGATGGACTCGTGTGGGTTGCAGCGACGGCCGCAGATGTCGGTTTTGACCGCGAGCCGAGCGATGCCGCCAGAAACAAACTATTGGAGAACGCCAGGGTGATGATGACCGACTCGGCGAACTGGCCGATAGCAAAGCACACCGTCTGCTTTAGACCGGCCACACCCGACGACCTGCCGGTGCTTGGCAGCGTGAGTTCAAATGTGCTCGTTGCTACGGGCGGCGGCGGGAGTGGCATAGTGCAATGCCTGTTCGTGGGTAAGCAGCTGCAGAAGATGGTGTCGTCAGGACGAGGCGAGCCTGAGATGCAGTCGATCTCACTTAGCCGCTTTGCCAATTAGACGTTGTAGTTAGCTTCCCGACGGGCCAAACCGTTCGGTGCGGATGGTCTCAGGTGGCAGCCCGCGGTCCACCAGCATCGATGCCACGGCTTCCACGAACCCGGTCGGTCCGCATACGTAGCTATGAGCGGGATCTCCGAGCTGACCGATCACTTCATCAAGCATCGGGCCGTCAACGCGGCGTGCAAACCCAGACCAGTCTGCGGGCTGCTCTCGAGTTAGCGTCAACGCCAGATCCAGGCCATCTCCGGCTTCCTGCATCTGCTCCAGCTCCGCGCTGTAAATCACCTCGCCATGCGACCGGCTCGAATAGAGGAGGGCGGCGCGCGCAGGCGCACCCTCGCCTGCCACGCGGTGCCGAAGCATCGACATCAGTGGCACGACGCCTGAACCGCCGCCCACCAGCAGAAGTGGCCCGCCCAGAACAGAGGTCCAGGTGAATGGCCCACCGATTGGGCCTCGCAGCTCAAACTGGTCGCCTTCTCTGACAACCTGGTGGAAGTACGGCGATACCTCGCCGTCTCCGATTAGCTCGACGGTGATCTCGATTGAGCCGGAGTTCTCAGGCGCAGATGCGAGTGAATATGAGCGCTGCGCCTGGTAGCCGTCTGGAGCGGTGAGTCTGACGTCGACGTGCTGCCCCGGTCTGTACCGCTCGAATCCGTCGGCAGCCAGTCGAAACGACTTCACTCTTGGCGTCTCGACAGTGACCTTCTCAACTGTGGCAACACGCCACTCTGCCGCCCTCAGCATCTCAGGCTCCCGGTCAGACGCAGCTAATCGCCTGCGTAGCGTTGCTCTTTCCAGGGGGCGCCGTACATGTGGTAGCCGTACGCCTCCCAGAAGCCAGGTGCATCCTCGTCCATGAAGCGCAGCCCGCGAATCCACTTCGCCGACTTCCAGAAATAGAGATGCGGCACAAACATACGTACTGGACCGCCATGCCCGGGCTCGATCGGCTCGCCATCATACTCGTATGCGATCAACGCCTTGCCATCGAGGATGTCTTCGGTTGGCAGGTTCGTCGTGTAGCCGCCATCCGAGTACGCCATCACGTAGTCGCCCGGCGACTCGGTTATGCCTGCCGACTCGAAGAGGTCGTCGATAGTCACGCCCCGCCAGTCGGTATCCTGCTTCGACCACTTGGTGACGCAGTGGATGTCGACGTGCATGTCGGTAGCAGGCAGTTTCTGCAACTGCTCCCAGTTCCAGTTGCCGAGCGTCTCGCCGTCCACCTGCAGCGTAAAGTCCCACGTTGCGAGATCGACGCGAGGCGTTGGCCCGGCGCTCAGCACCGGGAATCCGTCCTCGAGGTATTGACCCGGAGGCACAGGACGTGACGATTCAGGTCGCTTCTTGCCGAAAAATCCTCTGCTGAGAACCACTGGTTTCCCTTTCAAGAACTGGGGGTGGCTTCTGGGCCGCGCAGCTTCAGCGCGCTCCACATTCCAACGGTATATTCATCAACCGCCACGATCATCACGAAAATCTGAACAGCGGAGAACTCACATGCTACTCGAAAACAGGACTGCCATCGTCACGGGAGCCGGCAATGGCATTGGACGGGCGATCGCAGAACGCTTCGCCGCCGAAGGGGCGGCGGTTACCGTGGCGGAGCTGGAAGAGGGGCCGGGAAACGAGGTGGTTGAGAGTATTCGAGCATCCGGCGGCAAAGCGATATTTCAGAAGACCGATACTTCAGACTCTGCGTCGGTCAAGGCTGCGGTCGACGCCACAGTCGCTGAGTTCGGCGCCATCAATGTCCTGGTGAACAATGCTGCGGCGTTCGTGTTTGGGACGGTTGAGACTGTGACCAACGACGACTGGCAGCGAGTCTTCGGCACCAACGTGATCGGCTATGCCAACTCTGTGCGAGAGTGCCTTCCCGAGTTCAGGAAGAACGGTGGCGGCGCAATCGTCAACATCGCCTCGGTATCTTCATTCATCGCCCAGCCCGAGTTCGTGCCATACAACGCATCGAAGGGCGCCGTTGCGCAGCTCACTCGGTGCCTTGCGATGGACCTGGCGAGCGACAACATCAGGGTTAATGCTGTCTGTCCGGGAGCCATCAGGACCAGGGCGACGGACAGGCACATCGCATCGCTAGGTCTTGACCCGGAGGAGTCGTACGAGGAATTTGGCCAGGATTCACTGATGAAGCGGATGGGACGGCCAGAGGAGATTGCATCAGGGGTACTGTTTCTGGCTTCGGATGAGGCTTCGTTCATGACCGGCGCGCACATCGTGATCGACGGCGGAGCCACGATCGACTAGCCCGCTTTCGGCCGTCGTCACACCGGAACCAACCTGAACGACGGCGTCTGTTCCAACTTGAAGCCGTGAATGTCAGGGTGTGAACAGCTGTCCAACTCACCCGACATCGGCACAACGCGGCTTCACAGCCATCGAAGTCGCCATATTCATGATCGCTGCCACCATCGTGGCCACGATCTCGACCATCGCGCTTCTGTCGCTGAGCGGAGATGCCGCTCAGGCTGGCACTCAAGCTGCGAACCGCGGGCTTGATCATGCGGTTGGGCCTGTCCGGCTTTCAGGTCCCGTAGTGGCCACTCGCGGTGATATCGACCTGAACGCCGACAACGTCATCGACCTCAGCGGCGTGGACATTCAGGCTGTTTCCACACTTCAACTACTGCTCAGCGGCGATCTGTTCGGTGACATTGACCTGACGCCTCCTTACACGGCAGACGGCACGGGCACCGACCCTGACTTCTCGACTTCGCAGACGGCGACGGTCGTGACCGTGACGACCGAGGACTTCAGCGCCTCATCCGCCGCATGGACGGTCACGTTCCCGGGGACCGATGACGGAGACAACATTCTTGAGCACGGCGAAAAGGCCGAGATGACAGTCTGGCTGTACACGAAAGACATGGCGAACGGCTGGTTTGACCTCGGCTCTGGAAGCTCTGACCCGTTCGTAGATAGCTCAAGCGAATCACCTGTAGCCCGAGATCGAATCACGGTGCGGATCACATCGGATGACGCGCCCGAGACCTCGGTGACGTTCGTGATGCCGATCGAGCTGACCTCGTCGATGCTTCTCCAGTAGCTGCTTGGCGTAGAATCCGCATCGGAAACCACAATCGGGATTTCGGGGAGATTCTCATGGCCGCCACACTGACTGACGAGCAGGTTCAACTTCTCAAGGAGCCGCACATCGCCCAGTTGGTGACGGTGATGGGCGACGGCTCCCCTCAGATCTCTCCAGTTTGGATCGATACCGATGGTGAGAATGTGCTGGTCAACAGTGAAGACGGTCGGGTGAAGACGGCGAACATCCGGCGCGATCCGCGTGTGGCGGTTGGTGTTTACGACGCGGCGAATCCCTACACGAGAGTGCTGAACATCCGAGGCCAGGTAGTGGGTATATCTCCGGAGGGCGCACGAGAGCACATCGACGATCTATCCGAGAAGTACAACGGTGTGCGGCCTTACCCGAACCACAACCCGGAACGGCCTCGACTGATCCTGACCATCAGGCCAGACAGCATCTACTGATCTGGCGCTCGCTCGAAGCCCATTAAGCCTCCGTGAAATCCCATAGGGGTTGCGCAGAGGTGGAATTCGGTGTGCGTCCCGGTTGGTAACCGGTCTGCCCGCACCCGTAACGACGCGCGTGGGTGCAAAGTGAGGTCATTGGCAACAGTTTGGTTGCAACAGCTCAAGAGGCAACAATGGCGCGCAGGATCAGAAGGCGTAAGAGAGTTTCACACTCGACCAAGACGCGGGGCATGGAACCGGTCAAGCCTGAGATGAAGCTGCCCGAGGCGAAGCCTGTTTCAGCTACGAGAGTACTTATCGCCGCGCCGGGACCCATGCGAACGGTCCTGACCTCAAAGATCTCCGGTTCGACCGAAGTTCAACTTGCAGCGGTTGCCGATAACGAGATGACGACCGTCGAGAAGGTGCTCACCGAAGAGGCCGATGTCGTCGCCATCTACGTTCACCTCGGCGGTGAGCTGGCAGGACTCGACATCGCGCGTAACGTCGCCAAGGCCGCCCCACAGGCCGGCATCCTCGTGATAGTCAACGATCTCGCAGGCGTCGATGTCCGCAGGAACTCCCGAATGTTCGGTGTGGCATGGTCGTACGCAGTTGCCGAGAACGTGACCGAGGGCACACGGTTCGTCGACCTGGTTCAGAGCGTTGGTCGTGGCATCCACTGGATCGACCCTGAGCTGAAACGCGTTCTGGAGGCTATCTGGCAGATCGCCGGTGAGGGCAAGGACCTCGAGGCAGCTACCACGGCCCTGCAGATGCGAACAGCCGCTGCCGAACAGCAGCAGGCTAACCCCGAGCCCGCCGCCTCCGAGCCAGAAGAGACGCCTCGCGGCATCCAGACCATGCAGGCAGGGACGGGCGGTGTTGGCAAAGCGGGCTTTGGTGTAGCTTCCGTCCTCGATGACATCGAAGATGAGGAAGACGCCGAGGACGATGACTTCGACCTCGATGCTCCTCCGCCCAGACCAGGCGGCATCCAGACAATGCAAACCGGCAAAGGCGGCATTGGCAGCGACGGCTTTGGAGTAAGCAAAGCCGGTTAACCGAGAAGTCGTCTACCGATCGCTGGGACCTTTTGGTTCCCGTTCTCTTCCCATTCCAGCACGCGCCGCCATCTTGCGCTCCCAGCGCAGACAGCTCTGGTAGTATCCCGCGCACTTCGAGTCGGCAGTGTCAGTACTCGTTTCGTAATGGCCTGGAGCGAATGTAACCAGAAGGCCGGCTCGTCGACTCTAGGGCAACTGATCACGAACTACAGGAGACGAGACTATGGGTTATCCGGTTGTGCATTTCGAAGTGATGGGCAAGGACGCCGAAGGGCTTCGGGATTTCTACTCCAAGATTATGGGCTGGAAGCTTGAGACCCACCCCGAGATGGACTACAGCGTTGTGGATACAGACAGCGATGGGACCGGTATTGGTGGCGGCCTCGCTCCAACGCCCGACGGATCAAGTTCGCTCACCTTCTACGTATCGGTGCCTGACACCGACGCAGTCCTGAAAGAGATAGAGGCCGCAGGTGGCAAGACCATCGTGCCGACCACGGTGATACCGGACATGGTCACCTTCGCACAGTTCCAGGACCCGGCCGGCAACATCGTCGGGCTGGTTAAGTCAGACTAGCTGCGACGCACATGTCCACAAGCTGGACGAGATTAGCCGTCGCCCAGCCTCTCTGACGCGTACATGATGAACATCGCGCCTCCGGCCGCGAGGCCGATGAATGCCGCCATAGCGCCGGGCAGGCTGAAGATCAGGAACTTCGGCAGATACTTCACGGTGAATGAGAAGGCCAGGAGGCCCCACATCAGGGCGTCCACCCACTCGCCGGCCTCGATCTCAATCGCAGTGAGCACGATGAAGATCGCGGCGGCTGTGAATCCCCACAGGGACGGTTTGTAGATGAACGGCATCAGCCCCTCCGGCCGTCAGTAGCTTGAAAGAAAATGCCCGGCAGTTTTAGGCTGCCGGGCACACTCCCCCTTGCGGTTGGCAAGGTTGCAGCCAGTTGTATTACCGGACAATCACCAGTTCGTGATCGCCCCGTCCTCTCGACGCAGCCTCGGCGGCCAGCCATGCGGATCGACCGCCGCGCTTTCCGCAGCGTCCATGTCGATATCAACGCCAAGTCCCGGCGCATCTGGACACCATGAGTATCCGTCTTCCCACTCGATCTGTTGAGGGAACAGGTCGGTGGCGTAGGTGCCCGGCGCCCTCGGCATCTCCTGCACGCTGACATTTGTCGAGGCCATCGTCAGTGAGACACATGCGGCGGCGCTCACCGGCCCGAGTGGGTTGTGGGGGACGATGTCGATGTAGTGCGTCTCGGCCCAGTGAGTGATCTTGAGCGCTTCGGTCAGACCGCCAACGATGCACAGGTCAATCCGGGCGTAGTCGATCAGATCCTCTTCGATCACTTCCCTGAAGGGCCACTTCGACGCCCACTGCTCACCAGCAGCGATCGGCACGTTCACCTGCCTGCGCAAGTTGCGGTAGCTGCCGGGGTTCTCGGACCTGATCGGGTCCTCGATGAAGAACGGCTTGAGCGACTCCATGTCTTTGCACATCTGGACCACATGCGCCGGATCGAGCCTGGTATGGGAGTCGAAACACATCTGAATGTCGGGCCCGACCGCTTCACGCACTTTTGTCATCTGCTCGACAGCCATACGCACCGACTTCACCGGCTCCAGCACGCTGATTCCGGGCGCTTCAAGCCGACCGCCTGTCTCCGGCTGGCCCCAGCGTACGAACTTCCAGCCGTCGTCAACGGCCTTCTTGCAGTTGTCGATCAACTCGTCCAGCGAATGACCCTGCGTGTGCGGATAGCAGACGACCTTATTGCGCACCGGCCCACCGAGCAGCTTGTAGACCGGCTTGTCCACTGATTTGCCCTTGATGTCCCACAGAGCGATATCGATTGCGCTTATGGCGCAGGTGTAGACCTTGTCTGCCGGGAAGAAGCCGGAACGGAACATCTCCTGCCATAGGCGCTCCGTCTCCCACGGATCGGCGCCGACTACCAGTTCGGCAAGGTGGTCGACGGCGTTGCCAATGGCTCGGCCCCAGTTTCGTATGCCGACTTCGCCCAGCCCGTGAATGCCGGCATCGGTGTCCACCCTGACGATGTAGTACGCCCGGCCGTCCTTGTCCTGCACCGACAGACTTCTGATCTGGGTTACCTTCATGTAATCGGTCCTTGCTGTGGTGGTTGGCGATCTGTCGTCAGGGGTTCGTGGCGGCGCAAGCGTAACCCATAAATCCAACTCGGAACAGCACCGGTGAGGCGATGGAAATCAAGCCCGGCGCATCAGCCAGCCGCGCCCTTTATCTGATCCGAACACCCGATTCAGTCGAAAGCCGTCTTGTGCCAAGTGGGCATCAGAGGCCGGAATCCGACTACCGTTTCTTGCGAGGGAAGCAGTGCGGTTGTGCTGCCCCTGTCTCTCACTGACTGAGCGCGTACGGATTCCAGTTTGACGCCCAAAAAACGATTTATCAGGCCCTTAGTTTGGGTCGCCCTCGCGCTTAGCGCGCTAGTGCTGGTGGCATGTGAAGAGCTTGCCGACGGAACTGTGGAGCCGGAAACGGCTACTGCCGCTCCCGTGACCGATATCCGGCCAACCGCGACAGAAGATTCGGTGCAGGTAGGCGAAACCGCGACCAGCCAGCCATCCGACGTTGCCCGGACACCGCTCACAGGATCCCGACCAACGCCTGCCGCCACCCGCGGAAGCGTGTTGACTCGACCGACCCCCACTCCGACGCCTGTCCTTGTGCGCCCCATCCCGGGTATAACCGCCACGATCATCGTTCGCCCACTTAACACGCCCGGAGCACTTCCTGAGCTGCCCGGTTTCGATACTCCGACACCCCTTCCCCAGCCAACTCGCCCAGTGCCAACTGCGACCCCCCGGATCCCACCGACAGTTGACCCGAGTGCACCAACAGGCGCGCCAACTCCGACTCCGTCGGGTGCGATTCCTACGCCGACCCAGGCCATTGGGCCACGTCCGACTCCAACGAACGTGCCATCGACGTCGCCACCCTCAGGCGGTTCGTCCTCCACGCGGGTGATTGAAACTTCTGACTTGAGCCGCTTCGAAGGAGCGGTGCTGACCGGCGTGGATGATGTCGAACTCGGCGTGCTGCGGCCTCCGACAGAGGCACTCAACTCCATATGCGACAACCTGCTGGACGGTGGCGCAGCGTTCGGGCCGCACAGCATCTTGAACGATCTCTCGCAGTACGGTGGTCCGTTTGGAGCGAATAGTCCGTTCAATCCGGACTCAACTGCTCCGCCGCAAATTGTGCTCAACGGTCAGTTGGTGGGGCATCTGACCGTTTCCCCTCTTATCAGCGGTGCGGTCGACCCGTTCGACCTGCTTTCGTGGCTCGGCTGCCCGGTCACGACCAACTAACGAAATCCAGTATTCGACCTTCGAACACGGTTCGGAAGACAACAATAGGAGACCGAGATGAAGACGCCCACAGTCCTGCAGTTGAACGGCAACTCGACGAGGACCTATCTGCTGGCAATCATCGCCATCGCGGCAGTCGTGGCGGCAGCCACACTCGTGCTGCGTTCAGATGAAGGCTCTGCGCCCGTGGCCGCTGACAGCGCCTCAGCGCCAGCAACCGCACCTGCTACAGCGGGATTCATCAAGTTCGACGGCATCGATGGCGAGTCGAAGGATTCCAACCACGACAAGTGGATTGACGTTCTGTCGATCAGCTACGGGATCTTTCGTCCGATAGCGAGCGGAATCTCCGGCTCGACCCGTCAGCGTGCATCGGCCACATTCGGCGACATTGTGATGGTGAAAGAGATCGACAAATCTTCGCCAAAGCTCCAGGAGAAGATCGCCACCGGCGAGGTCATCCCCAAGCTTGAGATCGAGCTCACCTCCGCCACGCGCAATGCCGATACCCGGGAGCCGTACCTGAAGTACGAACTGACGAACGTGTTGATCACGAGCTACCGAATCAGCGGCTCGACCAGCGCCTCCGATGTTCCGACGGAGACGCTGGCGATCAACTTCGAAGAGATCAAGGTCACCTACACGGAGTTCGGTGATGACGGCCGCTCCCGTGGCACCACCGAGACGACATGGAAGGTTGAAGAGGGCGTGAAGTAGGCCGCCTCACAGGCCATAAGCAATCTTGGACGCCCGGTGGTTTCGCCGGGCGTCTTCGCGTTTAGGCGGTGAAGTAGCTGCCGCCGTTTGGAGAGAGCGTCTGGCCCGTCATGTAGCTCTGCTCGTCTGAAGCGAGCATCACGGCGAGGCTCGAAACGTCTTCCACCTGTCCCGGCCGCTTCAGAAGCGTTAGTCCGACAACCGTTGCTCCGCCGCCTGAGCGAAGCTCTTCACGAGTCAGGTCGGTCTCGATGATGCCTGGAGCGATCGAGTTGACGAGGATGTTGTGCTCCGCTCCCCAGCGCGCCAGGACCTGCGTAAGCGAGATGAGTCCGGCCTTCGACGCTGCGTAGTGAGCAGTGGTCGGCCCGCCGTAGAGCCCGCTCACTGAGGCGATGTTGATGATGCGGCCGCCACCACCTGAGACCATGTGCGGCAGAATCTCCTGCGACACCAGGAACGGCCCTTTCAGGTTAACCGCCATGATCTCGTCCCAGTCAGACTCCGTAACGGTGTCTATCGGCCCCTGGCGGTTGATCCCGGCGTTGTTCACTAGAACATTGATGCTACCTTCGGCATCGGTAATCGCATCCGTCCAGGTCTTGATGGAGTTGCGGCTGGTGACCTCGACCTCATGTACATACGCCTTAGCGCCTGCTGCCTCGATCAGCTTTGCCGTCTCTTCGGCATAGTCCGGGCGCGAGGTGTACGAAATCGCGACAGCTTTCGCGCCCTCTTCAGCGAACGCCACAGCCATCGCCTTGCCGAGGCCGCGACCTCCGCCGGTGATCAGGCAAACCTTGTCTTTGAGTCTGTTCATGTGCTCTCAGTGCGAAAACCCGTGGCCATATCGCCGTGCTTCGGCGAACCGCGTTCGAACCAGCGATCGTCAATCAAGTCCGGAATGATGAAAACTAAGTTTTCCAGGCCACCTCGCCCGGCTCGATCTCCTTGATCCACAGACCTGCGCCTTCTCGACGCGGGAATGGGAATCCGGGCTTGCGTTCGGGCGGGTCGTCCTGCAACGCCTTCAGCTTGGCCTCGTCGACTTTGATGCCCAGGCCAGGCTCATTGCCCATCACAATCCAGCCATCCTCTATGTGGTTGTCCCAGCTCTCGAATGCCTTTTCTCGGCCCGGGTCGACCACCTCCATCATGTTGTGGTTGGGCAGGGCTGCCGCCAGGTGCGCCATGAAGTTCGCCTGGCAGTTCATCATCGTTACAGGGATCTCGTAGGCATAACACATGTTCGCAACCTGCCGGCACCCGGTTATGCCCGAGTGCCCTGCGCTGATGTTGGCTATGTCTATCGCCTGCTGCGAGATCAGCGGGTAGAAGTCGCCGATGTCGTTGAGGTTCTCCCCGGACGCCACTGCGGCCGTGATTCCGCGTGAAACCTGCCTGAGCCCGTCGAAGTCCCACCTGCGGGCCGGCTCTTCGGCCCAGAAGATGTTGAACTTCTCCTCGATCTGGTTGATGTACTTGACCGCCTGCTTGGGCGACCAGTACTCGTTCGTGTCGATGTTCAGGTAAGGGCGAACCTTTGCCTTCGACAGAGCATCCTGCACGATGCCAAGCCGTCGCAGGTCGTCCTCCATCGACAGACCGATCTTCACCTTGCCGCCTTCGACGCCAACGTCGGCCATTCGAGCGAAGAAGGCGTGCAGCTCCTCATCTGTGAGGTTGTAGCCAATGTCGGACGCGTACGCCTTTGCACGGCCTTCCCTCGCGCCTAGCGTCTGCCAGAGCGGCTCGTCATTGAGCTTCGCCTTAAGGTCCCAGAGCGCAATGTCTATAGCGGCGATGGCGCCATTCACCGCGCCTTCATTGCCGCCTTTATGGACGTAGTCGACCATCTTCTTCCACAGGCCGAGCACGCCTCGTGGGTCTTCGCCTTCGATCAGGTGAAATAGGTCTCCAACGGCTGAATTGCCGGATGGGGCGATTCCAGAGACGCCTTCATCCGTTTCTATCCAGAGAATCGACGAGTGCATCAGGTCGTCGCCCTTTGGATAGTTGGCGTCGCCAATGGCCCTGTCCATCTGCTGTATGTACTGTTCGAGCCTGTATCCGGTGATCTTCATGGCTGTCTTCTCGTTGCGCTGGAAATGGTTGGAGTTTCAGAGACCCGCTGCTAAACCCTGGTCGTGTTAGATGAGACGTGGGCAGGCACGAAGTCTTCAGCGTCTTCTGCCGCCGCGGCCTGCTCCTCCGGGGTTGGTTGGAACTCCCACAGTCCAGCCCCTGGACGCCTGCCGAATGGACTGGACCCGGCCCCAAACGAAACCCGTTCTACTGACTGGCGCTCAAGTGCATCACGATCGATCTCGATGCCTGCGCCGGGGCGGTCTCCGAGGATGGCATAGCCATCTTCAAACTTGATATCCGTGTTGTAGACACCGTCCGGCGCCTCCGGGTGCCTAACCTCCATGATCATGAAGTTCGGTAGGCAGGCCGCTACGTGAGCATTCAGGTGGCCTCCGGAGCCGCCCATAGTCACGGGTAGCTCAAAGCCGTAGGCAGCATCTGCGAGTTGGAGAGCGCAGGTGATCCCTGTCATTCCTGTGCTCACCTGGACGACGTCGGCTGAACGGTTGTGGAAGTACGGCAGGAAGTCGCCGAGGGTGTCGAGGTTTTCGCCAGCGCAGACCTGCGCCTTGATAGCGTCTGCGATTCGCCTCAGGCCAAGGAAGTCCCAGCGACGCGCAGGCTCTTCCACCCATCCAATGTCGAAGTGCCGCTCCATCTCGCGAACCTTCGCGATCGCCTGCTTGGGCGACCAGTATTCGTTGGCATCTACAAATAGACCTGGCTTGTCGGTTGCGTGCTCGAGGCCCTGCTTCATGCGCTCGATACGGCGTAGGTCAGCGTCCTGGTCAAGGCCGACCTTCAGCTTGCCAGTTTTGAAGCCGTAGTCCTTGGCCATCCGGGCGTAGTACTCGTAGATCTCGTCGTCCGATAGCGGCATGTCGATGCCGGATGCGTATGAGAGCACCTTGCGGTTCGTGCCACCGAGCGTCTTCCACAGCGGCTCGTCGTTGGCCTTTGCCTTAAGGTCCCACAAAGCCTGGTCGAGGGCCGAGATGGCGTCGTTCGCAATGCCGTCGTGGCCGGTCTTGAAGTAGCGCTCAACCATGCGCTGCCAGAGCCCTGTTACGTGGCGAGGGTCTTCGCCCATCAGGATCCCATTGACCAGCCCGTTGATCTGGGGCAGTGCGCCACCGCCTCCGAGCGCGATTCCGGTCAGTCCTTCGTCAGTCGTCAGTTCCAGCACGCAGCCGCTGGCTCTGCGCCTTCCTGACGGCGAGTTGGCGTCACCGACTCGCATCGGGTCGCGGTACTCATAGACGGATGACTTGACGCCGGTGATCTTCATGGTTCTGTTCCGAATCGGAGAGGTTTGGTGTCTGAGAACACAGTGAGTCTTGGAGGCCGCGGCGACAGAAACTAAGGCCGTCGACTGCGGGGAGGCCAACGGTGCGGGAGTCTATGCCGCGGTATGGCCGCGGTCAATCAAAAATGTGACGATTTCAGAGCCGCGTGCCTCTGCCCGCTAGCCGTCGACCAAGGCCGGACTCTAACTTCGTTACACGGTAAATCCCCGTTTATCGGCTGAAACTCGCAGCGGTCGCAAATTGCGCCGGAAATTACGCCGCGAATACGCTGCTGCAAGTTCAACGCGCGCCAGTCCTCGTTTCACGCCAGCTTTCGAAACCCGTCAGATTTCAGGTCTTCGTCAGCGATCAGAAACCGGGATTCAGGCGCCATCTCTGCGCCTTCCGCCCGCAACCGAGGCCCTCCAGACGGCCTCATGGAGACCTACCCGCAATGCGCCGGCCATCTGTAATTGCACTTATAGCTATTTCCATCGTCTTCGTAGCCTCGACGCTGCCGGTGAATGCACGATCGCAGGCTGCGGACGAACCGGGCGTTCTGACGGTGATCGCCCTGGACGCCGGAACAGCCAGTTCAGCCAATGACATGGCGATGCTCGAGACAGCGCTGATGACGCTGGCCGGCAACCTCGGCGCAGGTGAGATGGCGATCATCCGCTACGGCGAGGACGTGAATCCTCCTGTCACGGCGCCTGCTGGCACCGACATCGTTTCGGTTGCACAGGAACAGTTGGATCTCACGAGAGCGTCCGATGCTCCTCTGAAGTCGGACCAGTTCAATGTGCTTACCAGTGCCTTCTCGTTTCTGACCCGAACGGACGCTCAGCCCGGTTCGCGGGTTTTCATGATCACTCCGGGCAGGATTCTTGGAGAGTCAGAGAGCACTGGAGCCCGATTGGACAGCGTTGGTGAGCTATACGCAAACGAGGGCTGGTCCATCGATGTCGCCACGCTGCTCTCGACCGAGTCGGCCCTACGTGACCTGATGGGCAAACTGGCCACCTCGTCCGGCGGCAGCTACTTCGACCTTGGTCAGCCTGAGGGTCTTCAGTCACTCCTGTTCGAGGCCTCGGATGTGAACCTGAACACGGTGATCGACGCCGAACTGAGCGGAGTCGAGCTCACCTCCACGTTCGAGGTCGCTCCACTGACCGAACTCGCCAAGGTGGCGTTCCTGCGCTTCAACAGTGAGACGAATGTGTCCCTGTTCCGCCCGAATGGCACCCAGGCCACATCCGATCTAGCCAACGTCGAGATCATCGAGTCGCCAAACGTGGTGATCTACAGCATCACCGAGCCGGCCGCCGGTAGCTGGACGAGCAAGGGCGAAGGCTCACGTGGGAAGCTCGTGACAGGCGTCGACGCACGCACGCCACTCACAGTCCAACTGATCGACCAGCCACCTCTTCCCCTGTTTGAGCCGGGGCTGCTTACCGCGGCCTCCGCAATCGACGGCACACCTGTGGCTGTTCCCGGAACACGCGTGAACGCCACAGTGAGGCAAGCTGACGGCTTCACAAACGTCTACCAGATGAACGACGAAGGCCTCGCTGGCGACGTGACCGCCGGCGATGGCGTGTTCTCGGTGCGCCTGCCATCTCCTGAGACGCAGGGCATCAATGACGTCGATCTCACCATGAGCTGGGTTGACCTCAAGTCGGAACTGACCGGCGCAGGCTCCTTCAAGACCGAAGAGTTTCCTACGGTCCGAGTCACCCGAATGTTCGATGTGAACGTCCATGAAGGCGAAGAGGCCACGCTGGCGACCATCGAGAGCATCGTCGGTGGCTTCCCATACCTCGCATCGCCTGACGAGTTCACGGTCCGCATCGTGAGTGTTGAGGGTGAGACCGCTGGAACTGTCGTGCCTCGCAGCGAGCCAGAGCCAGGCAAAGGCTTTGCGTTCGACGTCATCGGCACGCTCCTAGCATCTGGCGACTATGCAGTAAGCGTCGCTCTAGACACCGAGTACCTTGGCCGCAGCTACTTCACTGCAGGTCCTGCGATATCGACCAACGCCACGATCACGGAGCAGCCCTTCCTGATCCTTGGCCTGCCGATCTGGGCGTGGTCGGCGATCGGCGTGGTCGTACTCGTCGGCCTTGTGGTGGTGATCCTGCAGTCGAGGCGAGTTCAGCCGTACGGGTTCGTCTACGACGACCAGGACAATCTGCTTGTGGACTTCAGCAATCTGAAAAGGGGCTGGATCAAGCGACTGACATCGACCGACACCGTGCACGCTTCAGAGGCCCGAGGACTGCCGTTCCACACTGGGACGTTCAAGTTCACCAGGTCGGGAGTGCAGCTTGAGTACGGTCAGTCTGACGATCAGCCAAGCCTGCGGGTCAACTCAAGGCCTGCGCCGCCTGTGGTCGAGCTTGGAAACGACGTGTGGCTCGGCATCAGCGGTAAGCTGCTGACGTTCACGAACGAGCGCAGGGCTCGCACCAGCATGGTGTTCGCTCCGGCCGACGACTAAGCGAACGGACTGAGATCAAACAAAACGGGCGAGGACCAATGTCCTCGCCCGTTTTGCGTCTGCTGGCTGATATCAGCTACTCGGTTGTGATCTCGACACTCACGAGCTCATCACCTGGCTTTGGGTCCGCCATCGGATCACGTTCTCGCAGGCTCAGAACGATGTCCATGCCCTTGACGACCTTGCCGAACACGGAGTGGACGCCATCGAGGTGAGGCGTCGGGCCGTGGGTGATGAAGAACTGGCTACCGTTCGTGTTTGGCCCTGCATTCGCCATCGATAGTATCCCCGCGCCATCGTGATGGAGCGAGCTGTGGAACTCGTCTTCGAAGCGGTAGCCGGGTCCGCCTGTCCCGGTGCCGGTCGGGTCGCCGCCCTGGGCCATGAAGCCCGGGATTACGCGGTGAAACGTGGTGCCGTTGTAGAACCCGGCGTTCGCCAGGTTCACAAAGTTTTCGACCGTTCTCGGCACCGCGTCAGCATATAGCTGAACCTCAAATTCGCCTCGTGCGGTTTTAAACGTGGCGGTGTACGACTTCTCAGTATCCAGGTCACCCGAAGGTGGCTTCAGTTCGTCTGCCAATTGCTTTCCTTTCCGTGCGATTGATTTCGAATCGTAGGCTGACTAGCTCTCTGTGATTTCGACCGTGATGATCCTGTCGCCCGGGTTCGGGTCGCTGCCCGGATCCCGGAGGCGGATGCTCATTACAACGTCCATGCCTTCGATCACCCGGCCAAACACGGCATGGCAGGAGACACCGCGGACGTTGCAGGCCTTTGGCGTGCCGTCTTCGTTGTACGGGTCGAGATGCGGCGTTTCCCGGAAAGTGATGAAGAACTGACTGGAGTTCGTGTTGATTCCTGCATTCGCCATCGAGAGGATGCCCGGGCCGTCGTGCCTCATGTCAGGGTGAAACTGGTCAGCGAAACGATACGGAAAAGGCTCTCCTCCGCTCTGTAGCGGATCTCCACCCTGGGCCATGAAGTTAGCGAGCACCCTGTGAAAGGTGATCCCATCGTAGAATCCGATTCGCGATAGGTTGACGAAGTTCTCCACGTAGATAGGAGCGATGTCGTCCAGCAGTTCAATGACGATGTCACCCTTTTCCGTCTTCATGGTCGCCGTGTAGGACTTGCTGGTGTCTAGGGCTCCTGAAGGTGGGGAAGGGCTGTCTCCGGGCTGCAACATGCGTCCAGGAGCGGGCTCTGGCGTCGGGGATGCCACTGGCAGGCCACCCTGGGTTGGCTGAGAGCCAACAGCGTCTCCGCCTGAGTCCGAACCGCAGGCGACCGCCGCCACGGCCAAGATTGATATTGCGAATAGTGCGATACCGCGCCTCATGCGCTCCTCCAAGATTGGCAAGACTGGATAGACGGCCCTGTACTCCGTGCTGGGCCAGTGGACGAATTTCGGAGGCACATAACGGCGCCTCACATCGATTCCGGTTGGGCTAGCGTTTTGATAGCCCCTGCGCCACGGAAAGTATAACGACGTGCTGCACTATCCCAGATTCAGCGCCAGACACCGGTTCACATACCGCTGGATTGACCATCATCCACACTGATATGCGCTCTATAATCCTGCGATGACCTCAAGCTCAGCGAGCGGCGACGCTGCTCTTCCCGACGGCCTCAGTGACTCCGATCTGCTGGACATGTACCGGACGATGGTCCTCAGCAGGAACCTCGATGAACGAGTCTGGCTGCTGAACCGGCAGGGAAAAGCTGCGATCGCCGCATCGGCGCAGGGCCACGAAGCCGCACAGATCGGCACTATCAAGGCCCTCGACCCGTCCCGCGACCACTTCCTGATCTACTACCGGCAATTCACGGCGATGCTCGGCCTCGGCACGACGCCCTCGGAGCTGCTAAGCGGTTTCCTGGCGAAGAAGGGAGAGCCGATGAGCGGCGCTCGCCAGTTCCCGCTCCACGGTGCACATCCACGAGTCGATCTCTTTTCATTCTCGAACGTCGTCGCAACCCAGTTGCCTCACGCGGTCGGAGTTGCGCTGGCGGACAAGATGCGCGGCTCGGACGCCGTGACGATCGTGTTCTTCGGCGATGGCGCAGCCAGCCAGGGAGATACACACGAGGCGATGAACTTCGCCGGGATTCACGGTTTGCCGGTGATATTCATGTGCGAGAACAACCGGTACGCAATCTCGGTGCCGATTCACAAGCAGATGCCGCTGGAGAGTGTCGCCGCACGCGCATCCTCGTACGGCTTCCCCGGCGTCAGCATCGACGGCACAGACATGCTCGCAGCGTATGAAGCGGTTTCCGCCGCGGCCCAGCGAGCACGCGCAGGAGACGGTCCTACGCTGGTCGAGGCGAACGTTGAGCGACTACTGCCGCATACGACCGATGACGACCACACTCGCTACAGGCCCGGCGACGACATCGAGTCTATGAAGACAAGGGACCCACTCGCAGTCACTCGCAACATGCTGATTTCTCGCGGGCTGCTCAGCGATGCTGAGGCGGGTCAGATCGAGGCTGAGGCAAAGGCCACGGTGAACGCGGTCACGGACGAAGTGGATGCTCTCCCGTACCCGACGACCGAGAGTATGTATGAGCACCTGTTCGCCGGGAGCCGCAGTCAGTGAGCCAGAAGACGGTGATCAAGGCTGTGCGGGATGCGATGCTCTCAGAGATGCGGCGCGACCCCGATGTTTTCATCATGGGCGAGGACATCGCTCACCGCGGTGGTGTGTTCCTGGCGACAGATGGCTTCGTTGGCGAGTTCGGTGAGGAGCGGGTGATCGATACCCCACTGGCTGAGTCGTCTATCGCCGGAATAGCGCTTGGGGCTGCGGTCAACGGCAAGCGGCCAATCGCCGAGATCCAGTTCGCAGACTTCGTTTGGCCTGCAATCAACCAGATTGTCGGCGAAACGGCGCGCGTGCGTTACGGCACAAACGGCCGCAAGTCGGCGCCGCTGACTGTCCGCGTGCCCTACGGAGGCGGTGTCCGAGGTGGCCTGTACCACTCACAGAGCATCGAAGTGCTCTTTGCCCATACTCCGGGCCTCAAGGTGGTCGCTCCGGCCACTCCGTACGACGCCCAGGGCCTGCTCGTCTCTGCCATACGTGACGACGACCCTGTGGTTTTTCTTGAGCACAAGAAGACCTACAGGCTGGTCAGGGGCGAAGTTCCGGATGGCGACTACTCGGAGCCAATCGGAGTAGCCGATGTGAAGCGCCAGGGCGGCGACATAACCGTCATCACTTACGGACTGATGCTCCACTACGTGCTGCAGGCGGCGCAGGCACTCTCTGAGCAGGACCGAGTAGAGGCGCTCGTGATGGATCTCCGAACGCTGAGGCCGCTCGACCGTCAGTCCATCGCACAGGCCGCCAGGCACACCGGCAAAGTGCTGCTGGTGCAGGAAGACACGCCTGCTGTGAGCGTACTGTCCGAGGTTTCCGCCATAATCGCTGAGGAGGCGTTCTACGACCTGGACGCTCCCGTGATGCGGGTCGGTCCGCCGGAACTGCCGCCAATGCCGTTCAGCCCAGTTCAGGAAGCGGCATTTATGCCTTCGCCGGAGAAGATCCTGGCAGCAATGCGAAAGCTAGCCGCTACGTAGAGCGACCGTGCGCCTCGCACCGAGGCTGGAGAACGTTGATGCCATTCGAGATCGAGATGCCACATGTAGGTGAATCGGTGACTGAGGCCGTCATCGAGAAGTGGCTTAAGCAACCCGGCGATCAGATCGAGAAGTACGAGCCGATAGTCGAGGTGGTCACAGACAAGGTGGCGATGGAGGTTCCGGCCCCGGCTACTGGCGAACTGACGCGGATAGTCGCTCAGGAAGGCGACACCGTAGCGATGGGCGCGGTGATAGCAGAGATGGACGCCGAGGATGCGCCTGCGGCAGCGGTGCCGGCAGAAGCTGGTCCAGAGCAGGTTGTTGAGCAGCCTGTACAGCCGGTCTCGACGCCTACGGCTTCGGCAGACCCTCCTTCGGGCCTGAGAATCGCCGACGCCGGTCAGGTCGGCTCCCTGATCAGCGCCGCAAACGTCGGTCCAACAGGCGGCGCGTTCAGCGACACCTCACTCGGAGCAGAGCCATCGGATAGCGGACCGGCCGGGAAAGACGACGTGGACAAGGGTGACGGTGCTGGCTTTGCAAGGCTTTCACCCGCAGTCAGGCGCCTGCTGGAGGAGCACAACATCGAACCCGCCGAGGTCACCGGTACAGGTGTCGGAGGCCGCATCACACGTGCCGACGTACTGGCAGCCGTGCAGCAGAGAGAGTCAGGTTCGAAGCCAGAAGCAGGCAACCTGCAGCGGCCATCCGCAGTTCGCCGCATGATCGCAGAGCATATGTCCAGGAGCGTGCGGGAGATTCCTCATGCCTGGTCGGCCGTAGAAGTCGACATGAGTGGCGTGGTTGCATGCCGTTCCGCTAACCGATCCGCTGTCCTCGAAAAGCACGGAATCAACTTGACTTATCTGCCGTTCGCGCTAGCCGTCACGGCTTCGGCGCTGTGGGCTAATCCTCTACTGAACTCCTCGTGGCAAGAGGACGGCATACTGGCTCATGGCGAAGTGAATGTCGGTATCGCTGTTGCCGGGTCGGAGGGTCTCGCTGTGCCGGTGATCAGAGAGGCGGACGCCAAACCCGTTCTACGACTGGCTATCGAACTTGCCGAGGTGGTCGAAAAGGCGCGCGAGGGCAAGCTGTCCCTCGAGGATGTCAGCGGTGGAACCTTCACCCTGAACAATACCGGCGCACTGGGCTCCGTGTGGGGTGGAGCGATCATCAACCACCCTCAGGCGGCGATCCTCACCACTGAGGCGATAGTGAAGCGACCAGTGGCGCTGGCTGACGATACGGTCGAGGTAAGGCCAATGATGAACATCTGCCTGTCTTTCGACCACCGGGTGATCGATGGCGCAGAGGCGTCAGCGTTCTTGCAGGACGTAAAGCAGGGACTTGAACAGGTCACAGCTGACACGGAACTGGAATGAGCAGCGACGCTCAGCCATTTCCTGAACTGCGCTCAGCCTGGCTCGGCCGGGTCGATTACAACGAGGCGCTTGAGCTGCAGCGCTCACTCTTTGATCGCAGGAAGTTGGGCGAAGGTCCTGACACGCTGCTGATGCTGGAACACAAGCCGGTCTTCACACTGGGACGCCGCGCCGACCGCGCCGATGTCCTGGCCAATGATTCGGCACTACGCGCGATCGGTGCTTCGGTGGCGGAAACCGACCGCGGCGGAGAAGTCACCTATCACGGTCCCGGACAGCTGGTGATGTATCCGATTATCAGCATCCGCGAAGCCGGCCTCGGACCAGTCGCATACGTGCGAATCCTCGAACAGGTCGTGATCGAAACTCTTCGAGGGTTTGGGATCAATGGACGCCGCGTCGTTGCCAAAACCGGAGTTTGGGTCG
>JANQQP010000003.1 GCA_028285005.1 Dehalococcoidia bacterium | reverse complement strand
CCAACAGCTCCAAACCGCCAACCAGCAGCGGAGCAGCATCCTCAACACCCGTATAACCAAATATTCCACACAAAACAAAATTCCCCTTGGTGAGAAACGCGAAGTGAGATCGCCACGAAGGCGATCAGAATGAAAGGGGCCTTCCGGACCCAGACTCAGTTGCCGGGCAGAGCTGAAAACTCGATCAGTAGCAGCTGTCCGTCTCGCGGCAGATAGTTCGCCGGCTTGGTCGTAGTTTTGATGCGGACCGAATCCCGCAGGTTGAACTGGCTGGCGCTCACGACGCCAATCGACCCATCAGGACACCTGTCACCGTTCGTGAAGGTCTCGCCGGACGGCAACGTCATGCTTGTATTGGTCAGCTCACCGCCGCTGCTTTCGAAGAAGGCGGCAAGGTTAGCCTTCTCGCCGACCACACCTGAGTTGCGCGGCTGCACATGGATCACGCCATCTCCACGAGTGTGGAGCGGCCCAACGCTCAACGGAAACAGCGGCTGAGCTTCACCGCAGATCACCACCCTGTACGGCGCATGCCAGTGATCGCCCTCGTACGCCAGCGTCGGGTCCCAGATCAGATAACTCGCCGTCGCAAAGGCGATGAAAGCCAGCCCGATAGCGAAAACTGAAGGCAACACTAGCTTCAGCTTCGAGCCAATAGTCTCCAGGTAGAGCAACCCGGCGGCAACCGAGACAGCGCCAGCGCCGTTGGCCACTACGTCTCTTACCTCGAACGCCCTGCCGCTGGTGAAGAGATGCTGGCTCCACTCAAATGCCAGTCCCAGCACCGCAGCGACACCAGCTGCCGTGGATGCGGAGTCGATAGGCTTGCGGTCTTCGCCTGACCAGATGCGCATGTGGAGGCGATAGAAGATCGCCGCAAGCACACCGTAGACAATGAAGTGCCCGGCAACAGCTGCGATATCCGCCTGCACACCTGGCACTCGTGGCAATTCAGGCGCCAGTGAAAAGAGCGCAACCAGGGCGAGCCACGGCAGCAGGGTAAGCGCAATGCCAAGCAGCCCAGTGTTCTTGAGACCCGGATTTGGCCGCTTCTGCCGCCCCAAATCCTCATCATGCGAGGGCTGGCTCAGCATATGTACTCCGAGTCAGCTAACCGCTCTGGAAGCAGTCGATATCCCTCCGCTGGGGCCGTCTTAGCCGGGGCGAACCTGATCCGCCTCGAGGATTACCATGTCCGATACTAGTGATTGCCCGAACTCCACATACGGGCGTTTTCACCAAGACTCAAGCTATTTTGTTACATACGTTTTGAGCTTATTTCCTGGCTAGCTCGAACGACGGCGCACCTGGAATCACGCCAACCGAGACGCACCGTGGCCCAGCGATCACCATCTCCCGAGTACATCCCTCCTGACTCGACAGAACGCGAGCAAGAGTGGACTCTGCTCGACAAGCGCCCCGAGCAGTCGGAGATCATCTCTTACGACCCTGACGAGATCGCCGAAGTCAGACGCCTCACTGAGAGTGAACTGAAGCTAATCTCCAGCCGTCGAGGGACCGAAGCAGCGCTCAACAAGGAGACTCAGGCGTTCCTGGACGCCGCCTCCGTCATGCGAGCCTTATCGCACGTCGCGGAACACCGCTTCGAGCAAGGCAATCTTGATGGCGCAGCGCAGACCGTCATAAGAGCGATTCGCTGGCAACGGCTGGCGGACGGACTCTATCTCTCGGGCGGCGTCACGCTACCTCGCACCAACTCAATCCGCCTCTGGTACTTGCTGGCCGAGATCTACATCCGGATGGATGAGCGAGACCTGGCACTAAAGACGATGCAGAAAGCGGCCGTTAGCTCCAGTGAGTTTGGAAACCCGCCGCTCTCAGAGCTTCTAACGCAGGCCGAATCCGCCACTCAAGACGAATCTGCACCGCCACCGGACCGGACAGATCGCTCAGGTATGAGCCGTATCCCGTTGCCGAGAAGCAGGAGAGCGGCGCTCATCATCGCAATCGTCCTGGTCGGGATTCTGGCTTTCACAGGGTTCAGAGCGCAGGTCGCAGCGAAAAGCATGATCGACCACAGCTCAGAGGGCGTCGACTACCTGAACATCGCCTTCGGGCCAACCGGAAACGCCAACGGACATGAGACCCTCTTCCTCGCTAACAACGAGTTCGCAGCGCTGCGAGGGAAACTTGAAAGCTGGTCATGGATCATCACGATCAGCTCGGCAATTCCGCCCGCGCACGACCAGTTCGTCGCCATGGACAGGCTGGCAGACCTCGGCACCAACCTGGTCGCTGCTCGCTCAAACACGGGCAGGCTTTCCGACCTCGGCTCGATCGAGAACATCTGTAATTCGGCTGAGCGCCTGAGCGGCTTCGACGGCAATCTGCTGAGTCAGTTGGACAAGAACCGCAGGCAGATGCTTGAGCAGGTCCCGATCGCGACCAATGGAGCCTGCTGACTAGCTTCGGTTATGCCGATTCAATCTCAGCCGGCGCATGTCATGCTCGTTCCGACCTGCGTCATCGCTTCGGCCCGACACGACCGCTCGAAAGGCATAGGCCGTCACGAGGCAGGCGGCCGAGACCGCCGCAGTCACAAGTGACAGCGCGATCAGCGTCAGCAGCAGTATGAGTCTAAGTAGAAGCATTGCACGAATTGGCGCGGACTTAAGCAGTCACGCGCCGAGGCGGAGTCAGCAATTGGTCGTCTTGGGCTGGCGGATAGCCGGGATTGGAAGCTCTACGGCGCTGGCCAGGTCTCGGGACCAGCCACGAACAGGTTGGAGATCAACGCAGAGATGTCAGCGCCGGAAACGATGCCATCTGCATCCAGATCAACGATTCCGCCGCTCCCGTTCGTCCGGTCGACAGGCTCATCGGAGAACGAGGCGAGTATCAAACTCATATCGGCGGTGTCCACGTCATCGTCGCCATCCACATCACCGCCACTCAGAGTAGTCGCAGCAGGAAGACTCGAAACGACGCCCGCTGCGCTCACGTCAACCGAATCGTACAACTGCGAGATGAAGCCAGAGGCGTCCGCAAGCAGGTTGTAGCTGCCCGGCTCGGTCACATCGATCGAGAAGGTGCCAGTTGCCGGGTCATAGACACCGGTGACGTCCGGAGTTGCCGCGCCCACGGACATGATCGCCGTAGCTGTTGGTGCGATTGCCGTCAACGCATCCTGAGTTGCGACAGCCTGCAGGCCGAATGAGCCGTTGATGGTGGCTGAGAAGGTGATATCGAACGAGGGTGAGCTGGCGTTCATCATGAGCAGCCCCGCGTCGATGAAGCCGGTGCGTTCTGCTAGAAGGCCGCCCTGGTCGAGAGTGAATGTCTGCGTTCCGTTGTTCGCCGCAACCACGTCGAAGGTCATGACTGGGCCGCTATCGAGGACCGGTCCTCCTGCGAGTGTACAGCCGATCACGGTCCCGGTCCCGCCTGAGTTAGCTACCGGCGGGATCGCCGTTCCGCTCGCCATGGCGCCAGTGCACTCCGGGTTCGAGATAGTGAACTTCGTGCTGTCGTGAATGATGTTCAGTTGCACCGTTTCGGGCAGCCCGGAAGGAACGTAGGAGGTATCGACGGTCACGTTCTGAAAGGCGCCGGTGTCGGCGAGCGAAAAGGTGGTCACGTCGAAGTTGAGCACCATCCCCGCCGTGCCGAGCGGTTCAGGGTTGCTGTCAGGGTCGCCGGACGGCTGCTCGAGACCCCACGCGCTGTTGTCTTGCGCCACTGCCATATCGATCAGCGCCTGCCTGATGGCGTATACGTCCGCTGCATTGACGGCAAGGTCGCCGTTGAAGTCCCGGCTTCCGTGCCTGGCGATCAGCAGGGCTGCGAGACCGGCAGCTTGCGGAGCAGCGAAGCTGGTGCCTGTAGCTCGGCCGTAGTGGCCGCCGAAACTATCAGCGTTGGCCAAGCATTCGGCCCCTTGGGCTCCAAATTCTCCAATGGCATCTGGGTCACAGGTGGTCATGATGTCAACCGCAGGCATCGCAAAGTCAATTGCGGCTCCGGGTGAATCCACCAAGATCGGGGCTTCGACTGTGCGACTGTGGTTGCTGCCGCCTCCGCCAGGCGCGACCCAGTATTCATCGTCAGTCTCACCGGCGCTGCCGTTAGGACCTAGCCCGTCGGGGACGCCGTCCGTGTCGACGTAGCCAGAGATTGCCGCGACCTCGGGGTACGCAGCAGGTTGAACGTCGTCACTCGTCCCAAGAGTGTCATCCGCGCCATAAATATCAACCAGATCATTTCCGGCCGCGGCAAAGACAACAATCCCTAAACTAACTGTGCCCTGAATCGCCGTGCGCAACGCGGTGCTGTTCCCCGTAAACCCCAAGCTGGTGCTCGCAACCTCGATGCTGTCCGCGTTCGCGGCGACCCAGTCAAATGCCGCTGCGAATGAATCCATGAATGGACCGGGGTCTGAATTGACGCCTCCCAGCAGAGTGTCGTTGCCGCGGACATTGACCGACCAGATTCGAGCACCGGGCGCGGTTCCGACAATTCCAAATCCATTGTCTCTGGCTGCGGCTGCTCCGGCCACGCGCGTGCCGTGTCCCACGATATCGATGCTACCTGTGGGGTCGCCGCCGGCCGGCACTTCGACTGTGCAGCCATTCAGCACCGGCGGATCCTCTCCTTCTCGGCCCCAAACACACGATGTCGCGGCATGCACATTCAGATCAGGATGCGACCCATCAATACCTGTATCCAGAATCGCTATGTCGACATCCAGGTCCGGGCCACCGCCATCGATGTCCGCGATCGGGTGCTCAACATCCAGGCCAGATCGCTTGGCCCAGGTCGGAACTTCCTGGTCGTCAGGGAAGGCCATGAACTCCGCCTGTCCATTGGTCTCGATATGCCGCACTCCGGGGTGAGAGGCAACATCGGCGACTAGCTCGTCAGCTATGACAATCGACGCGCCATTCAGAGCGTGCCGATAAATGAAACGGGGCTCTGCGCTGTACCTGGCGGCCAGCTCATCGACCATCTCGTCGACATTAGCGTCGTCGTCGAACAACACGATATGGCTCGCGGGCCTGAACTCGGTCTGAACTGGTGCGAGGCGCGCATCAGCGCCACCTGCAATTACCAGTGCAGACAGCGCTGCAAGCCCTAGCAGGGTTACTAGCGGTATGTAGCGTGATTTGAGCGTCACTGTTGGCAAAGACCGGGTAAGTGCAGTGGCGTCGACTAGAAGTGCGCGAGGCTGCCTTCAGAGCGGGCCTGGTCCATAGCGACCGAGAACGCCAGGACCGAGAGCGGGAACATCAGAACGGCGAATCCGCCAAGGACTATCAACTGGGTCGAGACATCGGAGAAGCTGGCGTTGGACAGCACAGTCAGCCTCAGCGCCTCGATGGCATGTGTCTGCGGCAATGCCTGTGCAATGTGCTGAAGCCAGACAGGCAGTACGTCGACCGGATACACAACTCCACTCAGGAAGCCTGAACCGGCGACGAGCAACAGGGTCACGGGGTCGCCTTGCTTGAACACCAGGGTGAAGCCAGCGGCCATCAGACCCATGCTCAGCATCACCAGCAGGAAGAGCAGGAACACGGTGATCGCTGGCAGGATGTTCACTGTGCTCACTGCAAGGCCGAGCACCACGAACCCGCCACCGATGTAGACCGCCATGCGCAACGACTCTCGGACGAACGGGTAGAGCGACAACCCGATGATGAGCACCGGGAGTCTCGACCTTGTGAACAGAAGCGCTTCAAGCGTGCCGGTCACCTGTGCAGTACGCAGGCTGTTTGAAAAGGCGCTGAGCGAAGTTCCTGAGAACGTGGTGATCACCACGCCCAGCAGCATGAAACTCACATAGTTGCCGCCGTACTCCGAGATCGAGGGCACTGAGACATCACCTAGCGCTCGCTCGAGGAATACCAGCAAGATCAGCGGAGCTACTATCGAAACAGTCTGGACGATAAAGGCGAAGCGATAGCTGCGCGCCACTTTAAGGTCTTTCCAGAGCAGTATCCACAGGTCCCGGAGCATCAGTTCTCAACCCTCGAAAGCTGCTCGATCGCCATACCCAGTGAGATCTCAACCTTGTCGATGCCGGCAACGCCCACGCCCGAGTTCACAAGATGCTGTACCACGAGTGGAATCCGCTCCTCTGAACTGTCGATATTCAACTCGAGCCTCGGACCTGTTCCGTCCCGGGCATCCGGCTCGTAGTTAACTTCGTGAATGCCTGGCAGAGCGCTAATCGAAGCTACTGCGCCGTTGACGTTTCCGGTCGTGCGGATAACCCAGCGATCGGTTCCGGTTAGCTGCGAAATGACGTTCGAAACGGTGTCATGGGCGCGCAACTCACCGAGGTGCAGTATCGCCACCTTGTCGCAGAGAAATGCGGCCTCTTCAGTGTTGTGAGTCGCCAGCAGCAGTGTTGTTCCGAGTTTCTGGATCAGTTCGGAGCGGATGAACTCCCACATCTGTCTTGCGCCCGCAGGGTCGAGGCTGCGAGTGGGCTCGTCCAGGAGCAAGATGTCAGGTCTTACCAACAGGCCTCGAGCGATCGCCAGCCGCTGCTTCATGCCTGATGAGTAGCGCATCACGAGCCGGTCTTTGTGTTCAGTGAGACCGACCAGATCCAGCAACTCCGGGATCAGGCGTGATTGCTCGGACCTGCTCAGGTGCTGCAGAGTGGCGAACACTTTCAGGTTCTCCTCACCTGAAAGCCGCCAGATCAGGCTGCGTTCCTCGTTCGATACATAGGTCAATCGGCCGTTCAATGTCGAAGCGCCATCCGTCACATCGGTGCCCTGGATCTCGATATAGCCCTCGTCCGGCAGGATCAGGCCAGCGAGAACCTTCAGGAGCGTGGTCTTGCCCGCGCCGTTAGGCCCAAGCAGAGCGGTCGCCTCTCCGGATGGCACTCGGAGATCGATCCCCTTCAGGACTTCGACATTCCGACGCTTCCAGAACAGGACGATGTCCCTGTAGCTGCTGGTTACAGGAAATCGCTTGACTACGTTTTCTGTCTCAATGGCAAGTGCCATAGCGAAACCTGGAGGGATGAGGCCTGAACTGGACTCGGTCGGAATCTAGTAGCAGGCAAGCTAAGCGAACTGAAAATGAGGCTCAGACGTCTGCGTTTACCGCTCTGCAGACTTCCGGCAGCAACTCCATGCCGGATGGGTATCGCAGGTGCTTCACCGGCACGCTGTTCAACATACGGGCGATCAGGCCAAACTGCTCGCCAAGTCGCCTTTTATCCAGTATGGAACGATTCGATATGCCCTGCATGATCACCGGTAGCGCTTCGATGGAAGACAGTTCAACGATTTCCGGGCCATCTAGCTCATCTGCATCGACCCGTTGCAGGATGTATATGGTCCGCAACTGAGCTCCAGAAGAGAGATCGGCTCTCTGAGCCCTCAGGGTCACCCTGGTCTTGTCGTAGTCGGGCGCAGTATTCAGGTCGCCGCCCATCTCGCCCCTGATGAACTCGATTGACCTCTCATCGAGCCGTACGTGGTTCGGGCCCCATTCGACGGTCGGTGTATCGCTCTCCTGCCACACTGCGACGAGGTCATCTGCGACCAAAGTGTGACCGAGAGCGTGAAAGCTGGCTGAAAGAGTCGATTTTCCGGTGCCCGAGGTGCCGAGCAGCGCCGCCACTCCGCCATCGACCTGTACGGCCGCTCCGTGAAGCGTAACGGCGCCCTGGAAGTTGAGCGCCAGAGGCAAGATCCGACCCTGTATGAAGGGATTTACTTCGCCCCAGTTGGCGCCTGGCCATGGGTGGCAGACGATACGAGAGCCATCGTCGCTCACCTCGAAATCGCAGATCTCCTCCCAGCGTGCGATGAAGCTGGAATCGACGTGGAAAAGGGCGAACGGCTTCTCGCCGCCCTCCGCAGGGTGATAGTGGCTCCTGTAGACGGCCTCCGTGCCGTCCAGGCCGGGATACGTTGACGGTTCGTCGGGCCAGGTGACAGTGACGTCGTTCTTGTCACCGTCGATCTGCTGAAACCCGGGGATCTCGACGTTCGACTGAAGGTTGCGGCCGTAGACGCGGTAGAGGTACACGGTTCGAGCGTCCTCCTGGCGCGACGAAATACCGGCCTAAATCAGCCGGTATCGAACAGTCATCGCTCTATTGCAGTATCTGGCGGAAGCCAGATGTGGAAAGGGCCCTGGTTAGAGCGTCGGGTTAGGCCGACGCATCCTCACAGTTGTTGTACCACTTGCCGTCCCAGCATGAAGGCGGGTCGGTCATGAAGTACTGGTCACCGGGACCGGAGCGCTTCCGCCACCACCACCAAGTCTGCGTCGTCTCTGCGATAGAGCCGACGAGGTCGACGGTTGGCGAGGAGTACGCCTTTTTCGAATCAACGAGGTTGTTCATATGGAGCTCTCCGTGAACAGCTATATCGACAGCCGTCTTGTCCTGTGCACGGGGGCCGGGAGTCCCGACAGGAGCCTGATCGCGGCATTATATAAGTAGAACGCCGCGGTCGAACGGATCTTGCAGTGCCAGAATGTACAACACATTCAGGCCGTGAGGTTGTCCAAATGGTTCAGGGTCGTTAACAGACCGTGAAAATTTCTGTGAGCCGGGGAAGGGCTCTGGAGTGTGAAGAAAACGGTCCCGTCCCCGGACTCAAAGTTGCCCAGAAGGGCGAAAGTAGCTCCCGTCATTGCTGACAGAGTCTACGAGTTAGGCAGAGGTGTCCTCGCAGTTCACGCCCGTAACACAGGTTGACTGGTTGTTGAACGTGAACGAGTCGCCAACGCCAAACTCTTTGTTTGGCAACTGCAAAGTTGCCGACGCGATGGACCCAATTGCGTCCACCGCGGGTGCGGTGTAGTGCTTCTTTATGTCGCACCTCCTGCTCTCGGCAGTGCAAAAAAGCTTGAAACCACGTTGTGACGTAGTCACTCCAGTTTCGTTCTCGCCTCCGTCATCAACGAGATACCGGGACGGCCGACAACACTGTCACGCGACAGTCCAGCCGTCAAATCCAACGTGGTTCCGCACCTCACCTGTCCGGGGTCTGTGACCCGGACGCTGAGCACATAATTAAGAAGATTGAGCCGGGGATGGGCTCTGGAGCGCTATGAAAACGGTCCCGTCCCCGGACTCGCATCCTGCCCGTTTCCGGGCGAAAGTAGCTCCCGTCATTGGTGACAGAAACTACGAGTTAAGCAGAGGTGTCCTCACAGCTCACGCCCTGAACACAGGTTGGCTGGTTGTTGAACGTGAATGAGTCGCCTACGCCGAACTCTTTGTTTGGCAAGCCAAACGTATTTGCCGCAATGGTGCCAATGGCAGCCACCGCCGGCGATGTGTAGTGCTTCTTTATGTCGCACCTCCTAGCTAACGGTTGCTGTAAAAAGCTTCGAACTACGTTGCGACGAGAACGCTCCGATTTCGTTCTCGTTCCCGTCATCAACCAAATACTCACGCAGCCACTGCTCGAGCGTGATCGCCGCCCATAGAGCGGTCCTGCGTTCGTTGTCGACCTCGTTTGCAGACCGGAGATAGTCGTTCCAGGCCTCCCGGAGCGGTTCAGGCTCTACCAGACCCATCTCAGCCAGCTTCGGCGAGCGCATGAACTCCGATATCTCGTCTGCCTCACCCTGCGTCGCCTTCGCATCAAACAGCGATGAGAAGTCGGTCTTGTAGCGCCTGCTGCGCACAGCCTCAGGCAAGATCCCCTTCATCGCCCTTCGCAGCACTCGCTTGTTGTAGCCGTACCGGAACTTCACATTCGCAGGCACCGAGATCAGGAACTCAGCCAGGCGTCGGTCCAGGAACGGGTGCCTCGCCTCAATCTCGTACTCAGCGACAGTGACGTCAGTCCACGTGTAGCCCGCGAGCCCACCTCGCATCTGGATCCAACCCTCGACATCGCGGACGTGCCGACTCTTGAAGCTCCGCTCACCCAGCCACTCATCCTCGGTGGCACTCAGCATTGACTGCCGACCGCTGTCACTCAGCCAATCGATGATCGGCGGCTCGCTCTCTCGCCCGATGAACGGTAGAACTGAATTCAGAGCGTCGCCCATGGCCCCGAACCAGGCCCGTCGGTTGAAGTAGCGGCGCTCTCGCTTGATGCCCCGCAGGTCAAATGTGCGGAAGAGGTCTGCCAGATAGCCGCCTGCGACCGTGAAGACCTCATCGCCGCCAAGGCCGGTCATGAATGATCGAATGCCATCCCGCTTAACTTCTGCGAACAGCCGCCGATGGCTCTCTTCGTGTGGCGCTATATATGGCTCGGCTCGCTTCAGGCCGAGCGGAGATGACCCGAGGCTTGCATCGTCAAATGAGCCCGACTCGATCATCTTGCCGGGCGTGTCGTGCATCTCCAGCGTTGCCCTGATGTACTCGCTCTCGTCGACCGCCTCCATGTCGCCGTACACATTCGAGTAAAACCGCAGCTCAGGCAGCTCAGGAGAGTCGGTGCGCCGCATGTGCTCACCGATGGCCAGCACGGACGATGAGTCCATCCCGCCGCTCAGGGAGACCGCCACCGGCCCTCTACTGCGCATTCGAGAGCCAACCGAGTCCTTGAACAGCTCAAGGAACCGCTCTTCGTACTCGCGGTCGTCGCTCAGCTCCAACAGGTCTGAAGGATCGGGGTTCCAGTAAACCTCGGGGTTGGCGCCGCTCTCCGACACCGTCAGACTGCACCCACCGGGTAGCTTCTTTATCCCCTTCATGAAGGTGCTGTCTGAAGGAGCGCTCCGCACATCCAGGAAAAGCGCTACAGACCGCTCATCCAGCTCAGAGTCGACCAGCTTCAGTATTTGTGAAACTTCGGTGGCAGCAATGAAGCGCTTGCCGTCGCAGTAGTAGTGCAGCATGCGGATACCCAACGGATCACGACCGCAAAAAACCTCCTGCTGCGCCGAATCCCAGATCGCAAAGGCGAAATCACCGGCTATCCGATCAAGACAGGCCTTGCCCCACTTCCTGTAGGCCGACATCACCAGAGCCGAATCTGGAACAGTGGGCAACACCGCGGCCTCGACGTTCAGGGCCTTCGCAAGCTCGGTGCGGTTGTCGATGCGGCCGTCCATCGCGATCGCATATCGGCCGTCGTCAGTGACAAGTGGCAGCTTCTCGAAATCCGCCTCTGGAGTGGTCTTCAGCAGGCAAGCCCCAAGGCCAACGGAGCTCAAACTCCAGATACCGATGCCGTCAGGTCCTCGATGGGCTACGGCATCCGTCATTGAACGCAGCGCCTGTTCGTTCACAGGAGCCCCGTATAGGTTGAAAATGGCAGCGATCGCGCTCATTGCTGCAGCGGTCTCAGACCGCTTCCCCTGCGCTTTCACCCCTCGCTTCGCCGACCGACTTAGAAGCGACCAGCGCGTCGCGAATGTCTCTGCTCGAATTACGGCCGTAGTCATCGAACGACTGAAGTGGCGCAAACGTAGATACATGCCTGACCGAGTCGTTCACGATCTTGCCGTCGTACACAACCCACGCGTGGGCATCGAATGAGCCTTCGTGCCTCCTGACGCCGTACTTCACCTCGGTGAAGATACCGTCCTTCGCCAGCCACTCACGCAAGGCCAGCGACCGTTGCAGGCAGTAAGCCCACGGCTTCGGATAGCGGGATGCGCGGCTGATGGCAGCAACTCTTGACTTGATGACGCTCCAGTCTTCAGCAGCAGCTTCGGTCTCTGCAGGCCCGGTGCCCTGCTGTTCGTTCTGGATCCACTGGTGTCCGCTCGCGCGGTTCATCAACCGCCTGGCACGGAACAGCCAAATATAAGCCCAGGCGAGCCTGAACCAACTCGCTGGTCCCATTCGGGTGATTGCAGTCAGGCTAAGCACGGTTCAGGCTCATGAGGCCATGCTCTTCGAACTGCTGCAGCAACGCCTGCACATCAGCCCTCAGCGTCGCCTCATCGATCTCGTACTCTTCTAGAAGCGATGCGATGACGGCATCGATGCTTGGAGCGTCTCGCAGCAGGGTCCATGTGCGGGCCGCAACTTCGTTCAGTGCGAAATAGACTCCGGTCTCCAGGTTCGCCAGGACAATCTCGTCTCCGAGTTCCTGAAGAATTACATCGGCCGGCACTGTTACTAGCGCGCCGGTGTTTGCGTTCTCTGCCATGTGTGTCCCTAACTGGCCTGTCGAATTCGTGCTCATCACAGATAACGCCTCACGAAGCGCGTCCTGGACGGCGATCCCCATTTCCTACCGGAGCACCCTCGCCTGAGAGCGAGTGAAGCCATCTATCGACCCTCACCTCTTGCCACAGCCTCAGAGGGTTGGTCATATAGCCAAAGCCTCGATTGAACATCTCGCCCAAACGCTTGATCCGAGTGCTCTTCGGCGCATCAATCGCATCTGTGCCGTAGTGAGTCTCCATGTACTGCCCGCTCGGGGCCACCCGCTTGAACACTCCGCGCAGCATGGCGCGGAACGTGTAGACAGAACCGTGCGGCACAAGCTCGGTTGCAGTGAGCTTCTGCGTCCGCAGGATGCGCTGCCGGATGAACAGCTCCTCCATCTTCTTCGAATACTCAGCCGGTCTGAGACGGTCCAGCACTTCAGCAGGAACGTCAGCGCTCAACAGAGTGGCGGCTGTCGATAGAACCGTAAACACCGGCGCATCAAGGCTCTTGTCCTCGACCTCGGTGGCGAACAGGTCCCAGTCGACGTCCTCATCGTCAGCGGTCAGATAGGCAGCAACGTCGTTCAGCTGCTTCAGGCTCGAGCCACTGGTGAACCGACGGTCCAGGAAGAAGTGCAGGCAGAGGTGCAGGAGCATGTGTTCCGGTGAAGGAACGAGCACATCTACGCCATGTAGTTCTGTAGTCCTGGCCTGCCGCCACACAGTCTCGATGTCGAAATAGAGCGGGCTGCTGGGCGAGACAACGTGTGTGTGGACTTCGAACGAGAGTTCTCGTTCGTGGTTGTGGAGCTTCGGCAGGTGTCTGTGCACCTCACGAGTGCGCTCTTGAACAGCCTCCGTGCCCACAGGCTCGTATCCGAGGCCCTGCACGATCTCCTGAGCACGGTCAGCCAGATCCGGCTTCACCAACAGGTCGATATCGGCCATCTCGCGTCGACCGGGGTCATGGTAGGCGCATCCCAGGAGCGCCACGCCTTTAAGCGCCATCGCTTCGATGCCTTCGGCGGCCAGAGCCTTCACAGCCTTCGCGAATTCAGCGCGAATGTAGAGAGTTCGGACCGAGGTGTGCCTGTAGTGCACCCGCAGGTGTTCCATCTCGTCTTCAGGCGCCAGGTCAGCAGCGGCACAGTCGCGGATAGAAGCAAATAGAGAACCGGTCATACGATGCCAGTGAGCCAGTTCCATGACCCGGTCCCACGAGATCGCGCCGTTGTTTATCAGTTCGGCAGCTCTGGTGACAGTTTGGTGATCACCAGATGACGCGCAGCCGATCAACAACTGTTCCTCGGAACTCAGCTTCAACACGAGGTCTCTTTCAAAAGGTTCGGAGCTTTTTCAGCGACTACACTTGCGGGCACTAGTAGATATCACGGGCTGGTATTAGTCGCCAGCGGTCGGGGCCATTTTGCAGACCCACGTGGCTCATGTTTTCGCCAATTCGCGCTAAGTAGGGACATCCTCAGTTCAGGTCAGTGGCGAAACGCCACCTTTATCAGCCTGTCTGCCGACGCGAAATCCGGTACGCAGCGCCAACTGCTGGGATCAGGACAGCGGACCCGGCAATCACGATCAAAATCAGTGCCCACTCGGGGATGCCGCCGTCATCATTCTCAGGCAGAACCTGCTCTGTATTGCTCAGCACATCCGAAGCGTCACTCGTCGGCGCAACCAGGGTTAGCGGAGTCGCCGTCGGTTCCGGCACAGCCGTCGCGGTCGGCGGAATGGGCGATGGCGTTGCCGTCGGTGAAGGCACCGGTGTCGGAGTGGCAGTCGGCGCAACAGCCGTGGCGGCCGGAGTCGGCGTTGGCGTCGGAGTGGAGGCCTCGGCGACCGGCCGTAGTGCGACCACGCCGAATAGCGAGAACCCACCAGCATCGCCGGTGAACACCGCTGTGCAGCGTACGATCTCTCCATCCACCTCACACGTCGCTGCCGAGGTGTGAACTGCCCCGTCATCCCCGACCTTGGTGATGAAGATCGACTTGCCGCTCATCAGGCGGTTTTCATACCAGGCCCTGCTCACCGTCAGGGTCACGGTGTTGTCGCCAAGCTGGTCGTTCGAAACACCCTGCTTGTCCACGACAACCACGAAAGCAATATCTGACTCAGGGTCTTCGATCTCGCCGCCTGAATCGCTGGCCGCCAGTTGGAAAGACGTTACGGCATCCGGCACCTCGGCGACATCCTCGATGAACTCAGCGGTCAGTCCTATGTCATCCGGTAGCGTATTCATCGCCACGCCGAAGTCTGCGCCCACCTGCGTCACCAGCCCGCCTCCACCGCCGAACTCTTCTGGAGCGGCAGGGCTAAACGCCAGTTGCGGGTCGTCTATCTGCACCTGCACAGCGTCAGTGTCAGATCCGAGCGTCGCTGGACCCGTGATCGAAACAGCTTCATCTATCAGGATCTTCGCCGTCCCAGCGCCATCAGTGATATCCAGTTGCAGATTGCCAACCGTCGAGCTGATCGATCCGCTGGCTTCCATCGCCTCGCTGCCAGGCTCAATCGGGAACTCAACGACAAGCCCACCGTCAACAGGTGTGATGGACGGAGCGCCGTCGTCCAGGTTTACTGGCGAACCGAAAGCATCCGATATCGCATCCTCAAAATCGTCCAGGTCCTCTTCACTTGCATCGATCTCTGGCTTTGTAGGTGAGCCCTCAGGTGTCTCCGGCTCATCATCGGGCGAGCCCGAAAGCGGTGGTCCAGTCACAACAGGCCCTGCTGGGCCGGAAGCCGGGCCTGGACCGTCTGCGTTACTTGCGGTCACGGTGAAGGTATACGAGGTGTCGAATGCAAGCCCTTCAAAGGTCACCGAAGTCACATCCGGCTCAACGGCAACTCCGCTGCCAACCGGAGGTTCCGACATCACCGTGTAGCCGGTAATCGGTCCTGATCCCGTAGAGGTCGGAGCCTGCCACGAAACGAGCGCAGAGACGCCGTCCGCTCCAAGTGATGCCGCAACGCCCTGTGGCGCTCCGAGAGGCTCCAGCGGGCTTACAGGAGCCGTGAGAGGGGATCCCGGCCCCGCGCCAACTGTGTTGGATGCGTTGACCTGGAACTGGTAGGCCTGAGCAGGATCGAGACCAGTAACTGTCACTTCGGTCTGTCCTGAAGGCACATTCACGACCTGAGCGCTCGGAATCACCAGCACGCGGTAGCCGGTGATCGCATCGCCTCCATCACTATCGGGCGCATCCCAACTGATCTGCACGCCATCAACCACAGGCGTCGCAGTCACACCTGACGGTACACCCGGAGCCAGCAATACAGGCCCTGCAGGCGTGGCTGTCGGTGCGGGTGGTCCTGGTATGAACCCGCCTCCTCCGCTACCACCACCACCTCCGCCGCCCGATGGCGTTGTCGGCACTGGTGTCGGCGTCGGCGCAGCTTCCAGCACCGTCAGCGAGCCAAACGAGGTGAACCTGTGCTCTTCCGTCGGCGGCCCCGGCTCAACCAATTTCGTCTCGAACAGCCCATCCATCACGAAAGTCAGTGTTGGCTCACCAGTCGATTCGCGGGTGATGAGCAGATTCATGATCAGGCCGGTCGACGGTGTGCCGACGCTGCCGTTTAGCCCGCAGACGAACCACGATAGCTGGTCTGACTCGTCTCGGCCCGAAGGAGCAACAAAAGGGCTTACAAACGCGCCATCACAGAACGGCGCCAGCGGATCGGTGCTTGGCGTGATCGAAACGATCGAATCGTCGTGCTCTATCGAAACCTGGACTGCGTTCACATCCGGGTCAATGGTTCCGGTGATATGAACCTGGACGACCTGAAAATCGTCGACTCCGCCATCCAGCACAATCTCGGTTATCGCCGCGTCATCACTCGAATCGTCCCTGAACTCAATCCCCAGCGTTGTCTGTGCTGAAAGACCGCTCACGGCTACCGCGGTGCTTACAGCAACAGCCGCAAGCAGTACGAAGAGGCCGACAGGCGAGAATCGATTTGCCTTGATCATTGAATGCCCGCCACGTCATCAAGCGTGACGAAAACGCCGGCTACGACCAGGGCTGATCACCTGACTTACCGATGTTGCTGACGAGAGTCGAGATATCGCCGCCATCGACGATCTCATCGGCGTTGATGTCTACGATGTTTCCACCGGCGTCCAGACGCCCGGTCAGGCCGGTGCTCGTTGTGTCGAACAGCGAGCTCAGCATGACGCTGAGGCCAGTGACATCGACAACTGTTGATCCTGGAATCACTAGTCCGCCTAGCATCTCAACAGAAAGCGCGGTGAGATCGAAGTCACTCAGGCTGACGTCGATCTCATCGATCGCCGCGGTGCCAAGCTCATGCGTGAAGTATCCGGCGGCGCTAACTCGCAGCCTGTAGGTAGTCGTAGTCGGTACATCGTGGAATGCGAACGAGCCATCGGCATTTACGGTCATGCTGGCTTCAACTACTCCGCCTGTAACTCTGACTAGCTCAACCAGCGGTGCGATCGCGTTGAACTGCAGATCATGCTGCACCTGTTCGGTGCCTCTATCTGGCAAGCCCTGTAGCTTCACCGTGCCCGCCGGAGCGGTAATAGACGCCACGTCGTTCACAGTCAGCGTGAAGGTGTCGGAACCGGTGCCGCTAGTCCCATCATCAGCTGTGACGACTACCGTGTAGACACCCACGTCTCCGAAGTCCGGCGTGAAGCTCAGCGTTGCTGTGCTTCCGTCACCGGTGGGCGTGATGATCGCGAAAAGGTCAGGGACGGTAAGGCTATTGATCGTTGCTGAGAGCGTCGGTATCTGCCCATCGGGGTCGGACGAAACGACCGCCACATCCAGCGACTTGCCTTCATCTACGTTCTGATCGGGTATCGCCGTCACAACGGGATTCTGGTTGGTGTTCGTGACGGTCAGGGTGAAGGTCTCTGAATCAGTTAGTGCGCCGTTGGAGGCTGTTGTGCTGTCAGTCACCGTGACGACGACCGTATAGGTGCCTTCGTCAGCGAAGCCAGGATTGAAGTCCAGGCTGCCGGTGCCGTCGCCGTTGTCGGTGATGGTCGAGAAGCCATCCGGGATTGGCACGATCGGCCCTGCACCCTGCTGGATGGTGGCGGTGAGCGTCAGGCCGGTTCCAGTCGGGTCGTCAGCATCAGTAGCGCTTAGCGGAACGTTGAGCGGAGAGTTCTCAGCCACCGATTGGGCACCAATGACCGCCAGCACAGGCGCTCGGTTTACATCTTCAACCGTGAGCTGGAACGACTCTGTGCCTGAGACTGTGCCGTTGTTCGCCGTTACTTCGACGACGTAGACACCTGCATCATCGAATCCTGGATTGATCGAGAACGAACCAGTAGCCGGAGTGAACCCAATAAACGTGCCCGCTGTCGGCCCGCTTACGACACTGTGGCTGAGAGTTGGGGCTGGCGGCTCCGTTGTAGTGGTAACGCTGAAGTTGAGCGTCTGTCCTTCGTTGACGGTCTGGTTGCCGACATTCTCAAGCAAGTCCCAGACGGCCAAGCTGCCGAGAGTGCCTGGCGAAACCGGTGAGCCGGCCTCGTAGAACGACGTTGATAGCGAGCCGGTTGACTTGAAGTCGAGAGTGACCAGGCCAGTAGTATCGCCAACCTTCGTTATGTCGAAGCTCGCCACGACGCCGCTGACATCGGCGGTCGGGCCGTTCTGCAGCGAACAGATGAATGCTGTGCCGCCAGTAACTGCCGTGGCTCCGCTGGCGAACCCTCCTGGCGAGTACAGCGGACCACAGTCAACGTTCGAGATCGTGAAATCCGACCCGTGCTGAATGTTGATCTGAGCGGTGTCCGCCTCGTCAGCAACCAGTCCGGTTACGACAACGTCTATCGTCGCAGTGTCACCGGCGTTCTCGAGCGCAATCGCGGCAGGGCTGAAGTCGAGTGCGGTCGGCGCTGCCGAGGCCTGGCGCGTTTCACCTGGAGCGGCCATCGCTGCGGCTGCAAGAGCCACCATGAAAATCGCTGCTATCAGTCGTCGTGTCGACATAATCTTCAATCCGTGATGCTTCAGTGCGGGAGACTCACTGGCCTTGAAGCCAGACTCGAATCCGTTTCTGTATTCGTGACCAGATTCTGATCACTGGAAATATCCGGCCCAAGGACCTCAGGCTGTAATTGCAAATTCAGAACTCGCACAAAAGCGGGTGAATTGCTTAACAGGTCTCGGGCGCCTTCACCTATCCGTTACCGTGTCGTACGTTTAGATCGGTGCAGTTCACAAATCCGAGAACTGCGCCAAATGAACGGATAATTGATGCGAAACACACGGTTTGAACGGGTGCTGTCTGCCGTTTTCCGCCTCGGATCGCGCCCGGTCAGTTCCTCGAAAACGGGAACGGCCGCCGCATCAGGCGGGAGCGCCACTTGCCCTGGCTAGAACCACCGTCGTAGTCACGGTGCTCCAGGAACGAAAGGTCCTTCCGGCTGACGAAGTTCATGACGACCCCGAGCACGTCGGTGCCCGACAGGTCTTCCATCGCCTCTCGCAGAGCCGACTTCTTGGTCGATCCCACTCTCGCGACCATCACAACGGCGCCTGCCTGCTTCGCCAGCGCATTCGACTCCGAGAAGCCGAGCGTTGGCGGACCGTCGATGATCACGAAGTCGTACTGCTGGCGTACCTTCTGAAGCAGCGCTCCGGTTCCTGGCCTGGAGATCAGCTCGACCGGTGGCACGAGGCTTCTGCCGGCCGGCAGAACATCCAGCTGGGTTCCTTCGACACGCCGTATGAACTCACCGGGGTCCCTGCTCTGGGTCAACGCGGTGGCAAGTCCCGGCTCGTCTGCGAACTCAAAAATCTTCGACGCATCGGGCTTCCTGAAATTGGCGTCAACTAGCAGCACCTTGAGGCTTCTGAGCGACAGTGCGCGTGCCAGGTTGATAGCCATCATCGTCTTGCCTTCACGCGGCCCGGGACTTGAGATCAGCAGCAGTCGGGAGCGGTCATTCACACGCCCCTGTATCTGAGTGGCAACAAGGTGAACGGCTTCTGAGAAGACCGATGTCGGATCGTCCGTCACCTCGGGCGGGTGAGGGTTGCCCTTCGCTGCGCCCTGCGGCAACAGGCCAAGGCTCGACGCTCGGGTGATGTCTCCAATGTCCTCTGGCCTGCGCACCGTCCGGTCCATCAGCTCAAGGGCCAGTGCGGCGATCAAACCGAGCATGAGGCCACCGATCGCCCCGAGAAGCACCCTGGCGTCCACAGGCAGTGATGAGTCTCCCCCGGACACGATCTCTTCCACGTCCGTGTCAACGAGAGCGACACCGGTTTCCTGAGGTCCGAGCAGCGATATCTGCAGATCACGCCTGACGTCGAACAGGTCATCTATCGCGGCAGCCTCAGATGCCTCCACACCTGACAGCTGGGCCAGGATCGTGCGCAGTCTCGCCTCAGCGGACTGCACGTTCTGCGCCGTCAGATCGAGTTCGGTTGCGCCAACCTGCGCAACCTCCACAGCCGCCATGGCCAGCTCTGCCTGGACCAGCCGTAGCCTCGAAGCCACGTCGCCGGCATCCGTCAGAGTGAGTAGCTCACCTGCTGCGGCTCGCTCCTGCATTCCGTTCACCAGTTCTGTAGCAGCGACGAGATCAGCATGGGCAGATTGCAGGTCGATCAATGCCGCGGTGACTATGACCGCGGGCAGGTTGCGGATAGTGTTCGCTGTTCCGGTCATCTGACTGGCGCTGCTTGAGAAGATCACTGCGGCTTCAGACAGGTCGGAACTGAACCGGTCAAGCCGGCTGGCGACGAAGCTGCTCACTCCAGCGCTAGATGTAGCGTCGACGATCTTCCCGACGCTTACGAGCGATGCGCCCTGGTCACGCAGATTAACGGATGCCTTGTCCAGCGCATCGAGAATCGGGTCGGCTGGCCCGGATGTGTCCAACCCGGCGAGCTGTAACTCAAGCTCTTCTAACTGGGTGCTCGCTTCAGCCGTGGTTTCACTCCACCGGCCAAGCCGTTCGATCAACACATCGTTAGAAAGCGATGAACCTGCCGCGAGGTTCGCCGCAACTCCCTGCATCAGGCTCACTGCGGTGTTCAACTGTGGCTCGATTGAGAACAGCTCACCAGATGAAGTGACGATGCGGAGCTGCTGGTTCATTCTCAGAATGGCCGTTGTCTGGGATGCCGACTCCAACACTGCTGCCGTGCTTCGCACCTCGGCTTCGAGTAGTTGACCACCGGATGGGTTGCCAAGCCGAACTGTGATCACATCAAGCCGTTCTACTGCGTTTTCCAGCAGGTCTTCGAGCTGGGCGAGGTCGGCCTCTGGTCCAAGTTCAGACCTGTTATCCAGCGCCAACGCTGCTTCGGTCAGGCTTGTGATGACCGCCTGCAGTTGCCCTTCGACGGTCACCATCTGAGTCAGTGCTGCGGTGTTGGACTGTCCCTGCCTGACCTGAGCGAGGGACTCCAGCGTGATCTGCAAGCTGGAGGCGGCGGCGTTGAACTGTGTCAGGATGCGCTGCGTGTCAGCAGTCGATGCGGTGCCGGATTCAAGCGAGTTCGTTATGGTAATAACGACTGCCGCGTTCGAGCCTTGAACCGCGCTCAGTTGGTCTCTTAGCTGCGCAATAGTGGTCCGGTCTGCCAGCGATAAAGCGACGTTGTTGCTGAGCTGACTCAGCTGGTTGGCCGCAGTGCTTATCGTCAGGTTTGCGTTGGTCAGATCTGCATTGCCGCCACTGAGATCGGCGTTCAGGCTGGCCTCTGCGAAATCGCTGCTGATCTCTCGGACAGTCACCAGAGATGAGGCTGCGAGCCCCTGCACCGTCTCAACGGACTCAAGGCCTGGAAGCGGAGCAGACGGACCGGTGCCCAGTTCAGACTCGAGGGACGCAATGCCGGACGCAACCGTCTCCAACCTCGCTGACGCCGCTTCGAGCTCGGAAAGAAGCCCACTCAATGAAGGTGGGTCTGGGAACTGCGAAAGATCGAGACCTTCCAGTTGAACGATGCTGGAACTGATCGCCCGTTCCACTCTGTCCAAATCCGAGGTGGAAAGCTGGTCGACAACTATCTTCAGCCGTGTTGAAGTCAGGGCAGGCTGCGAGGAATCGCTGATTCGCTGGTCGATGGCATCAATCGCATCCTGCGTCGCCACGAGTTTCTGGCTCCGCAAGAACTGCTGATAGGCGGCCACGATCGAATCGGTGCGCAGCCTCGCCGTTTCAGGATCCGAGGCGGCGGCGGACACGACTAGCAGATTGGATCCTGAGACCTGCGAAACCCTGACATCCTCGGCCAGGACTTCAGCGGCCTGATTGAGCAGGTTCTCGTCCGTTTCTTCCGGCAGACCAGCGGCTTCACGGATTTTGTTCACAGACCGCGTCATCACGGCCGAGCTGCGAAGGAGCTCAATGTGCGTCTGAACGCTCTGTGCCCCGTCTCCACCGCCGCCCGTCAGCAACTGAAGCGCTGCTACGGCGTCTGAACCGTCCGGAGTGGCCTGGTCTTCGATACTGAGAGTAGCTGCCGCGACAAACCGCGACTCAGGCTCGGAGCTGGAATCATCAAGCACGGCTGCCGCCACACCGGCCGCGAGTGCTGCCAGCGCAGTGATCGCTATTAACCACTTGCGGCGCCAAAGAGCCCGCAAGTACGGCGTGAATTTGAGTTCTTCCTGGTCCATGTTCTAATCGACAGTGGACGGAGTTGCGGACGCGCTAGAGCTTCAACTCTATCGAGAGGGACTCGGCAATACGAGGTCGAAGGTGTTGCCAGAAGCGAACGTTCGGGTCACCGCAACTGTCGCCTAAACCAAGACCCTGCAAACGCTAGTGATTGAAGAGGCAACAACTAGAGTGTCGCTGCCGCTACGATTCCATTCACGTGGAGTGTCGTAGCGGCAGCGGCATTGTTAAACCCGGAAACGGATAGTCAGCGGTTCGAGGCTCTTATGACCTTTAGGCCGGTCTAGAGGGCCTCTATGTTTGAGTACCTGTCCTGAAGATGCTTCGTGGCATTCCTGCCATCGAACACCGATCGCGATTTCTTTGCGATGAACTCGTAGTCGATTGATGAGTGGTCGGTGACGATCACCACACAGTCCGCGGCGCCAAGCACTTCAGGGCTCAACGGCATCGAGTGGTATTCATTCACACCAACGTCGATCGAATCGACATGCGGGTCGTGATAGGAGACTTCTGCCCCGCGTGTGCCGAGCAGTTCGATGATGTCGAGAGCAGGAGACTCTCGAACGTCACCAACGTCCTTCTTGTAGGCGACACCGAGAACGAGGATCTTCGAACCGTTCAGGCTCTTTCGCTCCCTGTTCAGGATGCGACCGATGCGGTCCACCACGTAGTCAGGCATGCGTGAGTTGATACGACCTGCCTGGTCGATGAACCCGGTCTCGAAGCCTTCCTGCCTGGCCCGCCACGAAAGGTAGCTGGGGTCAACAGGGATGCAGTGTCCACCGAGGCCTGGGCCAGGGTAGAACGGCATGAAACCGAATGGCTTCGTGCTCGCTGCGTCGATGACCTTCCAGATGTTGATGCCCATGCCGTTCGCAATGACGGCGAGCTCATTCACGAGGCCAATATTGACAGCCCTGAACGTGTTTTCGAGAAGCTTTGCCATCTCGGCTTCACGGGTTGAGCCAACAGCCACAACGCTCGGGAACACCTTCTCGTAGTAGGTGACAGCCTTGGCCGTAGAGGCCTCGTTCACACCACCGACCACCTTGGGAATGTCCCTGACGGCGTACTTGGTGTTGCCAGGGTCGATGCGCTCTGGAGAGAAGGCCAGGTAGAAGTCCTCGCCTGCCTTCAGGCCTGTGCTCTCGAGCACCGGCCCGATCAGCTCTTCAGTAGCGCCCGGGTAGACGGTGCTTTCCAGCACAACCGTCTGGCCCTTGCTCAGGATCGGAGCGAGGCTCTCGGCAGCCGAAGTCACGAATGTCACATCTGGATCGCGGCTCTTGCCAAGAGGAGTCGGCACACAGATGCTGATCGCCTGCACGCTCGAAAGGCTCGCAAAGTCAGTGGTCGGAATGAACCGACCAGCATCTACAGCAACCGCGAGCCGCTCTGACGAAACGTCCTCGATGTCCGAGATGCCTTTTGCAAGGCGTTCGACTCGGGTCTTGTTGACGTCTACACCGGTCACGGTCACGCCGGCTTCGGCGAACTCCATCGCGAGAGGGAGTCCAACGTAGCCAAGACCGACGATGCCGACCGTCGAGATACCGTTAGTTGATGGCATGAGTCAATTCTGCTTTCACATCTGCAGGTTTCGTCACCTGCTCCGCAACTTCAGTCATGGTCTTGCTCAGGATCAGCCCTGAGTCATGCAGCCGCTTGTATTCCTGGAATACACGCTCGAGGCCCCCGAGTAGATTCTCAGGGTCGCTGGCGATATTGAACGGGTGCGTCCAGAGATGGAATATACCGTTGGACCTGGCCGCCTTCCGCATCGTAAGTATCGATTTCCTAACCCGTACGGATATCGGCACGTAACGCGCCCAGCCCGTTCGGTGCAGGTAGCTGTAGCTGGCAGGGATGTTGACTATCCCGTCCTCATCTACTGCGTGGACCACAGGGCCCGGTACCGGCAGGAAGTGGTCAGCCAGCCTGGCGAACCGTTTGCCCATCGTCCCAGGCACTCTCCAGGTCCATGACGGCGCAACGCCACGATATGAAGTGAACCCGTTACTGGCAAGTACGTTCACGTGGTCTACCGCGTTTCGTGGATATACGAAAGACTTGAGCTCGATGTCGCGCTCGTCGGCGACCGCCTTGCACGCCTTCAGCTCATGATCGAAGCTCGCCGCATCTGCGCCGGGCGTGCCCATGATCATGTGCGTGTAGTTGTGGGAACCGATCTCCTGTGGCACCGGGCATGACCGAATTCGTTCAATAATATCCGGAGCATGCCAGAAGTGATCATCTTCTTCTGCGCGCCAGTTATAGCCAGCTTCTGTTGAGGCTCCGTTAAGCGAACTGCCGTCTGGCATCGAAGGCTCAGATTCGTCCTTGCCAAGCATTAGCTTGCCAACAACGGCCCAGGTGCCACGGATCTCGTATCGCTCGAACAGGTTCAGCAGGCTGTCGATCACGAAACGTGTTCGCTCGAACTCGCCTTCATGATTCGCGTATCCGCCGTGGTGCACCGAACCCCAAGCCAGTTCAGTGTCGAGCGAGAAGACGAAGGCGCCAACTTCATTCTCCTGAGTCATACTCAAACCTCCAAACAGATAACGGGATCGTCATCTGCAGATCAAAAAACGAAACACGAACAGATGGACCCGGCTATTCAGCGGCTCCGGCAGGTATAGGCCTTACGGCCGCATCGGCTGTGCCGTTCGCCAGCGTCGACTCCGAGGATGTCGTGACTCTCCTGGACCTCGAGCTGGCCGCACTTATCACGAAGAAGAGCAGCGGCAGCACTATCACTCGTTGTCGGGCCAGCAATCCGAAGTTGCCGAGAGTGCCGAGCGCTATCACTGCCATGAACACAAATACGATCGCGAAGATCATCACCGGGTTTTGCCCCTCGTCGCGCAGGCTGCGAATGATCCGCCCTGAACTGAGAAGCATGATTCCCGCCAGCAATGACCCATCAAACGACTGCAGCAACGCAGCCAGGTTGTGGACCTCCCACGGGAACGGCCTCACCAACACGGTCAGAAACGCCTCGGGGATCCAGGTTGGAGTGCCAACCTCCGGGGCAGCGAAGTTCGAACCACTGCGCCCCTCGTCAAACACCTGTGAGGACTGCTCCGTGATCAGCTGGAGCATCCCATTGAAAGAGAGGTCCTCGATACCCAGGAACGAGGTCGCTCGACCGATGAAGATGAAGCTGGCGACCAGCACCAGCGGAACACCGATCAGCTGAATAGTGAACGCCCGCCTGTTGCGGGAAGGCCTCCTGAAAACGAACGCCGTGATGAAAGCGATGGATGCAATCAGGCCGATCTCAGGCCTGACCAGGAATATCAGCACCAGTCCGATGAATGCAGCCCAGAGCCCGGATAGCCTCGACTGCAATATGAAAGTCGCTGCGCCCCACACCGCCAGACCGAGCATCAAGAACGTGATCACGTCCTTACCGAACCCCGTTGGCCAGTAGAGTACGGCCGGGTAGAAGAAGATCAGCGCCGCATAGAGCTTTGAGTTGCCGTGCGGGAAAGCTATGCGGAACGCCCGGAAGAACAGCACCGCGCCCAGGAAGCCGAGAAAGCCGCTCAGGAAGAACACCCCGTAGAACGATGTTCCGGTAACGGTGTACAGCAGCCCGGTGATGATCTCCATCGCCGGAGTGCCGACCGCAAATCCGTCAATAACCGCAGCAAACTCGCCGGCGCGTATCTGCTGGGCTATCCCCTCACCAACGTTGTCGAACCGGTTAAGGTCTCCACCGCCGTACACAACCTCATTCATGAACAATCGGAAGCCGGTCGCCGCCAGCTTCGCTATTAGCGCTACAACGAGAACCTGCTTGAGAAAGCGCCTGTCTTCGACCGGCACAAGCCTCGGAAACAGAACTATCGAGGCCAGGGCGATGGCAGCACCGAGGACAAGCACACCGCCAACAGAGTCGTATGGCGCAACTACCAGGACAGCGCCAATTAGCGCTGCAGCGAGTAGCACGGAGATTTGGAGCGTGCGGTCAGTCACGATGTCTGTGCCGTCTGGGTCCCGAGGCCGGTCGAACTGCGCCCAGGAACCGTACTAGAACAGCTCCAGGTCACCGAGCGAAAGGCCCCATCTGTCCAACGTTTCCAGCTCCCCAAGCGGGCCGGACAGAGGATTTGCGGTCAAAGTCATTCCCTGGCCCGGTATACGGCGGAACCCGCTCCTCTGGAGCCCTTCCCTGTGCAGCGAGCCTTTCGGAAAGTATCCGATCATGTAATCGGCCCGCACATGGGACTTGACCGCAGTTATCAGCCTTCGCGCCAGTTCCTTGTCCGGGCGTGAAAGCAGCATCTCGGTCAGCACGATCTCGCGGAGTCCGAACCTGCTGTTCGACCTGAACACCGCCGCTGCCTGCAGCTCACCGTTCTCTTCGAGTACCGCTGTCCGGTAGTCGATCGTGGGGTGTTTCGCGTATCGCCAGTCGATGTATTCAGCGGACCGCCTGGTGTGCAGCATGTCGCCCCACAGTGAGCGGTCGGCCGAGATCAAGGCGTCCAGTCCGGGGTGAGTGACAAGCTCGCTCACCGGAGCCGGCTCATTGTTTGCGCCGAAGTAACTGCCTTCTGGCGCCTTCGCCTCCCGCTTCAACAGCCTCGACTTCGCCATCCCAACTACAAATCGCGGGTAGTTCAAGATCTTTACTACAGGCTCAACCAGACCGACAGACTGCCAGCCCATCTTGAGGTATCCGGGCCGTGACTGGTCGTTCGGGGTATTGAACACGAAGTCGACACCCTCGTCCCGCACATCGTCAACGGCGCGCAAAGTCAGGTTCTTGAACATCCCCATGCGCCTGAAGTCAGGGTGAGTGGAGGTGTCGACTGCGCGGACGCCTCTCAGGGTCTCGCCTGCTCGTTCGAACTCCCAGCGCAAGAACGCTCGCAGGCCCACGACTCTCTGATCTTCGCTCTCAGCGAGGAGAACATAAGAACGCTGAAACGGGTTGATCTCGTGCTTCCAGCTCCACATATCCTCGGTGCGCTGCAGCACAGATGACTCGCCCAGTGAGACACGCATCAGCTCAAGGATTGCCGGAAGGTCTTGCTCTTCCCGCGGTCGAACGGCATACGGTAGAGCGGAGGTTTCTATTGCCATCAGGCGTGTGCTCCTACGAGCTTTCCCTCTGCCAGCTCTAGATAAAGTTCCTCGGTCTTGCGGACCATGTTCTGCACATCAAACTCGCTCTGCGCCCTGCTGAACGCTCTCTCAGCCAGCGAACTACGCAACGTGCTATCGTTCAGCAGAGCGGTGATGGAAGCCGCCAGCTTCTCTGGCTCACCGGGGTCGACCAAACGGCCCTCCTCGCCGTCCACGATCATCTCTGGCAGGCCGCCGACTCTTGTTGAGAGCACCGGAGTGCGAGTGCTCATCGCTTCGAGCACCGAGACCGGCATGCCCTCGAACTGAGAAGACAGCACGAACAGGTCTGACGCGGCGATGATCTCCCGGGCGTCGGAACGCAGGCCGGTGAAGAAGACGTTCCCGTCCAAACCCATCTCGGATGCCGCAGCTTTGGTCTCCTCAAGCAACGGTCCCTGTCCAACAAGTACAAATGAGATATCGGGACTCTCGTCGACGACCTTGCGGGCTGCCCGCAACAGGTCGATATGCCGCTTCTTTGGGGTGAAGTTGGCGACGTTCGTAACGATCCTGTTCTCGGCCGGAATTCCAAGCTCTGCTTTCAGCCAGCCCTGATCTTTGGTGATCAGGCTCAACTGATGAACGTCAACTCCGTTTGCGATGGTACCGAGCCTCGGGTGGTCATTCACCTTGATGCCGGCTCTAATCGACTTCTCAACATCTTCAGAAACGGCCACAACGGCATCGTTCCATCGGTATGTCATCTTGTTGGCGAAGTGAGTCAGCCGGTGATACCGCTCCCACACGTTGTGCTCGGAGTACACGATCGCTTTGACCGGCGTGAACTTCGATGCGATTCGCCCGGCGATGCCTGCGTAAGGCAGATGAGCGTGGAGAACATCAATCCGGCCTTTGCGCAGCTTACGGTTCAACGAAAGCCACGGCCGCAGATCGTACGACCGACGCAGGTTCAAGCAGGTCGTCGATATCCCGGCGGATTCGAGGTCCTCTACCAGCGCGTCCTTCCATGGCAGGAAGTATGCAACCGAGTAGTTGAACCGGTCGCGGTCAAGATGACGAGCGGCCGAAAGTAGAAGGTTCTCAGCTCCACCGGAGCCAAGTCCCTTGATCAGCCACATAACGTTGATGCGAGTGTTGCTCATCAGTTCCCAGGGCCCAATGCAGCTGGACTAGCTTCAGTGATAGGTTCGCCGCTCAGCAACTGCTCGAACAGCTGCCTGTACTGGTTGGTGACCTTCGTCATATCGAAGGCCTCTTCACACCATGTTCGCGCCCTGTTCCCCATCTCAGCGCGCCAATCGGGTCGTTTCGCCAACTCTTCGAGACCTTCAACGAGTTTCTCGAAATTGTCAGCAGGGACGACGATCCCGGTGGAACCGTCGTTCAGGACTTCTGTGACCCCACCGACGTCGTAGGCGACAGATGGAATCCTCGATAGCCCCGCCTCGATCAAGACGCCCGGCATGCCTTCTGACTGACTCGCCAGGGCGAAGATGTCCATACCGCTCAGGACTTCAGGAATGTCTTTGCGAACACCCAGGAAACGGACATTGGTGGCGATGCCGGCAAGCTTTGCCTTCTCCGCCAACCGCTCTCGTTCCGGACCGCGGCCTATCAGGATCAGCTTTGCAGGCAGTCCTCTGTTAACCAGCTGAGCGATCGCACGGATCAGAGTGCCCTGGCCCTTCTCATGTGAGAGGCTGCCAACCATGGCGACCAGGATGTCCTCGTCGTTTACGCCAAGCTCAGCCCGCATCCTGGCCCGCACTGCCGGGTCTGCCGCGGCGTCAAAGCCTTCGGTCAGCACAGCGTTCGGGATGTAGGCCGCTCTATCTTCGTCGTATCCGTAGTGCTCGATGAAGTCGCGACGTCCATGCTCGCTGACAGACACCGAGCAGTCGATGTTGCGGAGCCAGAACCTGTTGAACCAGACTCTGCTACGGGTGTTCGCCCAGTAGCTGGCTACACCGATGTTCTTGTAGACGGTTCGAACACTGCGCCGCATCATCTTCGAAACGGACGCGTATTTGAGTGTGTCGGTACCGTGACCGATGATCACGTCTGGATTGAAATCCTTCAGAACGCGCCGCAGCCTTATGGCGACCATCGGCTCAACGTGAAAGATACGGTCCAGGACCGTAGGGTTCACTTCCAGTTTGTACATCGGCAGCGAGCCGACTTCGAAGCTCTCGCTCTGGTCAGGCGACGTGTACAGGCTGCACATTGCGTTCTGCACGTCGCCGGATTCGAGTTGACCGGCGAGTCGCACGGCGAACTGCTGTGCTCCGCGTATCTGTGCACGGTTTATGAGGTGAAGAACTCGCATCTGTTCAGTGTCAGAAATCTGGTTAGTTCGTAGTGTCAGTGTCACAGCCTGCGACACCCCCTCTCACACAGCCCATCTTTGACACTGCTTACCGGTCGCAGTCGTCCGGAGAACGTGATCGCAACTACTCGGCAGCGACCGCCCGCGATTCGATCTCGTCTACGAAGTCCGAGAACCTGATGCCCTCGGCAACTTCTTCCGGCTCAGCCAGCTCTCCGCCGTTCATGAGCACTGAGCTCAGCACCACTTCAGCAAGTCGGTCCGGGTCGTGCCTGACCTTCGGCCGAATGATGCTCAGTGGCGCTGCGATTACGGAGTGCGTGTACTGGCGCAGGGATGCCTCATCGTGATCAACAGGCATGGCGCCTTCACCCGCGTACCGAGACCTGATGGCCTTCGGGACCGGCCGGTTGTTCACCAGCACAGCGTCCAACGTCTGGCCGCCCAGGTATCGCACTATCTCGCCTGCGAAGTCCGAGGTGGAGAAATCACCGGTCTCGCCGAGCTTCGTCATCAGGTTGCAGATGTAGATCTTCCGAGCGCTGCTGCGGGCGATGGCGTCCGTGACGTTGCGCGCCAGGAGGTTCGGGATGATGCTCGTGTACAGGTCTCCGGGACCAAACACGATGGCATCGGCATTCTCGATCGCCTCAATTGCTCTCGGATTGGCGTCAACAACAGGGTCGAGGAAGACGTTCTGAATACGTGGCAGATCGCCCCCGCGCAGGTCGATGGTCGACTCTCCTCGCAGGTGGCTGCCGTCTTCCAGTTCGGCGCACAGGTCCGCGGGGTCCAGCGCAACCGGTATCACCTTGCCGGTGATGTCCAGCATGCGAGACATCTCTTCAATAGCGTGCTCAACGTTCTGGTGCAGAGACGTCAGAGCTGCCAGCAACAGGTTGCCGAGGCTGTGGCCCTTGAGGCTGCTGTCAGAGCTAAATCGGAACTCGGACGCCGTCCTGAGCGAACTGGTGCCCGTGCTGTCGCTAAGCGCCACGAGGCACTTGCGGAGGTCGCCAAACGGCGGGTATCCGAACTCCTCTCGGAGAATGCCGGAACTGCCGCCGCTGTCGAAGGTCGTAACGATCGCAGTGAGGTCGACGGGGTGCTGCTTCAGCCCGCGCAGTAGCATCGAAGAGCCGCTGCCTCCGCCAACCACAACTATGTTTGGTCTTCTGTTTTGCACGCTAATGCCTCTGGTGTGTCCCGGCGCCCTCGGAACAGGCGCCGTCGCAAGATCAACTATGAGTAACCTGTATCCGCAGTCCCGGCAGTTTCGTTCGGCTCACTTAATTCGCGACCTTCGAACACAATCGCTCATGTAGCCGAGTCGCCGCTTTAGTCCGCCAGCGTCGCCTGCATCTCTTCCCTGACTTCACGCACGGGCCGCATCTTCGACTCCGGCCTGAACGTCACCACCAGTTCCCGCAAGGCCGACACAACGGCCTTCTTCTCTCCGGACTCAATCGCAGACGAGAGTGTCTTAATGCCCTGAGTCATCTCCGCAGACGTGATCGCATCGCCAGTTCGGCTGATGAAGATGCGGTCGTGAGAAGTTGCGGATGTGTCTTCTTCCGCACTCAAAATGTCCTCGAACATCTTTTCGCCCGGCCTGATACCGGTGAAGACGATCGGGATGTCTTTGTCGGGCTCAAGGCCTGACAGCAGGATCAGTTGCCTGGCCAGGTCGACGATCTTCACCGGCTCGCCCATGTCGAGCACGAAGACCTGACCGTTGTCGCCCATGGCGCCTGCCTGCAGCACAAGCAAGACCGCCTCGGGGATAGTCATGAAGTAGCGCCGCATCTCGGGGTCAGTGACAGTCACCGGTCCACCGCGTGCGATCTGCTCTCTGAATATCGGGATCACGCTGCCACGGCTGCCGAGAACGTTGCCAAAGCGGACAGAGACGAAGCTGACGTTGCCACTCTCGCCCATGTCCTTAACGAGCAGTTCGGCTGCCCGCTTGGTGGCGCCCATGATCGAAGTTGGGTTGACGGCCTTATCCGTCGAAACCATGACGAACTTCTCCGCGTTCCACATCTTGGATACGCGAGCCACAGTCCTCGTACCGAACACATTCGTCTTCGCAGCGCGGTCGGGATGGTCCTCCATCAACGGCACGTGCTTGTAAGCCGCTGCGTGGAACACCACCTGCGGCTTGAAGCGGGAGAACACTTCGTCCACTTCGGCGATGTCTCTCACGTCCGCGATGGCCGGCTGAACGTCAATCTGGCCGCCGGTCTCAACGTCGAGGGCCCGCTTGGTGTTGAACACCCCGGTCTCATCCTGATCAAGAACCACCAGCTGCTTCGGCTTGAACCTGCTGATCTGCCTGCATAGCTCAGAACCGATCGAGCCTGCGCCTCCCGTCACCAGGACCGTTTTGCCTTCAAGGAACTCGCTGACCTGGGTCGTGTCTACCTTGACGGGGTCACGGCCGAGCAGCTCCTCGATCTGAACATCTCGCACGTCCGCAAGTCTGACTACACCGGACACGAGCGTGCTGAAGCCGGGAACAACCTTGATCTGGTTGACGCCTGCGTCCCGACCAATGCGTACCGTCTCCTGAATCACCTTGCCAGAAGCAGATGGCATCGCAATCCAGATCTCGCTCACCCTCTGTCGAGTCACGATCTGCGGAATATCTGTGCGCTTGCCCAGCACACGGATGCCGTGGACCATGCGGCCCTTCTTGCGCTCATCGTCGTCGACAAACGCAACGCCCACGTATCCGGCGCCGACCTCTTCCGTCATCGCACGGGCAATCTGAGCGCCTGCGTCGCCGGCGCCCACTATCAGCACACGGCCGCGACTGCGGCGGCGGTGCCGCATCTTCCACTCAGCCGCCACCCGGACACCAATCCTGGAAGTTCCGAGCGCAGTGCTGGTCAGGAACACATCAGCCATGGCGAACTGCGTCAGTTCAATCAGCGACCACTCAAGCGGGTTGACGATAAACAGAACTGAGGTGAATAGAGCCACACCGATAGCGATCGACCGCGCCAGCACAACAAGGTCCCACGCGTTCGCCCGCTTCCATTCGATGTCATAGACGGCAGATAACGACATGGGGACCAGGCGCGTGATGAGCGACATCAGGAGAATCAGCGAAGCGTCAGACGCGCTGATGCTTCCTTCAGGCAGGCGAATCACAAGCGCGATCGCCAGCGCAGTAGCAAAGATGATCAGCAGACCGTCGATGGTCGCGACCAGTCCTCGGCGGGCGGTGCGCCTTGCCGGAGTCATGCTTATGTGTGGGAATCGCGGCGATCGCTCGCCGGAAGTTGTGCTCACAGGTCACCTCGGCCGTGCCGTGTCCGCCGCCATCTGGCGTTGGAACGGTCCGCTAATCGTTCTGGCCGGGAGAAAATTGGTCTAATCCGTCTTACTTGACTTCCGTTATGGCGTTCGTCAGTTCGTCCACAACCCTGCCGATCTGCTCATCGGTCATTCGACCGAAGAAAGGCAGAGCTATTGAACGGTCCGAGATGCTCTCCGCTATCGGGAAGTCACCGGGCGCGTGGCCGTACTCCTCGCGGTAGAACGGCTCAAGGTGGATACAAGGGAAGTAATTCGAGCAACCGACGCCCCGGTCTCGGAGCAGGTGCAATATGCGGTCCCGTTCGTTACGGCTGAATGACTCGTCCAGCCGCACCACGTAGACAAACCAGCTCATGTCCACGTCCGGGGCAATGTGCTGGGTCTCGATCTGCGGCACCTTCGCCAGGAGGCTGTTGTATCGCTCGGCCACACTGGAGCGGCGCTCGAGCAACTCTGGCAGCCTCTGAACCTGCGCTGATCCCAGCGCCGAGTTGATGTCGCTGATGCGGTAGTTGAAGCCCAGCCTGGCGTGTGAGAGCCAGCCTGTGCCACCGCGCCCCTGATTTCGCAAACTCCGAGCAAGCTCAGCGATATCGTCACGGTCCGTGACCAGAGCGCCACCCTCGCCAGTAGTCATCTGCTTGTTCGGGTAGAAAGCGAAGATCCCGGCATCGCCGAAGCCGCCAGCCGGTCTGCCCTTGTAAACAGTGCCGATCGACTCTGCAGAGTCCTCGATCAGTCCGAGTCCGTGCTTTTTGGCGATCTCTTCAAGTCTGTCCCACTCAGCCGGGTGCCCGAACACATCTACGGCGATGATCGCCTTGGTGCGAGGTGTGATCGCCCGTTCTACCGCATCAGGGTCGATGCACATCGTCTTCAAGTCTATGTCTGCGAAGACCGGCGTGGCACCGGCGAAGATGATGCAGTTCGACGATGCGACGAAGCTGAAGGGTGTCGTGATCACCTCGTCTCCAGCCTCGATGCCGAGGCCGAGCACCGCAAGGTGCAACGCGCTCGTGCCGCTGTTGACCGCAACTGCGTGCTTCACGCCAGCCTGCTCAGCAAGCAGCTTCTCGAACCGTTCGATTTCGGGTCCGAGGCTTAGAACCGGGCCGTCGAGCACACGCATGACTGCGTCACGCTCAAGGTCGGTGATATCTGGCCGTGCCAGCGGAATCGGCTCGTGAGCCGTCTCGCGTTTGTCAGGTGTCTTCAGTGTCAACTGACCGCACTCCTTCTCAATCGGCTCCGAAGTGACTCGGCCGGGTTGCCGACAACGGTCGCATAAGGTGGAACATCACTCTTCACGGTCGAGCCGGCGCCAACCTTGGCCCACTCGCCGATGTGGACTCCGGGCACCGCACATGCGCCGATGCCGATGTGCGCGCCTCTACCCACTGTCACGCCTCCAGCCAGGTTGACTCCGGGGGAGATGTGAGCGAAATCTTCGACTATGCAGTCATGATCGACCGATGCGCTGGTGTTGATGATCACGTGCTCACCGATCACCGCCGCAGCGTTGAGAACGACGTTCGGCATCAGCACCGAACCCGTGCCGATCTCGACATCTGAACCAATGAGAACAGAACGGTGTACGGCGGACACGAAGCGGACCCCGGCCTGTTTCGCCCGTTCTGCGACGCGCTCTCGGGCCTGGTTGTCTCCAATCCCTATGATCAGAGCAGATTCAGCACTCGAATTTCGGCTCAGCCAGTCGTCAATGCTGCCAAGGACCGGGTGCCCAGAAATCTCAGTGCCGTGCAGCTCTTCGCGGTCGTCAAGGAAGCCCTCGATGTCGATCGGAGATAGCTGCTGCGAAAGTACATCAGCGACCACTTTGGCGTGCCCGCCGGCGCCACAGATCGCTGCCGCCCGTACTTCAGGAGCTGCTCCGTTCGAGCCGGCTATTGAAGAGCGACCGCTCACCTGTTGACCTCTGTGCCAGTCTTCGGTGCATTACTCGAAACAGCGGCCGGGGTCGCGCCGAAATCGTCGTTGGCGCCGTCCTCAGCATAGACACCGTCTCGAGTCACGAATGCGACCCACAGCGTCCTGAACAGGATCTTGATGTCGAGCCACAATGAGAGGTTGTCGACATACCAGATGTCCATCTCAATTCGGTCTTCCCATGAGAGACGGTTGCGGCCATTCACGGACGCCCAGCTGGTGATTCCCGGACGCACCTCAAGCCTGCGGCGCTGGTGGTCGTTGTAGGCCTCAACCTGGTGCACGAGCGTTGGCCGCGGGCCGATCAGGCTCATGTCGCCGGTCAGGATGTTCATGATCTGTGGCAGCTCGTCCAGGCTCAGTGCTCGAAGCAGCTTGCCTGTGCGAGTAATGCGGGCATCGTCCTTAGTGACCGTGTTTCCAAGGCCCTTGTGAACGGCGCCATCCACCATCGTCCGGAACTTCCAGATAACGAAAACCTCGCCATTCATCCCGGCGCGCCGCTGCCTGAAGAAGATCGGCCCGCGCGACTCCAGCTTGATAGCCAGTGCGATGAATACGAACGGCAGCGAAAGCAGGATCAGCCAGATTAGGCTCACGGAAATATCTATCCCGCGCTTGGTCAATTCGAACCCCTTTCAGAGGTGAATCTGAGTAAAAACTCTGAGTGATCGCTATTTCCGGACGGTTAATGCCCCGTCCGCCAGGCCGCCGGGAGGCTTAACTAACGCGAACTATCGTCTGGCGTCTGCCCTTTCGGCATGCGCATCGAATCTGTCTTAGGCGAGGCGAGCGCGGGGTGGCGCTCAGATACCAGCCGGGCGTAGTGCCACAACTGGCGCTCCATGACCATCTGTTCATCGAAATACTGCTCTGCACGTTCACGCCCCTTCTCACCCATGCTCTTTGCGAGCTCGGGAGAATGAAGGACATCGACAATCGCCCTGCCAAGCGCGTCGGCGTCTCGGACAGGAACGAGAAGTCCTGTCTCACCGTGCGAGACCTCTTCACGACACCCGCGAATATCGGAAGCGACAACCGGCTTGCCGGAAGCCATCGCCTCGATGATCGTGCGTGGCATTCCTTCCCTGTAGGACGGGAGCACGAACACATCGAGCGCCTGCATCATCTCTTCCACGTCATCAATGAAGCCCGTGAACTCAACGCGGAAGGGCAACTCGGTTGAACTCAGGTACTGGTGTACAACAGCCTGAGTCTCGACATCGCGGTCGCCGCCGGTCTTGTTATCACCTGCGACGAGCAACACCAGGTTCGGGATTCGCTCTCCAGCCCGGCGCATCGCTTCGAGTAGCTCGAGTATGCCCTTTTCACGCACCAATCGGCCTACGAAGCCCACAACCAGTTCGTCCTCTTTCAGGCCGAAACGCTCTCGTACCGCTGAGTTGTCGGTTCGGGGCTTGAAGCGGTTGATATCTACGCCGTTGCTGATCCACACCACTCTCTGTTGCGGAGCGATACCGTATTGAACAGCAGCCTGAGCGTCCTCGGTGCTCTGCGTGAACAGCATGTGAGTGAACCGGCCGAGAATGCGTTCGAACAGAATCGTCGCTCGCCGGGCCCAGGGCTTCATAAGGTCATGGAAGTAGAAACCATGCGCTGTGTAGATCACAGTCGGTGTCCCGGCCAGCTTTGCGGCCAGCCGCCCGACGCCCGCAGCGACAGGAGTGTGAACGTGCACGATGTCGTACTTCTCACGGCGCAACAGCCTGTACAGCGCCCAGATGGCCTTGAGCGTCTTCCACGGTGACAGGCTGCGGCTCATAGGCAGAGTGTGGACGACGTAGCCCTTGCCATTCAGTTCCTGCGCGAAGCGGCCATCGGCACATGCCGACTCAACCTCGTAGCCGTTGGCTTTCAGATTGTTGATCAGAGGCACCAGCAGCTTGGCGATAGTGATATCGCTGGCAGCCACCTGCAGCACTCTGACATCACGCCGGGACATTCTGCATCTCCGCGTTTCTGTACCAGTCGATGGTCCTCTTAAGACCTTCATCCACGCTGACCTGCGGCTCATAGCCAATCAGCTCTCCGGCCTTGCTCACATCAGCGTAGGAATCCCTGATGTCACCGGGTCGAGGGTCGCCATACTGGGCCACGACTTCAGTTTCCGTGAGCTGCTTCATCGTCTCGAGAAGCGCGTTCAGCGAGACCTGTCCGCCGGTCGCCACGTTGAATGCCTGGCCCGCGCCCTTCGTCGCACGCATTGCGTTCATGTTGGCGTCGACCACATTGTCGATGAATGTGAAATCTCTCGTCTGTTCGCCATCGCCGAAGATATTTGGCGACTTGCGCTCCAGCAGAGCGGTGGCAAACTTCGGAATAACGGCAGCGTAGATCGAGTTCGGCGTCTGCCGTGGGCCGAATACGTTGAAATACCTGAGCGCGTAGGTCTCCAGGCCGTAGACCTTGTGAAACACCCGGCAGTACAGCTCAGCCGTCAGCTTTGTAACGCCGTAAGGCGAACTCGGCACCGTAGGCATCTCTTCGTGCTTGGGCAGCGTCGGAGTGTCTCCGTAGACAGATGAAGACGAGGCATAGACCAGCCTCTTCACACCAGCGTCCTTGGCAGCCACGAGAACATTCAACGTGCCATTGACGTTGACGTCGTTACTGCGTGCCGGGTCTTCGACTGAGCGGGAGACAGATCCGAGCGCAGCCTCGTGAAACACGACCTCGGCACCCCTAACCGCGCTCTCAACAACCGCGGCGTCTCGGATGTCGCCCTCGATCATCTCGATCTGGCTTTCGATCTCACGCAGGTTATCGGCGTTGCCAGTGCTCAGGTCATCCAGCACCGTCACCTTGAAGCCATCGCCAAGCAGGCGACGCACTATGTGTGAGCCAATGAAGCCGGCGCCGCCGGTCACAACTGCCTTTTTCATACGGAAATCACCTTCGCAATCGAACCGCGCAAAACGGCTCCGAATCACACGACATCGTTAACAGGGCCCGATCAACGACCGTCAGTTGCCAAACCAACTGGCTGCGCCAGAGACCCGGGCAGGTGGTTAAGTTTGAAAGTCCGCACGCGACAGACGGGCATGCTGCCGCACTCTGGAGATGCTCCAGAGTTCAACTCATCGGTCTGAGTTTGGCCGCTCTCAACAAGCGACGCTATACCGTGCCGCTCTAGGCCCGCCCCGCTTCGAAACCGAACCGCCGCCGCCAGGAACCTTCTGCGGTCTCGATGTCAACGTCTGAGATCTCAACTGACGAGATCCCCGAAACCGAGTTCAACAGGACAAGACACCTGTCACGAGAAGACAGGTAGCCGTTAAATACCGCCTCGAAACCGGCGAACGGGCCGTCGACAATGGCAACGGCATCGCCCTCGTTGAAGCGCTTAGAGACCATGCCCTCGTTCCAGCGCAGGGTCTTCTGCTTGAGATAGTCGATCACGGACTCGGGCAGGGCCGCAAGCGAACCCGCCTCGCTCAGGAAGTAGGACAGACCGGGCGCCCAGCGAATCGCCTGCCACTCAGGCGCCCTCGGGTCGAACCGGCAGAAAACGTAGGTGTTGAAGAGAGGCTCGAGCTTGCCGTCTGTGCGGCCACGCTGGCGAATCTCAGGGTAGTAGGTCTCAACATCCCAGCGGCTCAGGCTCTCAATGAGCAGCTTGGCCTTTCTGGGCTTGCTCTTCGCAACGTACCAACTCGTCATCTTCAACCTCACAGACTCGACTGTCCCAGGGACTTGCTCTTCACTACCTGTCCGGTTCACCGCTACCTTGAAGCGGCCGCCGGCGGTCTAGTTTCTGAACGTATTCCGGAACCTCTGGTCTATATGTCTTGGATGAACGGCCGGCCCGAGCGTGGGTGCGCTGGTCCTACACCTGCAGCAGCCCTCGAACACAGAGCCGATCCCTTGCTTCCGTTGAGTCCAGCCGATTGGACTGTTCTCAAGCGGTGGCAGTGCACAGCCTTGCTGGCCGGGATTCAGCATCTGTTGCTGCCAGATATCTACCGTTTCGGATGAAATACTGCAGGCTGCCGCACCGAACACACGCACCGTGCATTCAGCTAACTGCCCCAGATGTCCACCCTGCGCCGACGGCCCTATGTAAGTCCCGCCGACCCCTGATAGCGCGCCGGTAGCAGTTGAAACCTGCCACTTCGACGCCATCGACGAGGAACGATAACGGGTGGCGATTTATCTGTATGTAAATGTCGGCTGTCGACTGGTTAATAAAGTGTCAACAAAAGGGTCACGCCAAGTTCACCGTTGAGTACGTGGCGATGGCTCATCAGGCGCTCGACACGCCCGTATCAACTACGACTCCGAGGTGCTCGGGAATCGCGATGTGAACGGCGAGTCAGAGATTCGCTTGCCGGAGGATGAAGGCAGCATAGGACGGTGACTGCGGCTGGGTGCGAGTCAGCTGACCCTCGAGCAGGATCATCGGAGAGCACTCAGCAGAGGTGGCACAGGCTGAAATGGACCGCGTTCGGGTTTGCGCAGATCGCGACGGAACAAGGATCAGGCGATCGGCCAACGGCAGGTTCGAAGACTATGCCCAGCCCAGCCTACGCCTCGTCGCGTAGACGGTCTTTCCGGGCCATCGGTTCCCACGAGTCCTTACCCTCGTCTTCGTCAGACCAGTCACAGTTCGTGCAGTACTCGTACTGTGAATACCTGTCCAGGTAAGAAGCTATCGCCTCAACACCGCACTCCGGACAGGTGTTGTCGAGATCAGGCTGACTGACTGTGTCCTCGCTCATATCGAACGGAATCGCTTCGGATGACTGCGCCATTTCACTACTCTGAGAATCCTGGCCCGACCAGCCGGCCGGGTTGCTGCTCTCAAGCGTCGAAGTACGACCTCTTCAGTTGAAGCTAACAATGTCGATTTGGTGACAGGAGCGGTCGAGACGTTCAGAACCGTAGTCCTTTTGCGCCAGACCTAACGAGAACGCTCACGTGCAGGAGGGCACGATCAGCATGAGATGGAGTTGGCGATGCCGCCACTTTCTCCCACTACTCGCCGTTGTGGCACGGACTGCGTTAGGTGAATTCCCTGATGAAACCGCTACCACTCAGTCACTAGACTGCCAACGTAGATGATCTCCAGGTCATAGCGCGGCAATGTCGAAGTGTGCTGTGTGTCCGTCGGGCGGGCTATCGCCGCCAATCAAGAGCCGAACGTGCAGAGGAATTAGTAGATGAAGCAAGAGTATGTGAACCCGTTCCTCACGCCCGCCCAGATGGTGTGGCAGAAGGAGTTCGGCTGCCCGCTGAAGATCCAGAATGCCGAGGCGGTCTCTCACCAGTACACAACAGACGACGTGACAGCAATCATCGGCATCAGCGGCAAGCTGGAGGGCAACGTCCTCTACGGCTTCTCTGAGCCTCTCGTGAAGGACATCATCAAGCGGATGGTCGGTGAGGACTTCGAGGCTCGCGATCCCATGGCACTCTCTGCACTTGGTGAGATCGCGAACGTCATCACAGGAAACGCTGCAACTCAGCTGGCTTCCTCTGGCTACACATGTGACATCAGTCCTCCGGTGATCCTGGAGCCGGTCGGAGCAACGTTGACAGCCGGAGTGCCGAAGCAGATCCAGGTGACCTTCGAGAGCGAGATGGGGCTGCTCAGGGTGCGTATCGGTCTCACCGAGAACACCAAGGAAGAGCAGCAGGCGGCATAGCCGAAGGTCCGTTCACCACACAGCAATTAGAAGCCCCGGCATTGATCCGGGGCTTCTTGGTGCACCTGAGACGTCCACGCTGAACATGATCTCGCCCGTTCGCTCTACGAACATGAGACCACCAGGGGTCCGAGCAACTCACAGTCACGTTATAGAATCGCCTCACTGGAGGCGAATCGACGTCTTCCCTTGAACGACGACGCGGTGGTGTGGCGATGTACCAGTACGGCCGTCCCCGGCCCAGACCTTCATCCAGCTCGTGGCTAATCAGGTGGCTGAGGATCGTTCCTCGCCGCAAGTTCAGGCTATTCACGGCTGCATTCCGTCGATGGAACCGCACTCGAGGCGAGGAATTACGCGACCGAGCGCGTCACGAGGTGGACGAACTCCGGGCGGACACCAGGGATCGCTACGAAAAGGCCCGGCCTCGAATACTTCGAGCACTGCATGCTGCAAGACTGAGAGCGGTTTGGACGTGGAGGTTCACGGTCAGGTCGATGAAGTTGACCGCCTCGGTGATCGCTTCAACCATACTTTTCGCCGCCATCGCTGCGATCGTCTTCTTCGTCCTGAGAGACGACTCCAGCCCGGACTCTGCACCATCCGCCGAGCCCATTACATCAACCACGCTGACCTGCGAGCATTGCCCTGAGTTCGCTGTAGTACGGGTGATCGACGGAGACACTCTGGATACCAGCGCAGGCCGAATCCGCATATACGGAGCGGATACGCCTGAGCGTGGTGAGCCCTGCTTCAACGAGGCGACCGACGAGATGCGCAGGCTAGCGGTCGGCACGATCAGAGGCGAGCGTGGGCACAGGACGGTGGATCCCTACGATCGGCAGCTCTACTACACGTACACCTCGAGCGGCCAGAGCATCGATGAGCTGCTAATCCGTAACGGGTTAGCCGAAGCCTGGCGACGTGACGGCCAGCACCGCAACCTGCTGATCGACCTCGAAAACGCAGCCCGCAATGGTCGAGTAGGCTGCCTCTGGAACTGATCGGCGGTCGACTTCTCAGACGGATAGACACATCCTGTCCTGCTCGCTAGCATGGCTAGCCGGTCCGCGACACGACGCTCTGCAACTTTTCCGCAGCACGCCGCGCCCGTCACATAGCAGCATCTGAACGAAAACGACTGGCCGAGAGCCCGAATCGAGGCCACCGTCAAGCCGGGAGGCGCCCGCAGTTGAACATTCACGAGTACCAGGCCAAGGAAATCCTGGAACGCTTCGGCGTGCCCGTGCCTAAGGGCATCGTCGCATCAACGCCGGCCGAAGCGAAGACCGCAGCCACTGAGCTTGGCGGCTCCGTAGTGGTGAAAGCTCAGGTTCACGCCGGAGGACGAGGCAAAGCAGGCGGCGTTAAGGTCGTCTCAACGCCCGAAGACGCTGAACAGGCCGCGGCCAGCATGCTTGGCACCAACCTCGTCACCCACCAGACAGGACCGCAGGGCGTGCCCGTTCGCGAGGTGATGGTCGCCGAAGCCACCGACATCGCCGATGAGCTCTATCTCTCGATCATCGTGGACGGCGACATCGGGGCGCCGGTCATCATCGCCTCTACTGAAGGTGGAATGGACATCGAAGAGGTTGCGGACAAGACGCCTGAAAAGCTGTTCCGCGTCGCGGGCGACCCGCTGATCGGCCTTTCGCCGTACCACGCACGGGACATCGCTGCCCTGCTGAACGTCCCGAACTCAGCTCGGCGCGCAACCGCAGCACTGATCTCGAATCTGTACCGCGTATTTACCGAGAACGACTGCTCACTCGTCGAGATCAACCCGCTCGTGATCACCGCCGACGACGAAGTGATCGCTCTCGACGCCAAGATCAACCTCGAAGACGACGCCCTGTTCAGGCACAAGGATCTCGCTGAGCTACACGACCCTGAGCAGGAAGATGAGCTTGAGCGCAGGGCTGGCAGCGCCGATCTCGCATACGTAAAGCTCGACGGCGGCCGAGTCGGCTGCATGGTCAACGGCGCAGGTCTCGCCATGGCCACCATGGACATCACGAAGTGGGCAGGCGCAGACCCCGCCAACTTCCTCGACATCGGTGGCAGCGCCGATCAGGAACGCATCGAAGAGGCCTTCCGCATCATTGTCTCGGACAGTGAGGTCGAGATCATCCTGGTGAACCTGTTCGCCGGCATAGCCCGCTCCGATGTCGTGGCCCAGGGCATTGTGAACGCAGCGAAAGAGACGGGAGCGACTCTGCCGATGGTTGTCGCTATGCGCGGCACGAACGCTGAAGAGGGAAGAAGGATCTTGAACGAATCGGGACTGGACATCACAGCTGCGGCAGACCTTGCAGGAGCGGCCGAAGTCTTGAGAGATAAGCTGGCGAGCGCCGAAGGCGGTGCGCAGTGAGCGTTCTCGTAGGTCCAGACACCAAACTGCTTGTACAGGGGCTCGGGCGTGACGGCAGCTTCCAGGCCAGCCGTATGCGTGAGTACGGCACCAACATGGTGGCCGCAGTCCACCCGAACCGGGAAGGCCAGAAGTTCGAAGATACAGTTCCTTACTTCTCGTCGGTCGCCGAGGCGGTGGAGGAAACAGGTGCCAACACAGGCGTGATCTTCGTTCCGGCACCGTTCGCAGCGGATGCCATTGTTGAACAGATTGACGCCGGTCTCGACGTTGTGGTCTGCATCACCGAGGGCGTGCCGGTGCAGGACATGATCAAGGTCAACGCCTACGTCAAGGGCAGTGACAGCAGGCTCGTCGGGCCGAACTGCCCCGGCCTGATCCACCCTGCATCGAAGGCCAAGGTCGGCATCATCCCAGGCAACATCGTCGAGCCGGGCCGTGTGGGCGTCGTCTCACGTTCAGGCACTTTGACGTACGAAGCGATCGCCCAGCTCGTGCAGGTCGGGCTCGGTCAGTCATCTTGCGTCGGCATTGGTGGCGACCCGATTCACGGCACCACATTCACCGATGTGCTGGAGCTGTTCCAGGAAGACGACGAGACCGATGCCATCGTGCTGATCGGTGAGATTGGCGGAGTCCGGGAGCAACTGGCCGCTGAGTTCATCTCAGACCACGTAACCAAGCCTGTCGTAGCCGCGATCGCGGGTCAGACAGCACCGCCCGGAAAGAGAATGGGCCACGCAGGTGCGATCATCACCGGTAAGGCCGGACTCGCCTCCGAGAAGAACCGAGTGCTAAGCGAAGCGGGCGTCCACGTCGTCGAATCACCCGCTTACATCGGCGCCCGGATGAAGGAAGTGCTCGGCTAGGGGCGCTGGCAGTGGTTCGCCAGGTTCCCGATATCGGTCTTACGCGTCGCTCACAGCGACATAGCCTCTGACGGCTTGTCCAGGAAGTTAAGCTATCCTCAGCGACGGCAATCCGACTCGGCACTTCGACATCGCGAGATCTTTGGTGTTCGAGGCGTTCGAACCGCTGTGCCAGTACACTCGACTATATAAGCAGACTGGGAGTGAACAGATGGACTTGATCTCAAGAGAGGAACTGAAGGCGAAGATTGACGCTGGCGACGACTTCAAGCTCGTGATGACCCTCAGCGAGTGGGCATTCCGGGCCAAGCACATCCCGGGCTCACTCAACGTTGACAATCCTGCCAAGTGCGCTGAACTCCTCAACCCCGAGGATGAGATCGTCATCTACTGCTCAGATGAGAATTGCCCTGCAAGCAAGTTCGCGTTCGACCAACTGAAGAAGGCCGGGTTCCCGAGGGTCCGCAGATACGCCGGCGGCATCGCGGACTGGGAAGAAGCGGGCCTGCCCCTCGAAGGCGAGTGGGCTCAGACGGCCGCCACCTGATCAGACTTCGGCCTCGTAAAAGCTCGACATCCACCAACGCCGCTGCCTGTAGTCTCCGCCGATGACCACTGAAAAAACCCTCGCCGTTTACTGCTGGTCGCCACACATCCAGGCAGAAGGCGTCAACGCCGTGCTCGACAACCTGCAGGAAGCGGGCGTCGGCGCTGTCTCCACCACCACCTACGTAGCAGAGCCGACTGAACCCGGCCCGGACGCACGCCGGGAGCCGCCAGAAGACGGAGGCCGTGGCCTCGCACGGGTGATCGACCGTCCGCTCTGGGGCAAGCAAGAGCAGTTCCTCCACACCGGACCTGCGTTCGAGCACGACCGTTCGCTGTACTCGGCATCAACGCTGTACGAGCCACCAAAACCGAACGACCTGACAGCGAAACAGGGTCATGTGGTCGCCGACTTCATATCAGAAGCGAAACGCCGCGGCCTCAAGACCTACATCCAGCTGAGCCCTTCGGGCCGACCACCTCAGCGAGAAGGCCTGACGCGAGAGCAGCTCAACTCGGAGATTCCGCACTTGCCTGACGGATCTGCGCCCGGCGAACGCATGGTGCACTTCCCGCCTCTCGCAAGCCCGGAGTTGCAGGCGTACAACGCAGCGATGGTTAAGGATGTGTTCGAGGCCTATCCGGATCTCGATGGCCTGCTGTTAGACCGGATGGAGCAATCGGTCTATTCGTTCGACGACGCGTTTGTCGACTTCGGCCCGCATGCCGAGCGATTCGCAAATGAGAACGGTTTCGACTTCGAGGCGATGCGACAAGCAGCTCAACAGTCGATCGACGGCCTGAGCTCGTTGAGCAACTCCGACCTGAGCACTATCAAAACAAACGGCGACATCCCGTACGCTTTGGCCGCTGCCCTCCGTGATCTGCCCGGTCTTGCGGCGTTGCTCAACTTCCGCTCAGCAATCGCCAGCGACTACCTCGGAACACTGCGCGCCGCCGCTGATTCGGTTCGCCCAGGTGTCCAACTCGTGCCTATCACCTTCCCACCGCCAATCTCACTCCTCACAGGCGTCAACTTCTCTTCGTACGCAGCCAGCGCCGATGCCGTGATGATCAAGTTCTTCACTATGCACTGGCCGCTTATCGTCACCTACTGGACCGAGTCGATCACAAACGCCAATCCTTCGCTTGATAGCGGCCTCGTCGCACGCGCCATCTCAGTTATGTTCGACATGGAGGACGAACCGTCTTCGGACCTCAACGACTATTTCTTCCCGGCGCCAGAAGACCCGCACCGTGCCGGAACAGAGGCACAGGCCCGCAAAATTACACAGGCGACCGCAGAGGCTGGAACCATGCCGATATTGCCGTCGGTCCACGCGTACGGCCCGCTTGACGATGTGGAACGGCGATGGAGGGTTGGCTGGGAGACTGGCAACAGCGGGATGTGGGTGAATCGATACGGTTATCTTTCGCAAGAGAAACTAGACCTGCTCAAGCGCGTCACAAACTGACGCTCGCACCACGAAACGGAGAAACACTATGAAACTCGCCGTAGGCGGCGATCACGCCGGGTTCCCGATGAAAGGCCCGGTGGTCGAGTACCTCAAGTCACGTGGGCATGATGTAACCGATCACGGCACTTACTCTGAAGATCCGGTCGACTTCCCGGACATCTCTGCAAAGGTCTGCCAGGCGGTACTGGATGGTGAGGCCGAACGCGGTGTGCTTGTTTGCGGCACGGGCGTCGGCGCTGCCATAGCCGCAAACAAGATCCCCGGAATCAGGGCAGCGCTCAGCCACGACATCCACACAGCTCACCAGGGCGTTGAGCACGACGACGTGAACCTGGTCTGCGTCGGCGCATGGATCGTGGGCATCGAGGTGGTCAAGGAGATACTTGACGCCTTCATCGCAGCCGAATTTTCAACCGACCCTGACTTGCGGCGTCGAGTAGAGAAACTTCACCAGATGGAGCGCGACTACGCCAAACGACTGCTGGAGCAGCAATAGACCTCAGATATGCCTAGAACCGCCTACTTCAACACCGGTGAAGTTGCCATCAACTACTCGGAACGCTCCGGCGACTCCGGGTCACCGATTCTCTTCATCCACGGAATCATGAGCCATCACGAGACCTGGGACGAGGTGATCGATCAGATCCGCGGCGGCTCTCGCGCTGTGGCCGTGGATTTGCGGGGCCACGGTCGCTCTGGTCACACACCCGGCGCATATCGCCTGCCTGACTACGCCGGTGACATGGCGCACCTGATCGAAGGCCTGGACATGGCCCCTGCAACCGTCGTCGGCCACTCCCTGGGCGCTATGACCGCCATTCAGCTGGCAGCGGACAGACCAGAGCTTGTGCGTGCCATCGCTCTCGAAGACCCGCCGCTCTTCGCGCGACGCATCATGGAGGAGTTCGACCGGGAGAGGCACCAACGGTTTTGCCAGAATGCGCAGCTCTCAGGCTCCGGAATGTCGGTCCAGCAGCTCATGGATCAGATACGAGTGGCATCTCCAGACGCTACCAATCTGGACATCGAAAAGAGCGCTCAAAGCCTGTTCCGCACCGATGCAGACGCTCTGGACCACGTCTGCGACCAGCGAATCGACTGGGAACCTGAGATAGAAGGACTGCTCAAATCGATTGAATGTCCGGCGTTGCTCATGCAAGGCAACTACGAACTGGGCGCGTGGATGCTCCCTGAAGATGGTCCTCGTGCCAGCGACCTCATACCGAGTTGCCAGTTGGAGACCTGGGGCGATACCGGTCACCTGCTCCATTCCGACAACCCTGAACGTTTCATCAAGCAGGTGAGTAGCTTCGTGGCAGAGCAGGCCAGATGAAGCAAGCCGAAGCCGTCGTCGAGCCAACTGAGCGGTTCCTGCACGTCGGCGACACCGCTCTGAACGTCGCCGAATGGCCGGGGGACGGACCGCCGCTCGTCATGATCCACGGCTGGGGAGTCTCGTGGCAGGTCTGGCTCTCCACCGCGCCGCTGCTGGCGAAGCACTTCCGAGTCATCACATTCGATTTGCGTGGGCACGGACGCTCCGGCCGCGTTCTGGCCGACCATCAGCGAGTGACATGGGCAGAAGACACCGTTCGCCTGATGGAGAAGTTGACACCCGACGGCGCGTTCGTCGTTGGCCACTCGCTCGGCGGCTGGGTCAGCCTGTCGCTGCCCTCGATAGCGCCAGGGCTGGCAAAGAAGATCGTCGCAGAAGACCCATACACCGGACCGAACTCGCTCATCGGCGACCGCGCTCGCGGAGACACATCACGACGCTACAGGCCTGACCCGGAGTTCGTGGCGGCAGCGACCTCTATCGAACCAATCGCAGCACAGATCCGGGAGCAGAATCCGCACTACACGCCCGAGATAGTCGAGAGGCTCGCAACCATGCAGTTCCGGCTCGACCCGGAGCTTCACCGCGGGCGTGGCACTCGCACGGAGCCAGAGCGCAGCCACGACGAGGCGTTCGCAAAGATCGACTGCCCTGTCCTGCTGATGCACGGCAACCCTGACAAGGGCGGCATCATGGACGAGGCTGAAGCGGCGCGTGTTGCGAAAGTCATACCTGATGTCGAGGTCGTTCACTGGCCGCACACCGGCCACAACCTCCACATCGCCCGCAACTTCGACTTCGCCAAGGCCGTCCGCAGGTTCTTGCTGGCGGACTAGCAAATACGGACAGGAGGCGTGTCAGGGTGCATGTCAGCGCGCTGGAGGAGTGAGACTACCGAGCGTCCTGGGCGTACCAGCCGAGCCACTCTCGTGCTCGATCGCAGAACTTCTCAACCGCTGCTCGGTCCGGCGGCTCTCCAGCATCGAACATCGCCGTCTGTATGAACGGCCCACTCTTGCCGACAGCATCTCGCTGAGCCCTGGTCACGGGCTGCAGCACATAGTGAATGTGCCCGGGTTCACCGCCGCTGAACGACCACAGAGTCGAGAAGACCTGGTCGGCGTCGGTCAGGGACTTTATCGCAGCTACGCTCTATCGCATCACAGGTCCGAGGTCTGCCGCTTCATCGTCGGTCGAATCCCACAGACCGACACAATGACGAACGGGCTTGATGATCAGCGTGCCAACACCAAGTGGCCCGACGCAGTGCTCCACTACCCATGCATCAGTGCGGCCGATCTCACCGCCATGCAACTCATCCCGCCATGCCGTCAGATCACACGCCATGCATCCAATCACGATGCGCCTCCCAACTAATTCACACGCTCGACACTAGTCCCAGCCCAGCACCACCTCACGACCCGTTCGCGAAGATTCTTCGGTAGCCTCCAGCACTTCGAGCACTCTCAAACCGTGCTCCTGAGGAATCGGTGTGTCCTCGTCGCCCCGTTCGATGGCTGCCATGAACTCCGCAACCTCCTCCTCGAACGGACTCGTGTCGTCCACCGGTTCCTCGCGCCACGTGCCATCGTGCGTGTCCGCGACCCAGATCGCGGTCTTCTGGGAAGGATGTTGCCCGTAGGCAATTCGCAACCTCGCCATGCCCTCTGTGAATGCGATATCTGTGCCGTACTCGGTCGAGCCCTTCTCCCACGCGATCCGGCTGATGGTCGCCACCGCACCGGACTTCCAGCGGATAAAGCACATCGCCGTGTCGTCAGCCTTGATATCGGGGTGCGCGCTCTGGGGATGAGTGATCTGACCGACTTTGGCGCTGACCGTATCTATGTCACTGCCGATCAGGTGAATCATACGGTCGATCTCGTGGGTCCCGTCCATCTGGCCCATCCCGCCGCCAAGCTCCCTGTCCAGCATCCATGTCGGACGGATGTACGGATCGTACGGCTTGTGCCAGTAGTCGTAGGCCATGATCAGCTCACCGAAGCGCTTCGACTCTACGATCTGCTTCATCGCCTTCACGGGCCGCTGATAGCGCTGCGTGTGCGCCGTCATCAACTTCACGCCGTTGTCTCGCGCCGCCGCAAGCATCTCTCGGCCCTCTGAAGGCCAAACAGCCATCGGTTTCTCGACGTAGATGTGTTTGCCAGCGTTGGCGGCATCGACCGCCGCCTGCTTGTGCAGCCAGTGCGGCAGCGTGATCACAACCACCTGAACGTCGTCCCGTTCGAGCGCTACTTTATAGTCGGCGACCCAGTCCAGGTCGTTGTGCGTGTCCTGCCACTTCGCCGCGGCCTCAGCGTTCGCTTCGGCCACCACCTTCACCTCGGCATTCGGAGCCTTTGCGACCCAGTCGATGTAACGGCCACCGATGCGGCCAGTGCCAAGGATTGCGACGCCAAGTGTCATGTGAGTGCCTTTCGCAAGATGAGGAGGTAACGGGACGAGCGAAGACGAGATTGTATGCCCGTTTCAGCGAGCGAGGCGCGGCACGTCGAGGCCGAATCCTAAAGTCCGAGTACCTTCTGCAGGTCAGCGAATCTCGTCAGCGTGTGGGTCGGCGGCCTCAACTCGGGCGGCCACTTGCGCCCGTGGCTCAGCCAGGCTGTATCCATGCCCGCCTTTCGCGCGCCCTCAATGTCCGCTGCCGGTGAATCGCCAACAAAGACCGTCTCACCGGGCTCTCGCCGCAACTGGCGCAAGGCTTCCTGGAAGATCGCGGGGGCTGGCTTGCCCTTGCCGAACTCCTTCGAGATCACAACGCAGCCGGCAATCTTCTCCAGCCCAAGCGCAACCAGCTTATCGCTCTGGAACGGCGGTCCGTTCGTCACGACGCCCCAGTCGAGACCTACACGCATCATGCGTGTGATGGTCCTGCTCATCACCGGCTCTGGCCGAAACGCGGCCGGGTAGTGGACGGCGTGCCACTTAACGAGTTCCTCGGCGCTCTCCCTCACGAAGGGCCACGTCTCGACAAGCTTCTCGAAGAGCTGAGGAGCGAAGACATGACCGCCTGCGTCCCATTCGACGATCTGGTTGACCGCATCTTTCCGCTCCACCTGCGCCATCAGTCCCGGCTGTGAGAAGTAGAACTCTTCAGCCCATCGCCTGACTGCGGCCGGTCGATCGCCCAGCGTGTTGTCGAGGTCAAATAGGACCGCGGCGTATGGGCGGCGTTTTGTTCTGCGGGTGGATCGGTCAGGCATTGAGGGTCGGCTCCGCAACCCAGATTAGCCTGCGAGCCGCCAACCCGCATCTGCGACGCTACGCGCTGACCTGTCGGGAACTACACGCTCAACACGTCACGGAGATCGACAACACTATCGATCGTCATGTCTGGAGCCTGCATACGACTCGGGTATTCGCGCCCCATGTGGATCCAGGCCGTCCGCATCCCAACGCCCTGCGCGCCGATGATGTCGGTGTGCGGGTTGTCGCCAACGAACAGCACCGTGCCCGACGCATCCGGGTCCAACTCCAGCAGCCTGAGAGCGTGATGATAGGGCTCGGCATCAGGCTTGCTCTTGCCGTGCAGCTCGGTGGCGATCACGAACGGGGTTATGTCCTCGAACCCGGTCACCTTCACCTTCTCAATTTGAAAGTGGTTACCGTTTGTCACGACTCCCCATGGCACACCGTTCGAGTTGAGAGATTCGGCAAGTTCCAGTGCGCCCGGCAGCGGCTTCATGTTGGCGACGATGCTCTTGAAGTAGGACTCATAGTGCGAATCCGGGTCACCTGTTACGCCCGGAAAGCGTGACTGGATAGCCTCGAACGCCTGCCGCGGGTCGGTTGCATTGTCTGGTGAGAGCGTCCAGAAGTAGTCTTTCGCCTCGGGCCATGAAACGGTCTCATTCACCGCATCCTGCCTGTCGTAGAAAGACCGGTAGAAGATTTCGTAAGAGCCTTTACGGTCCACCAGCGTGTCGTCGAGGTCGAACAGAACGGCGTCGATATCTGGCAAGCGGCGTTTCCTATCGCAACATCCGGGGTGAGATTCGGCGCATTGAGGGTAACTCTCAACTATTGCGGAGTTAAGCCCTCTCTTGACCATTGCGGGCCGTCCACGGGATATAGAATCCTCTGCCACGAACTCACCACTTGTCGACGCGCACTCCGAAGCCATCATCGAGGGAGCACATGGAGCGAACTGGACCTGTATCGCAGGAATCGCCGCACACCGGCCCGAAAGAGACCAGCAAAAAGAGCTTTGGCGAACTGTTCAGCAGACAGGAGATCGGCTACTACGGCTCAGCGATCATCGTCTACTTCCTGCTCGGGGTTATCTTTCGAGACAGAGTGCTGAACATCGGCGTCGGCCCGCTCTTCTTCATAGTCTGGATATGGATTGTTCCGCCTCTGTGGGAACGCCTGCGGTCTAACTTTTCCGAGCGTTCTGATCGATGAGTTGGGCCGCCCACGAGCTAGAGAACTTCTGGCTGATTAAACACCTCGGAATGAGGGTCTCGTACCTGGGCCTTCTGCTGGGGGCGATGGCGCCCGACTTTCTCACCAAGATCCCGGTCTACGGAGTGGACTTCGCGGGCATCGTGTTGAAAGCTGACAATCCGGCGCAGTTCCATCGAGGAATGCCCGGATTCGGCTTCACCTCCTCCATCATGGCCGGCCTCGTCGTCGCCGTCTTCATCTACCTGGTGACGAGGCGCAACAGAGCATGGTTCTGGGGGACATTCATCGGCTACTCGGCCCACGCCATAACAGACGCTCTAGACAGCGCTGGCACGATGCTGTTCTGGCCTTTTTACAACGGCAATATCGCAGTCGGAATGTGGGCCTATTCCGCTGAACAGGGCAAGTTCGGCGATGCGATCGCCTACTTCAGCAGCCTCGGCTTTCTCATGGACACTGGAGTGCTGCTGCTGGTAATTGTCTTCGCATGGCGCGTGCTCTCAAACGAGTACTTCATGACCGTCGTGCGCCCGACCGACCCGGCGTGGGACTTCCTGGAAAGAAGGCTGCGGATGAACCGCCGAGTCCAGTTGGCCGTTTACAGGTCGTTCTTCCTGTACGGTGCGACGCGGATCTTCGCGTGGCTGGCAATCGTCCACGGCGTTGAGGGCTCGCAGTGGGACCTTAGCTGGGGCGGTCCGTACTGGGTCGAGCCTTTCGAACCCTGGTGATCGCCGACCACATCGATTTAGACGTTCAACTAACGCAGGATGAAACGGAAAAGAGAGCAGAATGACCAGCGCAGGCGAATCGACCACACGAATCTCAGGCATCGGCGGAATCTTCTTCAGGTCGAAAGACCCGGAAGCGCTCGCCGAATGGTATGAAACCCACTTCGGAATCTCACGAGTAGCTGCCGGACCGCCGTGGACGCAGGAGGCCGGTATGACGGTCTTCTCCCCGTTTCCGTCCGACACCGACTATTTCGGCCGCATGGACCAGCCGTTCATGCTGAACTTCCGCCTGGATGACCTTGACGCAGCGTTGGCCGCGCTTGGCGAGGCCGGCGTGCGAATAGACGAGACCAGGATGGACGAGGAGTACGGCCGCTTCGCCTGGGTCTACGACCCGGAAGACAACAAGATCGAACTCTGGCAACCGCCGGCGGTGTAGCGGCTCAGGCTTAGAATTTTAGCTACGAGCGGTCGATCCTGAGACGGCTACGACCCGAACTCGATGGCGGTCGGGATTATGTCGCCCGCGAGATCGGTGAATTCGACGCGGCATCCGGTTATGTCAGCGACGCCGGCGGTATTCAGCGAGAAAGATGCTGCTGCGTTGGGCGGAAATGGAAAGTCCTGAAGTTGTGATTGGGAGCTTTTTACGACGACGCCTTCCGCGTCCAACCAGCGGACAACCACGAACACCTGCTGGAAACTTGTATCTGAGATGTTCGTGACCTGCCCTGATGAACTTGCGGCGTCACGGAACGTCTCGATATTGCAGATCGGGTTCGTAAGAAGGAACGTCGCATCAGAGACCGGCACCGGAGTAGGTGTCGGCTGACTGGTGGGGCTGGCGGTCGGAGCAGGTGTCGCGTCTGCAACGGGTTGGTCCGACGGCCGGAACGACCGCAGCATGGTCAATCCGTCATCGACTGCCTGAGGCGGCCACACCCACATACTGATCAAATGTCGGGTGCCGTCTTCCCACACGCATGCGGTGTGCTGGTCGGAGAGGTCGGATGTGACGCCCTCGGTGTTGAATTCTGCAACGACCGAGCGCGTGCCCATCACAACATCAGTAAATATGCGTGTCACGTCGACACCACTGAGGCGCCCTAACTCGCGCAACAGGGCATTGCAGTCTCCAGAAAGCTCCTCCTGAGGGCTGGTAGTGCTGACCTGGATCAGTACGCCCGGGAAGGTCAATGACGAAGTCGTGAACTGGCTATGTTGGTGTTCGACTCCACCCGAAATTTCTCGTTCATGGAAGGTCCAGCTCCCCGTTTGAGGCAAGTCAGCAGACCAGCCAAGATCTTCTGGCGTGAAGGTGAGTAGCCTCTCCCATCCCGGAAATACCAGACCCGGAGGCGAGGAGGGAACCTCGATATCCACCGCGCGCTGTACCGGAACGAGAGGTTCCGCCGTTGGCAAGAAGAGGGTGCCAGGGGTGGCGGTCGGCCTGGGTGCCCGAGTAGAGGTGGCAGTGGGCGTCAACGTCGCGGTCGGCGTAGGTAGCGGCACAGGGGTCGCGAAATCGCGATCGTCCGTTGCGTCGATGCGCGTGCCATCCTCCAGAATCACCGATTCGACCTCAAACGTGACAATCAGGTCTTCAAGATCAGAACCGAATAGCCTGGCTTCTGAGTCGATGAACTCGTTTATCTCGAAGAAGAAGTTGCTGAACCGCAATCGAGCGCCGGCCGGTATCGGATCATTGATCGTGACGCCCAGGCGTTCGAATTCACGTTCGAACAGGTCGGAGAAAACGACGTCGCCGGTCAGCGCTCTGATATCGCGACCTAGGTCATTTCCAACGGTGAACTCGAAATGCAGTTCGTCGGAGAACTGACCGGCCAGTGCGTCCGCAAACTCCTTGTCAAAACGTTCCATCACGAACTGAATGTTCTCGTCCAGGAGCTCGCGAGAGGTTGGCCCCTGAACAGGTGGCACGGTGGGAGTCGGTAAAGACGTCGCAGTCGGGCGCACAGTTGCCGTTGGATCGGGACCTGAGGCGGCGGTGGTCGCCGTGCTCTGAGGTGCTTCGGTGGGATCCGGCGCCGATTGCGACCGTATCTTCCTGGGCCTTATGGGCTCCGGCGTCGCACCATCTTCGATGCTTCCGAGAAAATCGAGAAGGTTTCGCTGTACTACCAGAGTTTTGAGCGAAGGCACGCTCCCTTCCGTCGCAAACAGGGCGGTCGATATTGCGCCCGGTAGCGCCCGGTCTAGGTTCAACATCTCATTGCTCAACCTGATGCCTCGATTGGCAAGGTCACTGTCAGATGTAAGGGAAGGTCGCCAATCGCCGACCAGTTCCGAAGCGGAACTGAACTCGAACGTCTGACCTTCGTCAGTAACCACTGAGAACTGGAAGACGCTGACGTTCGAATCGCCATCGGAGTTATTAATCGTGACGACAGCGTAAGTCGCCGGTGGGGCGCCCGCGTCTCGGCGGAAGGACTCAGTTGCGGTAACCAGCGAATGCGAGTCGCTGGCCGGAATCTCGATAGTGATCGTGGCGCCATCGACTTCGTACTCGTAGACGCCGAAGCCACCCTGTTCGGGCGCAGACTCTCCACCACACGCCGCGGCCACAAATAAAACAACCAGAGGCACGGCAAAGGCCTTTAGACGCCTCAATCCAGACTCCTCATCGCCGTTATCGGCTATTCATCACCCAAAGCCCGCTCGATCGGCCGGCAATTGTACACACGGCTCTCACCGTCACCGAACGCTGACGCCGCCCTACACATCCATCGGGGAGTTGTCCTCTGAGCTCCAGGCTCCGACTGTGCGCTCATCGTCAGCCGGGTCGTACAGCCTCGCCTTGATCTTGTCCTCGTCAAGGTCGGTGCCCAGCCCCGGTGCGGTCGGCAGCTCAAAGTAGCCGTCTTTGATCACGGCCGGGTTGGTCTGCACGTCGTCGTGATACGGCATGTCACGCGCCGTCTCGAGAATCAGGAAGTTCGGCACGTTGGCGCACACATGCAGGCTAGCTGCGGCAGCGATCGGGCCATTCGGGTTGTGCGGCGCGAACTTGATGTACTCGATCTCAGCCATCGATGCGATGCGCCTGATCTCGGAAATGCCGCCGGTGTGCGCGATATCCGGCTGGATCACGTCTACCAGCCGCCTGTGCAGCAGGTCTCGAAAACCCCAGCGGAAAAAGAGACGCTCGCCGGTTGCGATGTCGGTCCTGTGACCTGCAGCCCGTACCTGCTCCAGCGCGTCCACGTTGTCGGGCGGCACCGGCTCCTCAAAGAACAGCAGCCCCAGGTCCTCGACAGCATCCATCTGTCTGATCGCCAGCGACGGACGGGCACGTCCGTGGTTGTCAATCATGATGTCGACATCGGGACCCAGCTTGTCCCGCATACCCTTGATCTTCTCTCGCAGCGGCTCGATCACGTCCTTCTCGACCAGGTGGTCGGTGCCCTGGATCCAGCCCCCTGTCTTGAACGCGCTAAAGCCCTGGTCGACAGCGTCCTCACCACCTCGCAAATCAGCAGCGTGCGTGTACGCCCGGACTCTGTCTCTCACTGCTCCGCCAAGGAGCTTGTAGATCGGCTGGCCGTAAACCTTGCCTGTGATGTCCCACATGGCGATGTCGAGAGCCGCCATCGCTGAGCCCATCACTACTCCGCCGCGCCAGAACCCGTGGCGATACATGATCTGCCAGTTGCGTTCGATCTCGGTCGGATCTCGGCCCTCCAGCCGGCCTGCCAGCACCTTGATGCCCTCAACAACCGCGGCCTCATGCCGCTCCAGCGTCCCTTCACCCCAGCCATGAACTCCTTCATCAGTCTCTACCTTGCACAGCACCCAGTTCCTGCGGATGCCTTTCATGATGTAGATCTTGACGTCGGTAATCTTCATGGCTTCTATCCTGTTGGTTTCGAGATGGCGGTCCGGGCGCGATCAGCCGCAGATTGTAGACCTGCGAACCACGATCCGGGCGCCTGTTCGCGGTGATGTCGGCTAGAGCGACCCGACCCTCGGGTAGATGACCAGGGCGGGCACGTGCAGCTAAAACTCTGCTGAGAGCTCTTGATGAGCCGGTACGGTCACATCTGCTGACCGGAATACCACGTGGAACCGAAACCGGGTGCGGTGGACGGTGGACGACAGCCGCCAACTGCAGCTAAACCTGGCCGATCACCTCGTCCGCCATCAACTTGATCGACTCGGCCTCTTCTTTGTACGGGAACACCAACATGAACTGGGTCACACCCAGGTCTGTGTATCTCTTGATCAGATCGCGCGCATCGCTGGCTGTACCAACAAACGCCCGGGATCGCTTTCTCCGCCACTCATCGGTCGTCATCCCGTCTCGCTCCGCAACACGCTCAAGCCTGGCCTGGACATCCGCTTCATCGCTACCTGTCAACAAAGTCAGGAGGTGCGTCTTGCGAATCGATTCGAAGTCGCGGCCCGCTTCTTCACACATCTCCTCCAGCCTGCGCATCGAATCCGCGTAGCCCTCGGGATCCGGCTGTGGCACGAAGTTCACCACATCTGCATGCTGCGCCATGATTCGAAGCATCCTTGGCCGCGACCCACCAATCAGAATCGGAGGGCCCGGCCTCTGCACCGGATTCGGAGCAGCCACAGCATCAACAACTGAGTGGTGAGTGCCGTGAAATGTCGAGATTGGCTTCGTCCACAGGGACTTGATGATCTCCAGAGACTCTTCGAGCTGCCGGACTCGTTCGCCTGCACTCGGAAAGCGGTAGCCGTAAGCCTTGTACTCGACGTCCTTCCACCCAGCACCAATGCCGAACTCGAGCCGTCCGCCTGAAATCTGGTCAACGGTAGCCGCCATCTTCGCCAGCAATGCGGGGTTCCTGTAGGAAGCGCTCGTGACCAGCGAGCCGATGCGCACTTCTTTCACAGTTGCCGCAAGCGCCGTGAGCAGCGTCCAAGCCTCCATGCAATTGCGGTCAGGGTCTCCGCTGTTCAGCATAAAGTGATCAGACGCCCAGATTGAACTGAACCCGTTGGGCGTCAGGCTCTGCGCCAGTTCCAGCACTTCTTCGTAGTCGAAGCCGAAGGCTGGCTCAATCTGCAGCCCGAAGTCGGTCATTATTCACCTCATAGTTACGCCGTATCTCCTGATAACGGCGCGGCCGCTGAACGGCCTCCCATGCCTCAGCTTCAACCCGGCGGACAGTCTCGATAGACAGACCGGTCAATCGGGAAACCTGCTCTGGTGCAGATGGGCTAACGGCAACGCCGTTTTCAATTCCCAGGCGCATTGCCATAACTGTGGATTGATCACCGGGCACTGAACTAATAGCTACAGTTGAAAAACTGAGCGCAGACCTCATGGATATGGCCCGCGAGTGGCCGTCTATGGCTCGAAAAAGGCGGTCCATCGTCTTGGTGCGGCCCATCACAAGTAAGCGAAATGCATGCCGCAATGCCAGATCGTCTGTCTCTAAATCAGGAAGGAGATCAAGTGCGACGCTCTCAAGGCATAGCCATCCCGCGCGGTCTCTGCTCTGTCTAAGGCCGTGGACTGCCAGTTCCCAGTTGTCCGGGTCATCCCCCTCGAGAAGTCTTCGCAGCAGCGCTATTGCGTTGCGATCACCCAAAATGCCCAGCGAAGCTGCTGCTGCGCGTCTATTTTTCGAATCTCCACGTATGAGTTCAGTCCGGAGAACCGCCAGTGATCTGGAGTTAGCCCCTCCTAGCTCATTCGCCATGCGGCGAAGATGTCCTGCCTCATCCTCGTCTTTTGTCCTACCCAGCGGCCTCGTGAGTTGCTGCTCTCCGTCTGACAAGCTGGAACCCTTTTTGCAGGAACGCCCCTCATCGCTATCTATCTATGTGCCGTTTTTCACGTGTCGGCACATGCGAACGATACCCAAGCCTAGTGGTTATCCCCGTTCATATGAGCATCTTCAGCATTAATTAACGGTGAATAACCGTGCGGTTACCAAAGTGGCGTGCTCGGAGTCCCCTTCACCCTGGCAGCGACCGCTCTTCTACGCTACGCGGCAATCGAAGCGGCGTATATTTGATCGCATCTGCTCTCTGCATTGGCCTTCACGAGATCGACTACAGAGAGCATCAACCTCAAGCGGAGCGAACATGACGAACTTAAGAGTGGCGTTTCTTGGCTATCGGGACGAATGGGAGATAGAGCGTTTGCGTACGGCCGTACCGGCGGATGTCGAGGTCGCGGGAGTCCTCAAAGACGACGTGGATGACGAACAGGAACGCTGCCATGAGCTTGCCATGAACTCAGACGTAGTGATCCCATGGCGATACCAGATCACGCCTGACCACGCGAATTCGGAACGGCTCAAGCTAGTCCAGGCCCTGAGCGCCGGCACTGACAGGTTCCCCAAGAAAGAGCTGCACGAGAACGGCATCCTGGTCGCAGGCAACCAGGGAGCAAACTCTGTCGCCGTCTCGGAGATCACGATAATGTTGATAGTCGGCGCAAATCGCCACGCTCAAGAGCAGATCAGGAATCTACGCTCCGGCGAATACCACGGCGACTTCTTTGACACCTGGGAGCAGTACCAGGAGATCACTGACAAGCGAATCGGCATCATCGGACTCGGCAGAATCGGCTCGAAAGTGGCCCGCAGGCTGCAGGGCTGGGACTGCGAGGTTGTCTACTACGACAAGCTCGAGATCGACCCGGAGGTTGAGAAGTTCGCCAACGCTAAACGCGTGTCATTGGACGAACTGCTCGCTACATCGGACATCATCAGCGTCCACGTTCCGCTCACAGAAAATAGCCGCGGGATGATCAGCGATGCCGAGTTCGCAAAGATGAAGCCAAACGCTGTTTACGTCAGCACCTGCCGAGGCCCGGTGACGGACGAATCTGCCCTCATCAAGGCGCTCGAAAACGGCGCAATCGCAGGAGCTGGCCTGGACGTGACGGAGATTGAGCCGATCGAGCCAGACAACCCGCTACTGAGCATGCGAAACGTCTTCATGACACCGCATCTAGCCGGCTCAACAATTGAAGCGAGGCAGGAGGCGCTGGATAACGCGGCGAAGAACATCACGTTGTTGTCACAGGGCAAGCAGCCGGCCGGCCTCATCGATCCTTTCGAATAGGCCGCGGCAGTGCAAGGCGGCAAAAGACCTGGCCAGAGCACGTCTGCAAGGCGCTCAACCGCCGTATTCGCCTGCGTCGCCTGACAACTGCCGTGCAACTCGGTTCAATCTCAGCCACGGTGAGAGAAGGTGTGCCCGAGGTTTGCTTCGGGTTTTCGCGACGTACGCGCCCACATCAGCCCCTGTGGGCCTGCCCACATCACCACATTGCGGGCCACCCCCTCCGAGTGCCTCCAGCGACACATAGTGTTGATGTTGAGGGGAAGCTCGGAACCGCACTCACACCGACACTTGAGGGCAGACTATGACCCCGGACAGATCCAACATCATCCAGTTCTCGACAGGCGAAGCCATCCCGCTGCGCCACTCAGTGCTGCTGGTCGACGACCAGGAGACTTTCCGGGACATCGCTCGCGACCAGCTTGCTACCGACGACAGCTTTCTGATCATCGGGGAAGCGGCCGACGGCACCGGCGCCATCGAGATGACCGAGAAGCTTCACCCGAGCGTGATCGTTATGGATATCCAGATGCCGGACATGAGCGGTATCGAGGCAGCCCGCAAGATCCTCAGCGAAGACCCATCCGTGCGCATAGTGCTCACCAGTATGGGCGATGACATGGAATACGGCCCGCTTGCTCGCGAGATCGGGGCTTGCGGCTTCATCCCGAAGCGTGAGCTCTCACCGGTAACTGTCCACAAGTTGATCGATGATCACCTGCCGCCCGCTGACTCAGCCCGCATGGCCGCCTGAGCATCTCGTTCGCGCAGGTCTTATTGAGTGACTGCTCGCAGTGGCTACTACGGGCGATGTCGCCGAAGAGTCACAGTCCTGCGCCTAAACTCCTACTTGATTAGCAATCCGCCCATGCCTCGCATGGTGGCATGGGCCGGGGACCGAGTAGGACACGATGAGCCTGAAAACAGCAGTCATTCCGCGATCTGTGCGCAGACCGTTCGGTAAGTACTCTCACTCCACCCAGCCAATAGGCGTCGGCCTCGTTGCCATCCTGGTAATCGCAGCCGCCATCTTCGTTCTCGGCGATATTCGCATCGAACGGACCGTTGTCCGCGAGGCCGCCGCTGAGCAGGAGCGAGACCTGCTGCGTTTCAGCGAGATCATCCACCATTCCGGCCTCAGTCTGAACGGCCCACATGCACAGGAAGGTCTTCCAGAGCTCGCCCGTACATCCAGTTTCGATGCCAATGTGAAGCGCTCACTGTTCGGGCTTCGGATCGGCCGCATGGATATCTACACGCTCGAAGGTGTTCCTGTTTATTCGACGGAAGGCGTCGAGAACGCGCCTGAACTCGCCGGCGGTGCTTTCGATGCATTCATATCTGCCCGTAACGGCCAGTTCATGTCCCTGCTCCGCAACGATGTTGAGTCTGAGGCCGGTTCGAACTCAGACCTGCTCCAGTCATTCGCACTCGTACTTGACGTGCCGCCGGGCTCGATCGATTCAGGTCGTTCTCTGATGGTCGCTTCGGTGACCACTGATATCTCTGAAGAGCTTTCGGCCGGCTACACAACCATCTGGACCATAGTTGGAGTCTTCTTATTCGGCTCACTCACCATCCTCGTGGTCGTTCACTGGGCCTCAGTCCGCTCACGTGCAAGGCTGCAGAAGGCCAACGATGCGCTGGCCAACCAGTATCTGGCTGTTCGTGACTCCCGCGAACGGATGATCGCTGCTGCTGATGCCACGAAGAAAGCTATTGCCGAAGAGTTGCACGGCTCAGTGCAGACAAGGCTCTTCGCCCTCTGGACTCGAATGAACCAGGCAGTCGCCAATTCGGACAATGGAGTCGAAGGCTCCCAGTTGCAACCGATGATCGACGAACTCGACGATGTGCGCGAGAACGACATCCGGGGCCTCTCTCACAGGCTTCACCCCAGCATCGTCCGTGTTGGAGCAGCACCGGCTCTTAAGTCACTCTGCAACCGGCTCACAGGCGACGTGAAGGTAGACCTGGAGGTCGATAGGGCCGCTGCCGATCTTGAGCCAGCGGGCAGTTCACCCATTTCGGAGTCGGTGCGGCTCGCCGTATTCAGAATCGCGGAGCTGGCGATCGGCAATACGATCAAGCATGCGTCGGCGACTAACTGCAAGGTCTCCTGGCGCTATTCGCAGAGGGAACAGGTGCTGCGCCTGATCGTTGAGGATGACGGTGTCGGCTTCGACCCTGACGCTCTGACCACCTCCGAGTTCGGAGGTCTCGGCATCGTCAACATCCAGGACTACACGGACGCAATGGACGGCAGTGCCGTTCTGAAGTCTGAGCCTGGCTGGGGTACCACGCTGACGGTCACCATCCCGTTCACGCCGGAGACTATGCCTCAAGAGCAACATGACGCACGGATTGGCAAGCCTACGAACGTCACTCCATTCGAGCAGGACAGGGCGGCGTAATCTATCGCTCCCGACGAACCTGCCATTGATGGTCAGAATGATCTGGCAGTTGACACTCATCACCACTGAGACAATCGAAGCTCGCTGTTGAGCTTTCGACAGCGACGGGGCAGGCAGTCCGGGGCTTTACTTAGTTTTGCTGAACCGCTGCGGATCGTCCGAGGTCGTCATGCGACCTCCTGCGAGCAAGCACACAAGACGATTGATCGAGAGGCGGCCTCGCCCGAAAGACGACGGAGAAACTATGTTTCGCACGATTCTCGTTGACGACCAACCCATATTCCGCGACATCATCCGCGGAGTCCTGGCGCGCACCGGCCGCTTCCAGTTCGTTGGAGAGGCTGAGAACGGCGCCGAGGCCGTTGATCTGTTTGACCAGGTCAAGCCAGACGTGGTGATCATGGACGTGCAGATGCCGGACATGAACGGCTTCGAGGCCACTGTGCGCATAACTGAAGAGAACCCTGAGGCCATCGTCATCCTGATGAGCATGCAGGCGGACGCTAGTTACGCATCAGTTGCGATCGAGGCCGGGGCGAAAGGCTTTCTCCCGAAGAAGACCATCGATGCAGACATGGTCTTGAACTTGCTGACCGATGGCTCCAATCAGGGCCAATTGGCAGCCTAGCCCGGCATCCAACATTTGTGCCTATGAAGAGGCCACGGCACTTGCCGTGGCCTCTTCTGTTGTTTCCGGTCGACGGAAGGCTACGCTGGTTTTCTCAGGCGCATCAGGAAGTGCCTCGCCCCTCTTGTGTAAGGCGAGATGTTCTCATTCATGATCTCAACGAGTGAGCGGGCGGGAATCATTCCTGCCTGCAGGAGCAGCTGAGCCTCCGATTCCTTCGCACGGTGGAAGGCGAATGCCAGGCTCGTGACGTCCTGGCCGGACTCCTGTTCAAGCCCCCACTCAGTAGCCAGCGACTTGAAAGTCGCGTCCTGGTCCTCGATCAGTGTGCTCACAACGAAGTGGCCGCCGGGCTTCAACACTCGCTTGACCTCTGCAATGTCGAATACGTCTGTCGATATCACAAGGTCGAATTTGCCATCTTCGAACGGCAGAGCGTCTACGGGTGCCTCCACAAAGTTGCACAGGTCCTTGATCCGCTCGATCTCCGCCAGGTCCTGAGCCACGGCGAGAGCGTCCTTGTCGATGTCATTCCCAAACACCCGGCAGCCGTACAGAGATGCCAGCCAACGAGCGTTTCCGCCAACTGCGCAGGCTGTGTCCAGCACTACTGTTTCAGCGCCGATCTCAAGCTCCTGCAGCACTATCCGAAAGATCGTCTGGTTGGCACCAACGTGCATGAACTCGCCATATGAGGCGTTGTCCCAGCGAGGGCGCGCTTCGAACCACTGCTGAAGCCGCTGTGTCTTGTTCAGATGTCTGTCCGTTTGACTCATGGTGTCGGGTCTAACTCGCGCTGAAATAGGGCCCTGTGACTGTGACAGTACGAGTTTGCCACAGGAGGCGGCCGAATGTACCCGTTGCGTCGGTCAGGCTACAGAGAAGGTTCCCACTTGCCACCACAGGGCTCCGCCTCGTCCTCGCCGGGCCAGGGCGGCATCGTGGCGATCACAATCTCCAGCGGCGCCTCGTCATCGGCCCTGAACTGGAAGCAGGCGCCCGTGGGTATCGAGCAAGAAACGCCTTCAGAGAGCGTTAGAAGCTCGACTGTGCCCTCGAACTGCCTCCACAGCGTCCCGGAGCCTCCTGTGCAGTACCACATCTCCTCGACGGTCTTGTGGCGCACGGGTTTCGTCACCTGTCCTGGCCGCAGGGTGCAGTGGACCATGCTGCCGCTCGACATCTCGGTCGATAGCAGACGAATCTCGGAACCGTCGGGAGCTATGACATCAGGCTCTGCCGGCAGTTTGCGCTGTTCGAAGTTCATCTCGGAGGGAAGAATAGCCTCGAACGAGACCTATGGCGATGCGTCGGCCGATGAATCGGCCAGAAGCTGAGCGGATCCGGCTCAGTTGTGCAGCCTGACAGTCTCACGCAGATACAGGAGCGTAGCCACAACCCGCCGGTCGACCCGCGGGCCACCTTCGATGTTCATGTCGTCGAGAAGCGACTCAACGAGCTCGTCAGTCTCTGAGACCGTCAATGCAAGGCGCTTTGCGATGCCGCTGTTCGAAATCCCAGCAGCAACAAGCTCCAATGCCCTCGCCTGCTGCACTGTCAGTCTCTCGAGCAGAGGAACGCCTGTCTCGGCCTTGGCACGTTCCAGGCCGGGGTCGATGATGCCGGTGCCCCTTGTAGCGCCTTCTATGGCTCTCCAGAGCCTCTGAGGGTCCAGTGCGGCCGCTCGGGTGATGAACGACCAGCCGGTGGCCGCCTTGCCGGACAGGTAGTGGATCACATCTTGCCCGAATCCCTGGGCCACCACGACCACACCGAGCGACGGGCGCGCCGCCTTCAGCCTGTAGCCGCTTCGGACGCCCTCGGCATCGGGGCCGATCTTGGACTCGATCACGACGACATCCGGCCGTAGCTCCTCGACAGCCTGGATAGCGTCATCGCCGTGCCGTGATTCGCCGATGACTCGCACCTGGTCGACAGATGAGAGCGTGCTGCGGACTACGTCACGCATCAGCTCCTGTGAAGCCACGATAAGGACCTCTGTGATGCGGCGAGGCTGCTGGCCTGGAAAATCGGTGTCGAACGGAATTATCTCTGTCATTTGGTTCCCGGCGGGCTGCTGAGTTCAATGGCAAGCGACGATATTGCGAAGCCACTGCCATGATTGCGCTCAGTTCACGGCCAGATCAGTCACAGTTGGCTAACCTGCGATATGCCGGAGGTCTCATCACTCCGACCCAAGTGTGACCCCTGTACGGAGACAGGCCGAGCCTCAACGGTGATCTCTCTGGCGCGGCCCTCCTGCCACAGCCGTTCTCGCGGCGGTCCTGACACGGTCCAGTTGAGCGTGGCGTGAAAAGCAAAAAGAAGACCCCGGCGCGATACACGTCGGGGTCTAATTAGACAGATTGGGAGTTGCCTAGATCAGGCCTCTCCGCTGAGCCTCGGCGACAGCGTGGGCACGATTGTTAACGCCCATCACGTCGAACACATGCCGCAGTTCACGCTTGACCGTCGCAGGGCTCAGGAACAGGTCCTCAGCAATGCGCTTGGTCGTCTCGCCCCTTGCGACCATCTCAAGCACCTGGGCCTGCCGCTCCGACAGACCGAGCGAGTCGGTCTTGTTCGACTGCAGTTCCCGGTAGCGGTCAACGAGCAGAGCGTTCAGGGCTGGCGAAAGCGGCGCGCCGCCATTTGCAGCGTCCTGAACGGCCCGCAGCAGCTCCTCGCCCGTCGAGCGCTTCAGCAGGTAGCCGCAGGCTCCGGCCTCTAGGGCAGCAGACAGATATGAGTCCCCGAACGAGCTGAGCATCACGATGCGCAGGTGCGGGTACTTGCCAAGTATGGCTTTGGTGGTCTCGATGCCGTCCATGCCAGGCAGCATCACATCACAGAGCACCACTTCTGCCAGGCCAAGCGAAGGAGAGACCAGTGCGCTCTCGCCACTATCCGCCTCTCCAACCACCGTGGCGCCCTCTTCGAACTCCAGGAGCCGCCGGGTGCCTTCACGGACCACAGGGTGGTCCTCGATCAGGAACACACGCACCTGGGCGCTCTCATCTCGAGCCACAGACTCCGTCACCTCATCATCACGGTGATTGTCGTAGGAGTCGAAGTTTTCAGCGTTCGAAGTAGTCATAGAAGGAGTCCTCGCCCACGATTCTCTAGGATTGGGACCTGCGCGAAATCCGTGAAATCCCCGCTGTCAGGTCGGGCCTTTTACCTGTTTCTCCTTCGGACGTCCGATCGTCCTTAAGAGCGGCGAAATGCTGCAGCTTCTCTCTCAGTTCCTCTAACGAAAATGGCTTGTGCAGGACGTCCACATCCTCATCGAGCAGGAAAGACTGCGTATTCAGCGAAACGGTGTCTCCGGTGATGAACATCACACGCTCAGCCAGTTCCGGCCTCAAGCCCTCAATACAGCGCAGGACCTCGGGTCCGCCGAGGCCCGGCATCTTCACGTCCAGCAAGATCGCGTCGTAGTCGGACATGTTGATCAAGCGCAGGGCCTCTGCTCCGTCCGATGCCACGTCCACCTCGTGGCCAAGGCCGCCGAGGATGCGAGTCATCAGATCAGTGATAACCGGCTCATCATCCACGGCCAGCACCTTGAGCATTGCGAAGCTAATAGGCTGCTCAGGCTTAATCGGCTCCTGCTCGACAGGTTCCTCGACAGGAACCACCGGGATCTCGACCACAAAAGTCGTGCCTCGTCCGGGGTGGCTCTCCACCCTGATCTCCCCGCCGTGGTCCTTCACGATCTCCTGACAGATGTGTAGGCCGAGCCCAGTGCCTTTGCCAACCGGCTTCGTTGTGTAGAACTGGTCGAATATGAATGGCAGTGATTCGTCGGGAATTCCGGGGCCGTCGTCGGTGATGCTGATCCGGATCAGGCCGTCGATTGCCACCAGGCCAACTGTGATATTGCCCTTGCCGGCATCTTCGCTAATTGCGTGTATCGCATTCCCTATCAGATTCAGGAAGACCTGCTCCATGCGATGACCGTCTGCACGAGTCATCGGCGTGTCAGGGTCGAGATAGGTGACAACCTCAATGTTGTTCACCCTGCACTCGTACTCACGAAGGTCAAGAACCTTCTTCAGTGACGCCGCAACATCGAAGCGATCGCCGTGCCCTGTATGAGCACGGGCGAGGCCTAGCAGGTTGTCCACGATTTGGCCCGCTCTCTCAGCCTCACCGGCTATCGACTCCAGGTCCTTGCGCAGCACCGGATCGACAGCCTGCTTCAGCGCAAGCTGCGAGAAACCCAGGATAGCGGTCAGCGGGTTGTTCAGCTCATGCGCAACGCCCGCCGCCATCTCACCAACTGCCACCAGCCTGCTGTTAGCCACCATGCGGTTGCGTTGGTCAGCCTGCTCTGAGATATCGTCGATCACAAGCAGCATGCGGGAACGCTGGCCGTTATCCGGCTCGATAGGCACGGCAGTTACTCGAAAGGCAGCGACATTCGGGCCGCCGTCGTCCAGGATCATCTCCGCATCGCGTGCCGAATCGACGTTCATTGTCGCCTTGATCAGGGCGCGCAGGCCTGGCGGGTCGAAATACGTTGCGAGTTGGTCGCCAGCCGCTGGTCTGGCGAACTTGCGAGCGAATGCGGCGTTCCAATGAACGATGTTCGAGTTCACATCGATCGAAATCGCCGATTCCTTGATCGAATCGGCCAAGACGTCCAGCACCTCGGCCGTCATGTGCTCGCACTGCTCTTCAGCCTGCCCCGTAGAGCTGACCTTCCGAGCAGCTTTGCCATCACTCATGTCCACCCTGCCTGATCCGCAACTCTTCCAATACAGCCTCAACCTCTGACGAGACCTCGATCATCGTCAGATGCTCAAGGTCACCGAAGGCCTTCAGGCGATCATCCTCTTCCTGCTCGTCGGCGAAGATGTCGTCCATGATGTCGTCGAGTCCGCCACCACCACCGCTATCTTCCTCAGCAGCTTCCTCTTCAGGAGCTTCTTCCTCTTCCAACTCGGCATCGTCCTCGTCTTCCACGATGTCTGCGAGGCTCACCGAAACAGCGTTGATTTCGGGCTCTTCACCGGGGTTCAGTTCATCGTCTGGCATATTCGGCCTCCTTTCGGCCTGTGCCGCACGTAGCGGAGCGCTAGGTGTTCGCTGGCTCCGTGATGGTGGAGAAGATCGATTCAGCCGCCGGAGGTACCAGTGCGATCATGGCTCCCGAAATGATCATCATGATTCCGAGGGAGAACAGGAACCTGAACCTGTGACCACCGGCTGCCGAGTGCGGAGCCAGCGCATTTGCGATCGTGAGCGCCAGCACGACGGATATGACCAGGATGTTCAGGAATCCAAAGTCCACATTTGCGAACGTGTTGAAACCCGAAACATTGGCGATATCTGGGATCGCAGCTCCTGTGTCGCCAAGGTCCGGCGCAGTCTGGTCCACGAGCTGAGTCGAGAACAGCTCCATCACGTTCAGAATGAACATCAGCAGGCCGGTCATCGCCAGGTGAAGCGGTACTACCAGGAACGCAAAGGTGTTCGCCACCAGGGCACGCTTCTCCCGTAGCAGAGTGATGCTCGAAGCGAAGAACGCGGCGTTCTTGCCCGTCTCAAGCGGGTTTCCACCGATCGTCAGAGCGTCCCAGAAGATGCTCACGGTCCGGTCGACGATCTCAGAACCCGTCTCTTCAACGAGCCTCTTCCAGGCAAGGTCAGGCGAGAGCGACGCACGTATACGAACATCCAGGCGCCTGAAATACGGGTTCAGCGACGCCAACGACCGCCGGTCCACCTTCGTGAGCGCATCTCCGACAGTCGATCCGATAGCGTCAGTCACACCACCAAGAAGCCGAGTCGAAGTAGCGATGTCGGCATCCATCTTCGCCAGTCGGCTCTGGTCCCGGTACATCATGAAGCCACCGGGCAGAAGGCCAAGGCCGGTGATTATCAGCGCTGGCCCAAGTCCTGCCACCAGTAGGGCCAGCGAACCCGCAAGAGTTCCACCAACGCCGAATATGAGCATCAGCCGCTTGGCCTGGATCTGATTGACGGCGCTCATCCCGGCTTTGCGAGAGAACACCTCAACCGGCGAAGCGGCGTTCAGGATGAATGCGCCGACGCCCATCACACCGATGGTCGCCAGCGCCGTCATCAGGATCATGACCGGGCTAAGGCTCCAGATCATCATCGAGATCATGCTGATCACGACGATCAGGCCCGCAGACACGGTCAGAGCGGCATATGCGTCTGTCCACTTGCGGAGCGACTCGATCTTCTGCTCGTACTCAGCCTCGTACTGTTCGGCGAGCACCGCCGCCTCACGAGTCAGGAACTCGGCCTCGTCCTCACCAGAAGCCAGCGAACCGGACATCCGGATCAGCAGGCTCGACACCTCGTCGATGTCGGTCCGATCGGCGACTGCTCGGCATGCCTCTGAGTAGTCGTACTTCAGACGGTTCACCAACGTGTTGATCTCAGCGAAGAACGGAGACGACTCCAGGTTCAGCTTCGCTGCACGCGTAAACATCACCTCACGTGAAGCCTTCGCCGTCGCCAGTGAAGCCATATAAGAGACGTGAGTGAACAGATCGAAGCGAAGCTGCTTCTTGTCCACCTGCGAGGTGCTCTTGACCTCTGCGATGGCCTTATCTTCAGCCCTGCGCTTGGCGGCATCTCCCAGGCCGAGTTTTGCGAGTACTCCTGCTGCCACTAGAACACACCATCCGCTGTGGCTTTGGAGATCACCTGGAACGTCTCGTAGTAGTCCTCAATACCGGTGTTGACCAGCTTGTCGAGGATCCTGGCGCGGCGTTTCACGAGCGAGTAGATCTGGCGTCTGCGTGCCGGCGGATATCCACGTGAGGGCGCAATCCGCTGCTCAAGCAGATAGGAGTTGTTCATGCCCGTGAACTCGAGCACGTCCGTGACCGGGTCCCAGGTGAACACCTCAACGAATGAGAATGAGTCACTCAGAGAGTCGTAGTTGACGATCTCAGAGATGGAGGTGCAACGCCTGCCATGGTCTCCGCTCGGTAGCCTCACACCTTCCTGAATCACGCAGAGGTTGAGGTTGTCGACATAGTTCTTGGGAACGAGAATCGGGTCACCGACAACACGCTGGATCAGCTTCTGAACTGAGGCTGCGTGGAAGGTTGCCATAACCGGGTGACCGGTCTGCATGGCCTGGAAGGCGATAAGACCCTCTTCACCACGAATCTCACCGATGATGATCTCTTCAGGACGCTGACGCAGTGCAGCCTTCAGGAGGTCGAACATACCCACGCCGGAGTCGCCCTCACCGGGCTTCGCCTTCCGCACCACCTCTCGCAGCCAGTTCGGGTGCGGCACCTGCACTTCAGCCGTGTCCTCAATCGACACGATCTTGGCGTTCGGCCTGATGAACACTGTGAGCGCATTCATCAGCGTCGTCTTACCTGAAGCTGTCTCACCGGACACGAACATGTTCATGCCGTCTTCGAGACAGAGCGAAAGGTAAGCCGCCGCCTCAGAAGTGATCGACTTCCACCTGATCAGGTTCAAGATGCTGATCGGGTCTTCTGCAAACTTACGGATGGTGTAGTTCGAACCGGTCAACGAAACGTCGCGGCCGAAGACGATATTGATACGAGAGCCATCCGGCAGCGACGCGTCCACCACGGGCGCCCTGAACGTCACAGGCTTCTTGATGCGCTCGGAGAGCCTCAGAACGTGCTCATCTAGCTCGGCGTCGTCCTTGTAGCCGAACGAGCACAGCATCGACTTGAACACCTTGTGCTCGATGTACATCTTGCCGACGCCGGAACACGAAATATCCTCAATCCAGTGGTCGTTGATCAGAGGTTGCAGCACTCCGACTCCGACCTTCTCCTTCACCAGCTGGTACTTGATTCCCTCGATGTCCAGCTTGGAAAGCTTCCACTTGGCCTGAAGGTCGACCTTCGATCCCTTGCCGCTACCCAGGAACTTGGAGAACAGGCCGCCGCCTCGCTTCTTGCCCTTGGGCTTCTTGGCTGGAGCCTCTGTAGCAACGGCAGTTCCGCCGCCAGCTTCCTCGGAGTCTTCTCCGCCAGCACTCGCAACGGCGGTACCCTCTGCCGCAGCCGTTTCGGCATCGCCCTCCGCCTTCGCTTCTTCTTCCTCTTCTTCAGGCTCGGCGTCAGGGTCGATGACCGGCAGCGCGTAGATCTCGTCCAACTCCATCGTTGGCTTCTCTTTGAAGATCGAGTCCAGGCACCACTCCAGAACCAGGCCAAGCTGTTCATCGCCGCGGGCGGCCTCGAGCTCGTCTGTATAGTCGAGCATTGCCAGTTCGATATCGGCCATCAACTCACGGATCTGAGGGTGGTCGATCCTGGGCTCGATGGCGATGTAGTGGTCACGGCCGCCGGCAGGGTCGGGATAGATGTGGAAGTAGATTCCACCCTTGTGCGACTTGTAGATGAAGTTCGGCTTCTCTGCATCGCCGTCCGAACGCTCTAGCTCCTCGCGATAGACCGGCAGACCTATCTCATCGACAGGCAGCCTGTGAACGTACTTGCGCAGGAAGCCGACTTCGGTCACGACCTCTTTCAGCGCCGTGGGAAGCTGCTGAATGAACTCGCACGATTCTGGCTCATCGCACTCTTCCGGCTCTTTCAGTTCAAATGGAGGAGGAAAGTCACTCATCTGATTTCACGGGCCGGGTTAAGCCGAAGTCCTTGAGAACGGAATGATCTTCATGCCGATGTCCGGCTCGATGTCGAACGTGATGATGTTTCCTGTGGTCTTGGAAGCACCTCGCACCTTCGCAACCTCAAGGATCTTCACAAGCTGATCACCAACCTCTTCGGTACGGAGAGTGAGGTGGGCGTCACACATCGAACGCAGCCTCGCCAGAGTCGTGTCGTCAAAGGCGTAAGTGGAGGCCACGTTGATGATCGTGCGGTTCTCCGAGACCAACTCCTGGCAGTGCTCGAAGTAGGTCGCTGTCTCTTCCCAGGAACCACGAGTCACGAACGTGGTCAACGAGTCGACAACGATGAGGTCCACTCCCTGGCCCTCTTTCGTCGACTTAACCACGGTGTTGAAAACCTGCTTGGGCGTGAGCTTGCGGCGTCCGACAGCGATCGGGTAGATGCGAAGCCTGCCGAGTAGCAGAAACTCCATCACCTCGAGGTTCAGGCTGGACATCTGGCGCAGGAAGCTCTTCGTCGTGCTCTCAGTAGTGAAAAGCACCGCGGTGAGTCCTGCCTGCAGCGATCCCCAGATCAACTGCTGAGAGACAACGGACTTACCAGAGTCAGATTGCCCTTCGAGTAGCGTTAGCGAGCCGAGCGGAATGCCTCCACCCAGCTTCTTGTCGAGGTCTGGTTGGCCTGTCGATACAGACGCTATGGATCCAGCTTCTGCCACGTTTCCTCCGAGTCTCAATCGGACTGCTCAGACGACCGGTTCTCCAGCAAGAGGCCCGAGGGCCAGGCGTTCATCGAAAATTGCCTGGATAGCCCGGTTGCAGACCACTTCAACTTGAATTCTCGTTGCAGGCGGTCTCTCTCAAGAAGGAGAAATGTCAAGTTGGGCCTGAGTGTTCACCGTTAGGCGGTAAAAGCAGTGCCCCAGAGGGCTCCGTCCACACCGATCTACGAAGTCTTAGAACGGTGTTGGAGGCCGGGTTGCGACTGCCTTAGCAGAGTCGATTAAAGCCCACTTCGCGGATCGTGCCGACCAGACGAAAATTGCTAGTTCACGAACTGCGACGAGACCGTGACTCCGTTCTCAACCGCCAGCGTCACCGTGTTCGTAGTCGGCGTCGAAATGGACGGGCTCAACTGCGCCCTGATGATGAACTCCTCACCCGGGTCCACTATCCCGGGGTTGAACACCTCCGCAGTCAGCGTTCCTGCGTCCCTGTAGACACCCGTTACGGTCCATTCACCGGCCGAAGGCGAGACGTTCGTTGTGTAGGTGAGGTGGTCGACCTGCAATCCGGACCCGGCTGAGTCCTGGTAGACGATCACCACATCCCAGTCTTCGAACACTCGAAACTGCGTCTGGCCGATGTTCCCAACAGACCAGTCAACGGTGGCCCCAGCAGATATGACCGAAACGGTCAGAGATGTGAGCTCGGTACGTGCGATCTCGCCGTACAGGTCGCTCGACTCCCTCACCGTCTCGCCAATCTGGGCTTGCGGGCCGGTGAAGCTCGTTACGAGGCCGGTCATCGCAACCAGAATCACCATCACCGAGACCAGTGCTATTACAAGACTGGACAACGGAGCCTCTCTTCGAAGTCGTCTCCAGGTGTGCTTCCGGTGTGATCGAAGTCGGAGAGAGAGCCGTTAAGAGATCCGCTCCAACCGTAGAACGCGCTAACCGAACCCAAGTTGTGACGCATCTCAGCCACTGAAGTGGACCGTCCCAGAGCCGCCTTCAGGAGGCGATATCGTCACCTGGTTGAGCGTGGGTGTGCCCGGCGTGTTGGCGAGACGAGCCCTGATCACCATCTCTTCATCAGGGTTCAAGATGTCGATCTCGTACACCTCAACAGTGGAAGTGGACTGCTCAAGATAAATCTGCTGGACCGTCCAGTTACCGGTGCCGAGCGTTGAGGAGTAGCTCAGGTACTCAACGTGGGAGGTGCCACCGGTGTCGTCATAGCGCACAACCACCTCCCACTCGCCCAGTTCCGGCTCTGCGTATTTCAGTCGGCCGCGGTTGCCTATCACGACGTCTACGTCTGTGGTGGAGACACTGGCAGAGATAGGAATGATTGAGCTGTCTACGACCCGCTCCGCCTCCCGCCACGAGGAACGCAACGAATCGGCGCTTGTGACGCTGAGGCCAACCAGGTCGCCAAGGGCGGTGAAGGACGCGCCGAGCACTATGGCGAAGGCCAGGAGTGCAATGACGGCTGTTCCCACTTGAGATCTCTCCTGTGCGGCCCAGCACAGACACCGGACCCAGAGACTGCTCTACATAGAGAAGTGCGTTTCGGTCGCGACTCCGTTCGGCGTGACTATCCGTACAAAGTACGTTCCTGCCGGTTTGGAACATGCGCCAGGGCAGCCATCATCGAACCTGATCTCAAAACGAACGGTTTCGGCCACCTCCCAGTCGCCTCCGCCTTCAACAGCGTGCGTCCAGTTTGGATAGGTGCTCGGAGAGTCCGCTGTGTTGGGAATGCGAGTCACGGAGCCAGGCTGGCCAAAGAACACATCCATCTCGGCGATCGCAGGCACCGTCACATCGCCCACGTTCTTCACCCACACGAAGAAGTCGAACAGCGAGTTGGAGTTGGTGTCGACGAATGAGCCGCCTGAGTCCAGCTCACCGACGGACTGCACAACGTTCACATTCGTCCTGATGCGCTCGTCAACGGTCGAACTGGCAGTGGTAAGAGCGCTTGAGCTGCGTGTGACCGCCGGGAACACGGCGTTCATTACTGCGATAGCCGCTACTACGCCGGCTATCGTCAGCAACATCGTTGTGATCGCCTTGTCTATGACAGCACTCCATGTTCAGCCCGGTAATGAGCCGGGCCGCTGTTTTCGATAGATTCGGGTGGGACGAGACGCTCAGGCCTAAGCCGCGAGGTGATCGAGCGGGTCTTCGTCCATCTCCAACAGGAGCCCCAGCAGACGGTTGCTTTCACGGTTCTCCTCGGAATTGATCACACCGTCCATGCGGACCATCGCAGTCACCACGTCCCGCACAGGTATGCCATCTTCGTCCTCTTCGCCGAGGGCGCTCAGGGCTCGGACCACGTTCTTCATCTGAGGCGTGAGCCTTCCAGCCATCTCGTAGGCGTCTAGCAGGATGTCGAGCCTGTTGGCGCCCAGGCGCTCCCGCGTCACAGCGGTCCAGCGCACCAGGCTCGCCATCGTCAGAAGATCGACATCAGCAACCAGCGCGGCGGCAACCGCGTCCGCAACGCCGTCGCCTGAAGACTCCAATTCGCCTTCGGGCAAAGCGTCTTCCAGGAGCTGAGGGTCGGTCAGCTCTTCTGATTCGATGTCAGCCTCGAACTCGGGCATCTGTTCCTCGTCGTCCAGCTCAAAACCTTCCGACTCTTCTTCTTCCGCCTCTTCCTCGTCAGCAGCATCTTCCAGCAAATCCATCAGTCCGCCGCCACCGCCAGAGCCGCCGCCGTCTTCGATGATCTCGTCCTCTGGAACATCCTCGTATTCGTCTGCCACAGAGTCCCCGTCCTCCATCAACACCTCGTCAGCGCCCGCGTCCTCTACAGACTCAATGTCTTCTTCGGCTTCGCCCTCACCTTCGCCCTCGATCTCTTCGCCTTCACCCTCGCCTTCGCTGACTCCGTCCTCGCCATCAGCGCCGGCCTCACCGCCGACACCGCCCGAATCCTCGATGCTCATCTCTTCGTCGTCATCGAGAAGTTCTGGCACGACGCTATTGAACGGGTTGGTCACATCAAGGATGTGTTCCCGTATATCCAGCAATGTCTGCTGGATCTGGTTCTTTATGAGATTAAGCTCATCCTCGGCGGACTTAAGTCCTGCTTTCAGACGAGCGTCTTCGCCAGCCAAAGTTCAGTGGACCTCACTGGTTGGTTTGCTGTTGGGCAAACAGCCGTGACCGGATGTCTGCCAGCATCGGGAACACCGTGTCCCGAAGCGCATTCAACTCTTCCTGTATGGCCTGCAGCCTCTCTTCGAGGCTCTTCTCATCGGCCACTTTCGCCTCCATGCCCGGTCGCTCTAAACGCAACCGACACGGCCAGCACAGGGTCCACTGCAGTCAGTCTGCGGCGGACCTGTATGAGCCGTGTCAGGGCAAGGTTGTGTATCTCTTTGCTTATATCTCTCACCTGAGATCCATCACGGGGTCTAACTTCACCGGCACATCTCTCTGCAGAGTGATCACGGATCCGATATCCGGCTTGATCTCCAGAGCAAAAGTGTCGTTCGGTGTGAGGATCGTTCCGCCTGTAGTCAGGATTCCATGAGCCCCATTAGCGTCAGCGGTCCACCCCAAAACAGCGTTAGCTGCATTGATGTCAGTTACATCGTTGTCCCGCCGTAATATCCAGACCGTAATCTCAGCCTTCTCACCGGTCTCCAGCAGGTTGTCTCCGTTGCTGTTGCCAAGGAAGCTGACCGTCCAGGGCACGTCAGGCAGCGCCTGGTTCTTGTCCACGTACGAGATGACCGTCCGGTATTCGGCTCCGGCCGAGATATCGGGGTCGGTGCCGGTGCCACCGGCCGTGTAAGGCGGAGTGAGATCGATCGCCTGTCCTGAGACCGAAGGAGTGACAATAAAGGCGACCTTGTAGATGGTGTTGGTTGGAGTTGAGCCGTGTGCTCCGCGATATGCCACCAGCGAGCCTCGTGGTTCCAGAGAAGCTCTGGCTGACTCCAAACCAGAGTAGATGGTGTCCTTCGAACGCTCGGCAGAAAACACGCCGGTCGAGAGAACGGTGAAGGCGAAAACAGTGGCGACCACGACGAAGGCGATCAGGATGATCGCAGTCTCGAGTCCGGTTATCCCTCTGCGCGCTGCGATTCTTTCGCGGCTGCTCGACATCTAGACTGGCTCCAAAGCTTTTTCGTCTCTGGGTTTGGCCGCCATCGGCCTGTTCCCAACCGCATGCCCGCGTTCTCAGACCGCCTACCATGACGAGGCATGCCTGCAACACGCGGGTGCAGGTAACTCAACACTAAGCGCCGACGCAGTTCGGTGCCTTTGTGGGCACACCACCTGCCCGTGCAGTGGTCACCCCCACCTTTCGCACACATTTCACACAAAGATGCGGCCACCGGCGTTTCCACCGATGGCCGCAATCTGCGTCCGTTCTAAGCCCGCCAGAGTGTCTAGCGAAGGTCCAGGATTGTGTCGAGCCTTGGCGGAAGCGTCCGCTGCAGCGTCATCACTGATCCAGAATCGGGCTTGATCTCAAGCGTGAACTTGTCGTTCGGCGTCAGGAACGTGCCGCCCGTGGCCAGGATGCCGTGGGCGCCATTTACGTCAGCTGTCCAGCCGACAACAGCGTTGGCAGCCAGGACGTTCGAAACTGAGAAGTCACGCCGCAGGATCCAGACCGTCATCTCGGCCTTCTCACCAGCTTCCAGCAGGTTGTCACCCGAGCTCTCACCGATGAAGTCAACAGACCATGGAACGTCCGGGAGGAACTGGTTCTGGTCCGTGTACGACACGATGGTCCTGTACTCGGCGTTGGCGACGATGTCCGGGTCAGTGCCCGTGCCACCAGCCGTGTAAGGCGGTGTCAGGTCAATCGCCTCACCAGCAACAGCCGGAGCGACGATGAAGCTCACCTTGAAGATCGTAGCCGTACCGCCGCTGTCACCACCAGAGTAGGCGATGAGAGCACCACGTGGCTCAAGTGAGCTCCTGGCCTCCTGCAGACCCGCGTAGATGGTGTCCTTTGACCTCTCGGCCGAGAACACACCCGTGGACAGGACTGTGAAGGCAAATACTGAGGCCACAACCACGAACGCGATCAGGATGATT
>JANQQP010000021.1 GCA_028285005.1 Dehalococcoidia bacterium | reverse complement strand
AGGTGATTCCTTAGTGTGGTTCAAGCTACTAAGGGCTCATGGGGGATGCCTTGGCGTTAAGAGCCGATGAAGGGCGTAGCAAGGCTGCGATAAGCCCCGGTTAGCTGTCTAGCAAGCTTAGCCGGGGATTCCCGAATGGGGTAACCCGGCCACTGTAATGGTGGTCAGCCTCTTTTGAGGTAGGTAAGCAGGGGAACTGAAACATCTAAGTACCCTGAGGAAAGTAAATCAACCGATACTCCCTTAGTAGTGGCGAACGAACGGGGATCAGCCCAAACCGTGTGGCCCATACGGGTCAGAGTCCAGAGTCCATGCGGTGTTGTAGGGCCTGCGTTGGAGTGCTCTGAAGCTCCATGAGAGTTACAAAACGCACGTTTAGCAGAACAGACTGGAACGTCTGGCCGAAGAAGGTGATAGCCCTGTAAGCGAAAGACGTACGACTCTCAGTCAGGTTCCTGAGTACGGCGGGACACGTGAAATCTTGCCGGAACCCGGGGGGACCACCCTCCAAGGCTAAGTACTCTTAACGACCGATAGCGAACTAGTACCGTGAGGGAAAGGTGAAAAGCACCCCGTGAGGGGGGTGAAATAGAACTGAAACCATGAGCTTACAAACCGTTGGAGCCTCGATTCGTCGGGGTGACAGCGTGCCTATTGAAGAATGAGCCGACGAGTTACTCGGTGTGGCGAGGTTAAGGCGTTCAGCGCCGGAGCCGTAGCGAAAGCGAGTCTGAACAGGGCGTTCAGTCGCATCGAGTAGGCCCGAAACCGTGTGAGCTACCCATGGCCAGGCTGAAGCGAAAGTAACATTTCGTGAAGGGCCGAACCCGTTTACGTTGCAAAGTGATGGGATGAGCTGTGGGTAGGGGTAAAATGCCAAACGAACACGGAGATAGCTGGTTCTCCCCGAAATGCATTTAGGTGCAGCGTCGGGAGTTACTTTGTGGAGGTAGAGCACTGGATGAGTAAGGGGGCGAAAGCTTACCGAGTTCAACCAAACTCCGAATTCCACAAAGGGTACCCCGGCAGTGAGGCAGTGAAGGATAAGCTCCATTGCCAAAAGGGAAACAGCCCAGATCGCAGTCTAAGGTCCCCAAGTATGTGCTAAGTGTGAAAGGAAGTGGAGACGCCCAGACAGCCAGGAGGTTGGCTTAGAAGCAGCCACCCTTTAAAGAGTGCGTAATAGCTCACTGGTCGAGGGTTTCTGCACCGAAAATAAACGGGGCTCAAGCACATCACCGAAGACGCGGCTTTCCTCTTTGCTTCGGCTTAGAGGGAGGGGTAGGGGAGCGTCGTCAGTGCGTTGAAGTTGGCCTGTGAGGGCTGGTGGAGCGCTGACGAGTGAGAATGTCGGCTTGAGTAGCGTTATTGCCGGTGAGAATCCGGCACGCCGAAAGTCCGAGGTTTCCTACGCTACGTTGTTCGACGTAGGGTAAGGCGGCCCTAAGGTGTAGCCAAAAGGCGAAGCCGATGGACAGCTGGTCAAAATTCCAGCCCCGTTGCAAGACTGCTTGAATCAGAGGGGGGACGCGGATCGGTAAGCACATCATGCCCATTGGACATGGCGTGTGCCTTCCCGTAGGTGAGTTCCGGGGGTTAAAAAACCCGGGACGTTATCAACCGAGGGGCGGGCGAACTCGAGGGTTAACCCGCGAGAACTGTGCTGACCCTATGCCGCCCAGAAAAGCCCCGCTGATGAGGTCTTGTAGCGTCCGTACCGCAAACCGACACTGGTGGACAGGGGTAAATGCCCCAAGGCGTTCGAGATAACCATCGTTAAGGAATTAGGCAAATTAACCCCGTAACTTCGGGATAAGGGGAGCCACTGGCGTATACGAATTTACTTCGAAAAGCGCTGGTGGCCGCAGAGAATTGGTTCAAGCGACTGTTTACCAAAAACACAGGTCCGTGCTAAAGCGAAAGCTGATGTATACGGGCTGACGCCTGCCCAGTGCAGGTAGGTTAAGGAAGCCGGTGAGAGCTGGCGACTGAAGCCCCTGTGAACGGCGGCCGTAACTATAACGGTCCTAAGGTAGCGAAGTCCCTTGTCGGGTAAGTTCCGACCCGCACGAATGGCGTAACGACTTGAACACTGTCTCGACGATGGACTCGGTGAAATAGCAAGACCCGTGAAGATGCGGGTTACGCGCAGCAGGACAAAAAGACCCCGTGGAGCTTTACTGCAACTTGGCATTGGTTCGAACGTCAGGGTGTGTAGGATAGGCGGGAGACTTAGAAGCCGGGACGCCAGTCCAGGTGGAGTCACCCTTGAAATACCGCCCTTCCTGTCGTTTGAATCTAACCCTGTGAATCAGGGGACAGTGTCTGGTGGGCAGTTTGACTGGGGCGGTCGCCTCCTAAAGTGTAACGGAGGCGCCCAAAGGTTACCTCAGGCTGGATGGAAATCAGCCTAAGAGTGTATTGGCATAAGGTAGCTTGACTGCGAGACCAACAAGTCGAGCAGGGACGAAAGTCGGGCAAAGTGATCCCACGGTTCTGAGTGGAAGGGCCGTGGCTTAACGGATAAAAGCTACCCCGGGGATAACAGGCTGATCTCGCCCAAGAGTCCATATCGACGGCGAGGTTTGGCACCTCGATGTCGGCTCGTCGCATCCTGGGGCTGAAGAAGGTCCCAAGGGTTGGGCTGTTCGCCCATTAAAGCGGCACGCGAGCTGGGTTCAGAGCGTCGTGAGACAGCTCGGTCTCTATCCGCTGTGCGCGCAGGACATTTGAAAGGAGCTGCTCCTAGTACGAGAGGACCGGAGTGGACAGACCTCTGGTGTGCCGGTTGTTGTGCCAACAGCATCGCCGGGTAGCTATGTCTGGAAGGGATAAGCGCTGAAAGCATCTAAGTGCGAAGCCCACCTTGAGATGAGATGTCCCATCCCCTTTCGAGGGGAGTAAGGCCTCCGGGAGACTACCGGATAGATAGGCCGCAGGTGTAAGGACAGCAATGTCCTCAGCTGAGCGGTACTAATTGGCCGAGGGCTTGAACCACATTAAGGAATCCCTGCGTGGTTTCGGAAAATGCAGAATCAATTAACTCTTCACTAACTGGACTTGCCTTTTGTCCGAGTCAACGCTCGCGCTTGAGGTAGATCGAACGGTGCGGGGTGGAGCAGTGGCAGCTCGTCGGGCTCATAACCCGAAGGTCGCAGGTTCGAATCCTGCCCCCGCTACCAGCAATGATCCCCGCCCAAAACGGCAAGTCGCTATATCACGTCTTCTGGTGGTTGGAGCGTGGTGGCCCCACCCGTTCCCATTCCGAACACGGAAGTGAAACGCCACAGCGCTGACGATACTGAGCCTGCGAGGGTTTGGGAAAATAGGTCACTGCCAGGAGGCTAATATCAACAGAGAGCCGGTCTAGCAGACCGGCTCTCTTCTATTTTTCTTGACCTCACAGCCGAGTTCTGGCCGTAACACCGAACTAACGGAGTCGACTGCAACATCGAGCGAAACCGAAGGTCTGGCGAGATGCCATTTCGTCACCTCTTCCGCACCAGCGATGTGAAACTACGCGGCGGTCATGGCGGTTGACACTGCACTCTGTTGCGGTGATTGGCGGCTGGTAACTTGCACGGCGGAAAGGCAACCTTGCCCGTAAGCCCTCGCTAGGAGCGCCGGGCAACCGGCACCATATTCAGCCACATCAGCCGAATATGGCCTACAGAACAACAGCCTCCTCAGTTAGAATGGATGAACGGACTGTCCGAGTTCATATCTAGTTGAAGGATCCGAGTTTTTTGACCACCGATAACGTCACACCAGACCAGCCAGAAGAGCAGGCTGCCGAAACTGCTGAAGAGCAGGAAAGCAGTAGTGCTGTCGCCACGGCTGAGAAGCCAGAGGAACCCTCTGGTGAACTCACCATGGCCGACCTGCTGGACCAATATGTGCCCTCGAAAGCGCTCCGCAGGGGCGAGATCATCGACGGCAAAGTAATGAGCAAGACCGGCGAAGGGCTGCTCGTCAACATCGGCTACAAGTCTGAAGGGCTTGTGCCAGGCCGCGAGATGAGAACTCTCGGCTCTGAAGGTGTCGAGGAGCTTGGCGTAGGCGACGAGATCATTGCCTATGTCATCAACCCTGAAGGCCCAGACGGCTCATCTATCCTCTCGATCGACCGCGCCCGCGGAGAGCAGGGCTGGCGGATCCTCGAGAAGTCGATGGAAAGCGACGAAACGGTCAAAGGCAAGATCATCGGCTCGAACCGCGGTGGAGCGGTCGTTGAGTCGGAAGGCGTGCAGGGCTTCATCCCGCTTTCGCAGCTGGTCGGACCAGCACGCGAACTATATGTACCTGGCGGAGAGCCACCCAAGGAAGGCTTTGTCGGCATGGAGGTCGAGTTCAAGATCGTTGAGCTCAACCGCCGGCGTAACAGGGCCATCTTCTCCGAACGAGCCGCGCTCCAGGCCTGGAAGCAGATTCAGAAGATGCGTCTGGTTCAGGAATTGAGCGAAGGAGAGATCAGGCGCGGACGCGTTGCCGGCATCTCCAACTTCGGCGCATTCGTAGACCTAGGTGGAGCAGACGGCCTTATTCACATCTCAGAACTTTCCTGGGAACCGGTGAAGTCGCCAGAAGAGGTCGTCTCCGTCGGTGACGAGATTGACGTATTCATCCTTAAAGTAGACCGAGAGAACCTGAAGATCGCCCTCAGCCTGAGAAGGCTTAAGCCCGAGCCGTGGGATGAGGTCGAGAACAAGTTCGCAGTAGGTCAGACCGTTGACGGTGTCGTGACCAAGCTCGCCAACTTTGGCGCCTTTGCACGAATCGACGCCGGTATCGAAGGCCTGATCCACATCTCGGAGTTGAGCCACCAGGTGATCAAGCATCCCAGGGACGTGGTCAACGAGGGTGATGAGCTAAAACTGAAGATCATTCGGATTGAACCAGAGCGCCGACGCCTTGGTCTTTCTCTGAAGCAGGCACAGGACGACGGAGAAGTGATCGACAACGCTCCGCCTGCCTCCGCATCAGTTGAGGACGAAGCGGGTAGCTTCGAGGAGATATTCGAAAAGAACGATTGAGGGCTTGCACCGTTAGATTTGCCGCTTAACGGCGGCAAAGGGGAGCAAGAATAGATGGCTAGCAGGTTTGAAAAGTTCTCTGAAAGGGCGCGGCGCGTACTGTCGCTGGCCCAGGAAGAGGCACAACGGTTCAACCACAACTACATCGGCACTGAGCACATTCTGCTCGGCCTGGTGCGAGAGACCGAGGGCGGCGCAGCCAAGGTGCTCGCCAACCTCAATGTCGAACTGGCCAAGGTCCGCTCTGCCGTTGAGTTCATCATCGGCCGCGGCGAGCGCCCAACTCCGGGTGAGATCGGCCTGACGCCCCGCGCTAAGAAGGTGATCGAGCTCGCGGTAGACGAAGCGCGCCGGCTCGACAATCACTACATCGGAACCGTTCACCTGCTTATCGGCCTCATGCGTGAGGGCGAAGGCGTTGCCGCGGGAGTGCTGGAGAGCCTCGGCGTGACACTTGAAAAAGTGCGCGGCGAGACGAACCATATCCTCAGCCAGAGCGCGTCGCAGCCGTCCGGCTCTTCATCCCAGAAGCAGTCCGGCACACGGACGCCAACTCTTGATGAGCTTGGTGTTGATCTGACAAAGATGGCCCGCGAAGGCCACCTCGATCCAGTGATTGGCCGCGCCTCGGAGCTCGAGCGCGTCGTCCAGATCCTGTCCCGCCGCACCAAGAACAACCCGGTCCTGATCGGCGAGCCAGGCGTTGGCAAGACCGCCATCGTCGAAAAGCTCGCGTCTGAGATCGTCGAAGGCGACGTTCCGCCGACGCTGATCGGCAAGCGAGTCGTCACGCTGGACATGGGCGCACTGGTCGCAGGCACCAAGTACCGCGGTGAGTTCGAAGAGCGCCTGAAGAAGGTGATCGCCGAGCTGAAGCAGGCTTCCAACTGCGTGCTGTTCATCGACGAGATGCACACAATGGTTGGAGCAGGCGCAGCGGAAGGCGCTGTCGACGCAGCGAACATCCTCAAGCCGTCACTGGCTCGGGGAGAGCTGCAGGTCGTCGGCGCAACGACGCAGGACGACTACCGCAAGTATGTGGAAAGAGACCCGGCGCTGGAGCGCAGGTTCCAGCCCGTAACTGTTGAGGCGCCGGACCCGAACCAGACCGTCGACATCCTTCGCGGCGTGAAGAACCAGTACGAGGAACACCACGGACTGGAGATCACGGACGAAGCGCTGGAGATGGCAGCACAGCTCGCCGACAGATACATCCCGGACCGGCAGATGCCTGACAAGGCGATCGACCTGATCGACGAGGCGGCATCCCGCGTCCGCATCAAGAACAGCATCACACCGAAGTCTCTGCGTGAGGCTCAGAAGAGTCTCGACGACATTCGTCGCGAGAAGGACTCGGCGATCTCTGGTCAAAACTACGAGACCGCTGCAGAGTTGCGCGACCGTGAGCTTGAACAGGTCACGAAGGTCGAACAGCTCGAGTCCGAGTGGCACAAGACGAAGCCGGAGGCCAAGACAGAGGTCACCGGTGACGACATCGCGGAAGTTGTGAGCATGTGGACTCACATCCCGGTCACTCGCCTGGATGTGGAAGAAAAAGAGCGCCTGATGAAGATGGAAGAGGCGCTGAAGCTGAACGTCGTCGGCCAGGACGAAGCCGTCGGGGCTGTGTCCAAGGCGGTGCGACGTGCCCGCGCAGGGTTCAAGGACCCCAAGCGGCCTATCGGCGCATTCCTCTTCCTCGGACCCACAGGCGTCGGTAAGACTCACCTGGTGAAGAAGCTCGCCGAGTACATGTTCGGCGAGGAAGACGCAATGGTGCGGCTCGACATGTCGGAGTTCATGGAGAAGCACTCGGTCGCAAGACTGGTTGGCGCTCCTCCGGGATACATCGGCTTCGACGAGGGCGGACAGCTGACTGAAGCGGTTCGCAGGCGCTCGTACTCGGTGATACTGCTCGACGAGATCGAAAAGGCGCACCCTGACGTGTTCAACGTGCTGCTGCAGGTGTTCGAAGACGGACACCTGACAGACGCCAAGGGCCGTAAGGTCGACTTCAAGAACACGATCATCGTGATGACGTCGAACCTCGGCTCGAACCTGATCTCGACCAGCGCTAAGCTCGGTTTCGCTTCGGCGGACGAGGAGCGCGAGGTTGAGAAGGACTACGAGCGCATCAAGGAGCGTGTGCTGGACGCGGTGAAGGACCCATCGAACGGCTTCAGGCCGGAGTTCCTGAACCGCATCGACGCCACGGTCGTCTTCCACCCACTCGGCCAGGACCACATCCTCGAGATCGTGGACCTTGAGCTGAAAGAGGTGCAGGCACGGGTGCTCGAACACGGTCTGGTGCTCCAGGTTACGGACAAGGCTCGCGAGTTCCTTGGCACGACCGGCTTCGACCCGAAGATGGGCGCGAGGCCGCTGCGCAGGCTCATCCAGAACGAAGTGGAGGACAGGCTCTCCGAAGAGCTACTGTCAGACCACTTCAAGGCTGGTGACATCGTCGAGGTGGACGTGGATGATGACGGCAACGTCTCCGTGTACGTCCCCAAGACGAAGAAGAAGGAAACGGCCACGGCCGAGTAGCCGCAAGCCAATAGCTGATCAAATGCGGGGAGCCGGAAACGGCTCCCCGTTTCTTTTGCGGCGAATTCGCGTTCGTCCGAACAGTCGCTTAGCGGCGCACTCGTTCTTCAAGCCATTCGCCCATGGACTCGACATAGCCCGGAACGTGTTGCCACTCATCGCCGTTGATCTTGCCGACTATCTCCACCTGCCCGCCCGTCTCTGTCCGCGTGAGGACATGGTCGGCGTCTGGGAAGCGGTGGATTGTGAGGTCGGAGTTGCCAGACTCCATGAGCAGTTGTTCGTACGCCTCACTGGTCTCTCCGGTGTCGACCAGAGTGTCTTTCTCTCCGAACACCAGCATTACGGGACACTTGATCGACCTGATAACCGGCTTGGGATCGACCAGGATGATGCGCTTCAGGAACTCGAAACCTGCGGGGTCCGGCGTGCCACCAAACGCGACCGGTGCCCACGGTCTGTCTGCGTAACCCTGCAGCTGCTCCAATGCATCATCGTAAGCGGCATCTTCTATCGCAAGCTGGTGCAGCCGATTCATGAACTCCAACGCTTCGTCAGTGTGCTCCGCGCTGAACCCACTGGCCGGCAGGGAGTTCCGGATTCGAAACAGGTCCTGGTCCCGCACAGTCGACGCCGGCACGCTCACGCCGATCATGAACGCGGTTTCCGGTCTCTGTTCGCAAACGAGCGGCATCACCCATCCGGCCTGGCTAATCCCCCATAGCCCGATCTTGCTTATGTCGATGTCAGCGCGGCCCGCCAGACTGTCTATCGCAGCGATCGCTTCCGCCGCGCGGTCCTCGAACGACTGGTCGAAGAAGTGTCCTGTCGACTCACCGACTCCCGGCTTGTCCCATGACAGTGAGGCGATGCCGCATCGAGCGAACTCCTCGAAGACCGCCAGGTACATTCCTGCAGCGGTCCGGTCCGCTTTACCAGAGCCATGGATGAACACCGCGACGGGATGTGGGCCCTGGCTAAGCGGCAAGACCAGGGTTCCGGCGAGTTCGTTGTCGCCGGAACTGAACGCTACTGGAGACTGAGAATAGTCGGTTGTCATGGGATGATTCGGGTGTATGGAGTCTCGGCTAGGCCGACCGTATCACGTGCCAACCTCTTTGCCGTTCGCGCCGGGAGAGACCGATACTGCACGCATGACAACGCGTACCCAGAAGACGGCCTATGCCTGCAGCGAGTGCGGACACACCACTCCCAAATGGGTCGGACAGTGCATGCGCTGCGAAGCCTGGAACAGTGTTGAAGAGGTTGCTCCGGTGCCTCAGCTACGGGGAGTTCCCGCCGATCTGGTTAGCTTCGTTCAGCCCGTCTCCCTGTCGGATCTCGCTGTTACCGACCGGCCGAGGACATCGACCGGTATCACCGAACTCGACCGCGTTCTCGGCGGAGGTTTCGTTCCGGGATCAACCGTTCTACTCGCAGGTGACCCGGGTATCGGCAAATCGACGCTGCTGCTTCAGTGCGCCGCAGGTGTTGCATCCGCAATTGGACCGGCGATCTATGCAACTGGCGAAGAGTCACAAGACCAGATCAAGCTGAGGGCGCAACGACTTGGCATCCCGCAGGAACGACTACTGGTCGTGTCGACCGGCGACGTTGTGTGGCTCGGCGCGCTGGCCGAAGAGGCTAAACCGGCACTGCTCGTCGTCGACTCCATTCAAACGGCCTGGCACAGCGGTGTAGATGGATCATCCGGCACGATAGGCCAGATCCGTCAGTCTGCGGCTGCCCTTGGGGACATAGCTCGCCGCACGGGAGTTCCGGTAATCCTCGCAGGGCATGTGACCAAGGACGGCGCCGTCGCCGGGCCGAAGGTACTGGAACACGTTGTGGACGTGGTGCTTCAACTTGAAGGCAGCGCGGGCACGCAGCTCCGGCTGCTTCGTGGCTCGAAGAACAGGCATGGCGCAACCGACGAGCTGGGCGTATTCGCCATGACCGAGACAGGACTGCAGGACGTTGCCGAGCCTTCCACAATGTTCCTTTCACAGCGCCAGCGTGGCGCGTCAGGATCTGCCGTCGCAACCGTGATCGAAGGGACGCGGCCACTCACCGTAGAGGTCCAGGCGCTGGTGACTCCCACGCCCGCGGCTTCCCCACGCCGCACTGCCAACGGCTACGACCTCGCCCGCCTGCACCTCCTGATCGCGGTGATCAGCAAGCGTCTCAACTTCCCTCTTGGTTCCAACGACATCGTGGTCAACATCGCCGGTGGTCTCAGAGTCAGTGAGCCAGCTGCCGATCTCGCCGTTGCGCTCGCGATTGTGTCCAGCTTCCTTGATGTTCCGGTGCGGGACGGCTGGTCGGCATCCGGAGAGATCGGACTCGGAGGCGAGCTGCGAGCGGTCCAGCAAGAGGCTCGCCGAGCTGGTGAAGCCCGGCGCCTCGGCTTCGAGCAATGTTTGTTGCCGCGGGGAACCGCGGACCTGGGCGCCGCTGGGCAGTCGGTAGTACGTGCCTCAACGTTGGCCGAGGCCGTAAAGGCCGCGATTCCGTTGCCGGTCGAGAATGGTTCGGCGGCGCCGTAGGAAGTCGTCACCTGTGTCGGCTTTGAGATGACACAATGGTGGGCAATGGAGTCTCTCGCCCACATCGCTCCCGAATCCACGACGCTGGCCGAAAAAGAGCTCCGGCTCGAGGAGCAGCTACGCACGCTAGGCAGCGTGATCGTGGCGTACTCGGGCGGCGTCGACTCAGCCCTAGTGATGTCGGTCGCTCACCGCGTCCTCGGCGAACGGGCACTGGCGGTCACGGCATCATCTCCCTCTGTGGCACCGGAGGAGTTGGAGGGCGCGTCCGACCTGGCACGCTCCCGAGGCTGGAATCACGTCATCGCCTCGACCAACGAGATCGAGGACGAGCGCTACCTGGTCAACGATGGCAGGCGCTGTTTCTTCTGTAAGACGGAACTCTATTCACACCTGCAGCGGATCGCCGCGGAACGAGACATCCGCTTCATCGCCAATGGCACAAACACAGACGACCTCGGCGACTACCGGCCGGGCCTCGAAGCCGCATCGAACGCTGAGGTTAGAAGTCCGCTTGTAGAAGCAGGAATCAACAAACAGGAAGTGCGCGATATCGCCCGGCGCGACGACCTGCCGGTCTGGGACAAGCCAGCGCAACCCTGCCTCGCGTCTCGAATTCCGTACGGCACGCCGGTATCGATCGAGTCGATGCGCATGGTCGCCATTGCTGAGCGCGGGTTGCGGGAACTGGGCTTCAGAACCGTTCGTGTCCGCCACTACGGCGAAACCGCACGAATCGAGCTGCCGCTGAACGATCTTGAACGTTTCGAGTCTGCAGATGTTCGTTCAACCGCGGAGCGACTAATTCGAGGCGCCGGGTACAGGAGCATAGAGCTGGAAAGACGCGGCTTCCGTTCAGGTCGCCTGAACGAAGCGCTCAAGAGCCCTGTGCAGCCGACCTGAGCTAAGGTTTCTACTCCTGGTTCGATCGGCGAATCACGTTTCAGGTGATCCACTGCATGCGTAGCGCATACATAGACATGATCGGCGGCGTGAGCGGCGACATGCTGCTCGGAGCGTTGGTCGATGCCGGACTGACGCTCGACCAGTTGCGCGCAGAGCTCGACAAGCTGGGATCTGGCGACTTCGAGCTGTCCTCGTCAAAGGTGAAGCGGTGCGGAATCGACGCCACGCTGATCGGAGTGGAACTGACCGATTCCGGCAAGCGTATTCGCGATTGGACCGAGTTCGAGGGTGTGATCGACAACTCTGCGCTGGACCCGCAGGTGAAAGCGACTGCACGCGAAGTCTTCGATCTGCTGGCTACGGCTGAGTCGGCCGCGCACGGAGTCACCAAAGAGGAGACGCACCTGCATGAGCTCGGCACGGTCGACACACTCGTGGACATCATCGGTGTCATTGCCGGGCTACAGTTGCTCGGAATCGAGAAACTGCACGCCTCGCCGTTCCCGCTGTCCGCTGGAACTTCACGCAGCAGTCACGGAATCATGGCTGCAACAGCGGCGGCGACGAGCGAGATCTATCGGATTACGAAGGCGCCAGTTCGCGCAGGTGGTTCGTACGGGCCTGCAGGCGAGGCGGTAACGCCGACTGGAGCCGCGCTGGTCACTACCATCGCTTCGTTTGAGCCCATCTCGTTCGTGCCTGAGATAAACGCATACGGAGCCGGCAACCGCGACCCGGAGCAGCACCCGAACGTGGTCGGCCTGTGGACAGGCGAATCTGAGTCGACTGCCGCCAACGGACTTGAGCTCGACACCGATCTGCGGCTCCTCGAGACCAACATCGACGACATGACTGGCGAAGCAATTGGATACGTGCAGGAACGGCTCATGGAAGCCGGTGCGCTCGACGCGTGGGTCACGCCCATACAGATGAAAAAAGGCCGCCCGGGCGTGCTCCTCTCAGTCCTCTGCCGTCCGGCGCAGGAGGACAGGTTGGCGCTGCTCGTCATGCGAGAGACCTCAACACTCGGGGTCCGGCGCCGCGCTGCGGAAAGATACGTCGCCGACCGAGAATTCTTGAAGGTTTCTGTCCACGGTTCGGAGATCACCGTGAAGATCAAGCGGCTCGACGGAAACGTCGCAGGCATCCACCCGGAGTACGAAAACTGCCGAGAAGTTGCGATGCGCACCGGACTGCCGCTGCGGGATATTGTGGAAGCCGCCACAGAAGCTGCGAAAGCCCTGCTGAAGGCCTGAACGCCATGGTCAATCGTCGAACCGTCCTAGAAGACATCAACCTCGTGTCGATGAACACTGAACTCGGCGCGCGGATCTCGGTTGTCGGTAGCGGTGGGAAATCGACGCTGGCCAGGGCGATCGCTTCGGAGACCGGACTCGCCTACATCGAGCTCGACGCGCTCTACTGGAAGCCCAACTGGGGCGAGAGCACCGAACAAGAGCTCAAAGAGAAGGTGACCGCTGCTATTGATGCCGCGCCCGATGGATGGGTGGCGGATGGTCACTACTGGACAAAGCTCGGCGACTTCCTGATGCGCCATGTGGACTTGGTCATCTGGATCGACCTGCCCTGGCGAATCGGCTTCTGGCGCATGCTCAAACGCTCTTTCCAGCGTGCATGGGACAAGAACCAGATCTGCGGCGAGAATACCGAGAGCTGGCGGAAGTTGTTCAGTCGCGATGCTCTATGGCTGTACTGGGTGACGCATCGACGAGCCATGATCGAACGCGACGCACGGATGGTGAACCTGCTGCCGGCGGGAGTTCCTGTCATCCGCCTCAAGTCAGCTCGCGAACTGGACCGGTTCTACGAAACGCACGGCCTCACACGGGTTGCGCAGACGTAGCGATTCGTTTGCCTTCCGCCGACCGCAGGTCAGAAAACCAGCGAGCGGTGAACTGCAGTGCCAGCCATAACACCGTCGGCGCTCGCAAACGTCACGTTGTGAAAGGCGCGGGTGATGTCGCCTGCCGCAAACACGTCTGGCACCGTCGTCATCTTCATTTCGTCGGTCCAGATGATGGAGCCCATCGGACTGTCCTCAATCTCACAGCCCAGTTGCTGAGCAATGTCGCTATTTAGGTGGTTAGGCGGTCCGATGTACAGAGCATCCAGCTTCGGCGTTCGCCCGTCAGCCAGCTCGATTGACGAGAGCTCGTCGCCCTCTCCATGAAGTGCTGCCACAGCCGCGGGCTCGATGACCACACCGCGTTTTTCCAGCTCCGCAACCGACTCGGCATCCGGCTCAGGCGCGCCATTCAGGTAGAACGTCGTCGGTCCCCACTCAGAAACCAGCATCGCCTGGTGAACCGACATTGGAGAGAGGTTCAGCACGCCCAGTCGCTGTTCGCTGAACTCGTAGCCGTGGCAGTACGGGCAATGGATTACAGAGTTACCCCAGCGCTCGGCCAGACCCGGAATGTCAGGCAGTTCATCGGACACGCCGAAGGCCAGCACGAGTTTGCTACCTTCAATGGCTTCACCTGTGGCCAGCTCAACCGCAAAGCCTTCTGTGTGTTTCTCAACCTTAGCCGCCTGTCCGTCGACGAAAGTGACTGTGGGGTATGCGGCAACCTGCGACCGGGCAGTAACCAGCATCGAGCCCGGAGAACTGCCGTCCTGGGCGAGGAACCCATGCGAGTGCGCCGCGAACCGGTTGCGCGGAGACCCGGTGTCGATGATGCAGACCGATCGCCTGCCCCGAGCAATGTAGGTGGCTGCCGAGAGCCCGGCGAAGCTTCCGCCGATGATTATTGCGTCATGAGCCATGGACGTGCTCCGTTTCCCTGTGCTTTCCGATAGCAGCCAGGCGGTCCCGCAGATCAGCGCTCATCACGTCCAGCGTCACCTCACCAAAGCGCGTTAGAAGCAGTTCCTGCGCATCATGGAAAGCCTCATCAAGTGCGTTGTTAACCGCCTGTTCGACTAAGCAATCCGGCGATTTCGACCGGTTGCCGATAGCAAGAAGAGTTGGACTGCCGAGCGCGTTGTAGACGCCGCGCAAGGTCACATCCGATAGATCACACGCGAGTGTCCACCCACCGCCATGGCCTTTTTCGGACCGAACGTAGCCCTCGTCGCGGAGACCGGCGAGCGTGCGCCGGATCACCACGGGGTTCGTGTCCATGGCCCTGGACAGCGCCTCAGAAGTAACAGGACCCCCCTGCCTTTCCATGTGAAGCAAGAGATGGATCACATCTGATAGTCGGCAATCGCGTCTCATGTAACAAATGATATTACATGAAAGGCGATCAGGCAATAGCGCTGGTGTAAATCGACTCTTCAGAACTCCAGGCCTCCTCGCCGCGCCGAAAGTGATGTGCTGTCCTGATTGACGCAGACAACACACGCTCCATACGATGGTCAGGTTGCCCCGGTGGCGCAGTGGCTAGCGCAACCGATTTGTAATCGGTAGGTCGAGGGTTCAAATCCCTCCCGGGGCTCCATTTTTCAGCCCGTTCCCGCAACTGGAGTGCATACTCAAGTTGAACTGGCGACGATTTGCGTCACGGAGTGTGGTTCTGAATCACGGCTCTGTGGTAGAATCTTCGTTTGGGCAGGGGTTGGGGAGTGGTTAAACCCGGCAGACTGTAAATCTGTTGCCTATGGCTTCGCAGGTTCGAATCCTGCCCCCTGCACCAGCGCAG
>JANQQP010000010.1 GCA_028285005.1 Dehalococcoidia bacterium | reverse complement strand
AGACCGGGCGCGGCAAGCAGCGCCCCCACCGGATCTGTGGCTGCCAGTCAGAAGAATGACCCTCACCCTAACCCTCTCCCAAGCTGGGAGAGGGGATTGCGGCCGACCACCCTACTGCGCCGTGTAGCCGCCATCCACCGGCAAGCACGCCCCCGTGATAAACGACGCCTCATCCGACGCCAGGAACAGCGCCGCGTGCGCAATCTCCATCGGCTCGCCAAGCCTGCCCATCGGGTGAAGATTCTCCAGCCTCTCTCGCGCCTCGGGGTCCTCAGTAAGAGTCTTAGTCAGCGCCGTGTACGCGAAGCCGGGGCAAAGCGCATTCACTCGCACGCCGGTTCGGGCAAACGTCACGCCCATATCCCGCGTCATCTGCACAATCCCACCCTTCGAATGCGGGTACGGGTTGAAGCCATCACTCAGTCCCATGCCGTGGGTGTAGCCGACAAGGCCGATGATCGAGGCAAGGTTCACGATCGAGCCGCTGCCTTTCTCCTTCATCTTCTCGCTGGCGAAGTAAGACATCAGCATGCTGCCCTTCAAGTTCACATCAATCACCCGGTCCCACTTCTCATCGAACGGCAGGTCAGCGGGCACGTAGCGAGGCGTGATCCCGGCGCTGTTCACAAGGATGTCGACAGACCCGAACTCGGCCACGGTCTCCTCGACCATGCGCTCGCACTCAGGCTTGCTCGTGACATCACCGGTGATCGCAATCGACTTGCCGCCAGCTTCTGAAACTGTTGCGGCCGTTCGCACGGCGCCGTCCTCGCTAATGTCAGCCGCGGCGACGCTCGCGCCCTCCTGGGCAAACAGCGTTGCGCACGCCTCGCCGATGCCGGACGCCGAACCTGTGATCAGCGCCACCTTGCCGTCAAGCCTCATGTCTTACTCCCTGAAAAGGTCATGTTCGATTAAGTCGTAGTGGAGGTTGGAATTCCGTCAACGAACGGCATCGTAGGTTCGCGGGTGGCCTCGGTCAATGCGCACCGGCCCGGAGTCACGACGCAGCACAAGCAAACAACTACAATTCATGCGCCATGGCGAATCAATCAGCAGCAGAGCGAAGACGCAGGCGGCGCAGGCGAGCGGCCGCACCGGCCCCACAGGCCACAACTCAGCCCGCCGTCTCGTCAGCCAACGCCGACAAGACGAAGGTCCATCCCATCGACATTGCATCGCCCCTCAAGCGTCTCTACGCCTTTGGCATCGATGTCCTCGTTCTCTACACCATCATCCTGGTCACAAAGCGCATCTTTGGCGACGCCGTTTGGACACCCGATACAGCACCGATCGACATCTTCATCATCCTCGGCTACTTCGTCTTCTCCACCGGTTTCTTCGGCCGCACCCCTGGCAAGTGGGTGGCGGGCCTACGAGTCGTCGATGAAGAGGGCCGGGACCCGGGCGTAGCGGTCGCCATCCCGCGTGAGGTGGCAGGCCGCCTCGTGGCGACGATCGTCGCAGGCATCGGGCTGGCATGGACCGTCTTCGACCCGAAGCGCCAGGGCTGGCACGACAAGATCGCCGGCACCCTCGTCATCAACACACCGGATTCAGGCGGCACCGGCTTCCTAAGACGCTGGTTCAGGATTGAAAGCTCGAAAGAGAAGTAGATGTGCGTATCTAGCCCTTGGCTATTCCGCGCCACACTCTCTTGAACGGTTCGCCGGTCTCGCGATGCCCTATCTCCAGATGCTCGAGATCGAGCGTCTTCCAATCCGCGAACAACACCTTGAGCTCTTCTTCAGAGAAAAAGTGGACGGTCTGCCCGTCCTCCTCCTCAATCAGATTCGAACCAAGTTCCTGCGTCACTTTCTTGCGAGTGGAACGAAGCGCTCGGTCTTCTCGGGAATTGACGTGAAAGACGAAGAAGCTATCCGGTCTCAGTATGCGCCTGACGTCAGCGACAATCCGCGCAGTAGTCGAATCGTCGAACATGTGAAGAGCGACGTTCGACAGAACTGCGTCGAACGAGTCACTGGAGAAGGGGAGTCCATTGGCCATGTCGGCCTGTACAAACTCGGCCTCTGGTATCCCTTTCGCCTGCGCAGTCTCGATCGCGCTCTCAGAAAAATCGAGCCCGGTCACAGCAAAGCCTGCGGTTGCCAATCGCGCAACGTCGCTGCCTGTTCCGCATCCAAGGTCCAGCAACCGCCGAGCTCCGGCGTCTCGGAGCAGACCAATAACGGGATCGGTCCAGAGCCCACCCCAGTCGAGATCACCCTCTAGTTCGAATCGCTTGTCCCAGACGCTTGAGTCTGCATATATTCGAGTCATTCCAATGGGCACTCCAGAATCTGACCGCTTATAAGAGGCGTTTCGCGTCCTCAGCCACCGAAGCGCGGCAAACTTGAGCACGTCGGATTGTATTCGCCTCGGTACCATCCGCCAGCTACCCTGACCGCATGACCCAACAACACGCACCCCTCCACGGCCTGCGCATCCTCACCATCTCGCAGTTCGGCGCCGGCCCGTTCGCCACCATGACGCTCGCCGACCTCGGCGCAGACATCATCAAGATTGAAGATCCAACGTCGGGCGGCGACGTCGCACGCTACGTTCCGCCCGGAGCCGAAGACGCCGACTCGCTCTATTTCCAGTCCTTCAACCGGGGAAAACGCTCCGTCCTGCTCGACCTCCGCAAGCCGCAGGGTAGAAAAGTCTTCGAGCAGCTCGTCGCCGAGTGCCACGCCGTATTCAACAACCTCAGAGGCGACCTCCCCGAGCGGCTTCAGCTCACCTACGACCAGCTCAAACACCTCAACCCGGCAATCGTCACCTGCTCACTCTCTGGCTTCGGCCGCACTGGGCCGCGGGCAAAGGAGCCGGGTTACGACGCGCTGGTGCAAGCCTACGCCGGATACATGAACCTCACCGGCGGACCAGACGAGCCGCCGACTCGCAGCGGCGTATCTCTCATCGACTTTGCAGGCGGGTTCGCCGGAGCGCTCGGGCTCGTCGCCGCTCTACTCGAGGCGCAGCGGACAGGAGTCGGACGCGACGTCGACGTGGCGTTGCTCGACACGGGCATCTCAATGCTCACTTACCTGGCGGCGTGGAAGCTCAACTCAGACTGGACGCCCGAGCGCGTCGCAAACTCGGCCCACCAGACGATTGTGCCGGCCCAGAACTTCCGCACCGCAGACGGCTGGATCTCGGTCTTCTGCGCGAAGGAGATCTTCTGGCAGCGGCTCGCAGACGCCCTCGACCTCGGACACCTCAAGGACGATGCCCGCTTCAAGACCTTCGCTGATCGCTACCAGAACCGCTCAACTCTGCTGTCGCTGCTGGAGGAGGCGTTCGCGAGCCGGACCACTGACGACTGGATGTCGAGATTCGAAGGAGTGCCCGCAGCACCGGTGAACAGCCTTGAAGAGGCGCTGGAAGACAAGCAAGTAGCCGCACGCAAAATGATCATCGAAACCGAACACGACCGGTTCGGCACTGTGCGCCAAACTGCATCACCCTTCTCCACCGTCGGCGTACATGACGAAGTCAAGCGAGCGCCACGCCTCGGCGAACACACAGACGAAGTGCTGCAGGAGTTGCTAGGCCTCTCTGAAGAGGAGATAGCCAGTCTCCGCGAAGACGGTGCGCTGGGCTAGGTGTGCTGGGCTAAGGCTGAACGCGAAGCATATTGGCTGGCATCAACCACTCTTCGAAAGGCCAGGGATGGCAGTATGTTCTCCCTCCCTGACAGGGAGGGAGTTAGAGGGTGGGTTGTTTGCTCAGGCAACAGGCTGCCAGTCAGAAGGATGACCCTCACCCTAACCCTCTCCCAAGCTGGGACAGGGGATTGGCGGCCACCCTTCGACCGGCTCAGGGTGGCGGGTTGTCGAAGGGTGGCCGAACTCTGTCATTCTGAACTTGATTCAGAATCTCTCGCTTCACCATGGAACAACGGTCAGATCCCTATGCGATGGCCGACCAGTGGCTACACTTCGATAGGCGCAAGATGGCCGCATTTCTCTCTACCCTCGAGGTAAATGCCCAAGTACGAGCGCCTCCTGCCTGCCCCTCCTCCGCAACAACTTGTAGGTTCGCCCGCTAGAGCCTGACCGCAAACCCTCTTATCATTGAGAGGTTGGGCCACACGCAGACGCGCCCCCGTAGCTCAGTGGACAGAGCAGGTGCCTTCTAAGCACTTGGTCGCAGGTTCGAATCCTGCCGGGGGTGCCACAGGCGGGGACAAGCCCTCGCTACACCGCCCTCACAACCTGATCGCACAGTGCCTCTACCGGCACCGTGCCGTCCTGGCGCAAGACATTCATCCCCAGCCGATCGGCCTGCTCGCGCACGAGGTCGTTGTACCAGTAGCTGCGTCCGAGAAAGTTTCGCAGCATGCGCTCGCGATCGGTGGACTGATCGTAGAACGAGGACGACCGCTCACGTGCTTCGAGCACCTCTCGATCGACATTTAGCCAGAACGAAGCCAGGTTCTCGACATCCAGGCCGTGCACCCATTCAGGCCAGAAGTACCAGCCCTCGATCACGATTGGCGACTTCTCAACAGCCCTGGCGTGCACCAGCCTCTCGACCGCCGGCCAGACCGCCCGGTGCTGCTCCTCGGCGTCGGCTATCAGGCGATCGGAAGGGGTCTGCGTGAAGTACTCCGCTGAACTCATGCCCGTCACAGCGCGGGCCATGACGTGCAGGCCGGGATGCGATTCGCGCGTCGTCACTGCCCGGAGGCCCACCGCCATGTCGTCGACCGTCAGGTACGCCGATTCGAGCCTCCGCGCCAGCGCCAGCCCGAGAGTCGTCTTGCCGCCTCCGGGCGGTCCGCCAACCAGCACAACAGTTGCATCTGCCAAGTTCCAGGCTCCTTACCGAAATCTGTCGATCACATCCTGCCCTGCAGGCTAGGAGCGTCGACGATTTACGGCAATCGCAGGAACAAGTGAAGCGGAATCCGGACACCTGTAATACAGTGGTTTGTGCAGATCAGGAATGGCGCATCAGCCAGACGCTAATTCAGCACGCGTCGGCTAGCTTGCCCGCCGTCGCCTGATGATCCTTCTGCGGCCTCGGCCGGACCTGCGGCGAGCGACCGGCGCGGCGGTGCTCTTCTTCTTCGCCTTGATGCGCTCATTCTCATCGAAGAAGTAGGAAGGCCACTCGATCTCGGCGCGCTGCAGCAGCGCATCAACGATATTCAGGCGGCGGGCGATCTGGTCCCGCACCTCCATCAGCCGCTGCTGCTTGCCATCCAATGCGCGGAGAGCGGACTTGTAGCGGGTCTCGTCCTGCGCATAGTCGGCCTCGAACTGGTCCAGTGCGCGCTGGTCTTGCCGCGCCGCGTTTCTGAGCTGGGCACTCATGCCGCTGGTGGTAGCCATCGCCGCCTTCATCGCCGAAACCTGCGCTGCCTGCGTGATCTCGCCTCGCAGGCCGTCCTTCTCCTGGAGCGACTTCATAAGGTTGCTGGCGCGGATCTCGAGCTCATCTACAGCCTCATGATGTTCCTGGAGCTCGTCTCGCAGCTCATCGATCACTTCAGTGTAGGACTCAACCCGGCGGGCAATCAGAGCAATGGAGGTTGGCTCACCTTCGTCATCGACCGCGTCGATGTAGTCCATCAACTCTTCTATGCGAGGGTCTTTCATTTGAGATACGAGGAGCGGAGAAAGAGCAGAGATTGCTCAGGCAGCGTCCTGCTCCTGGTATGCGTATCCGTAGCCGCGACGGGTCACGATCATGCCCGGCTCCGGCCTGTTCATCGCAGCGCTCAGCTTGCGTCGCAGGCGTGAGATGTGCCACTTGACGAGGCTGTCGGTCTCGTAGCCCGCGCCCCACACAGCTTCGAGAAGCTCGTTCGATGACATCGGCTGGCCCTCATGCCTCACAAGCTCGGCCAGCAGCTTGAACTCGATCGGCGTCAACTCGACCGAACGTCCACCGACCGTCACCGCCTGGCGTGTGAAGTCCACCTGCAACAGGGCGTCAGAATAGTGAGTGCTCGAACCGCTCTCCCGGTTAAGTCGGACTCTTCGGAGAGCGGCCTTGATCCGGGCCAGCAACTCTCCGATTCCGGCGCCCTTCACGACATAGTCATCAGCGCCGATAGTCAGAGCGTGAATCTTCTGTGCTTCATCGTCGACAGCGCTGAGGAAGATGATCGGCATGTCCGAAACGGCCCGTACACGCTTGCAGATCTCCGTGCCGCTAAGGCCGGGCAGCATCAGGTCCATCAGGATCAACTCAGGCGGGTCCTCGTAGAAGACTCTCAGCGCCTCGCGTCCGTCACCAACGCCTGTGGTCTCGTAGCCAGCATCGTTCAGCGCGAGAAGCAGCCCCTGGAGAGATTCAGGAGAATCTTCAACCACCAGTAGCTTGTGATCAGACAATCTGCCTATTCCTTCTCTGACTGGCTCTAACTGGCCTCGCACCGGCACCGCCGCATGCATTGCCGCGATGCTCCCTTGCTCGCACCCTGGCAGACCAGCTCGACGGTTGCTCTACTGGGCCTCGCCAGATGGCCTGTCATTCCAAACTAGCAGTGCCCGTAGTCGCAACTGGTCAGGTTCGCCGTCGTGGACGCTGCGTGTTGCCACCAAATAGCTACCGTATTTCCAGCCCGTAAAGCTCCTTGAAACCGCAGTTCCAAACGGGAATCAGCACTCTACGGCGCCTTCAAGTTTCCTTGACCGGTTCTTGAAAATTCTGCTCAAGAATGAAGTGAAGCACGGTCGTGTTCTACGCCTTTGCCTTTCGAGGGACAAACTAGATGTCATTCAGATTCCTTCCGGTCGCCCTGGTAGCAGTAATCGTCGCCACTCTGGCCGTTGGCGGAGTTGCCTTTGCGTTCAGTTTCGGCAACTCAGACAGCGAGAAGACAGACGACCTTCTCGAGCGTGCAGCCGGAGACCTTGGTGTCGAGCCGCAAGCTCTCAAGGACGCTCTATCTCAAGCGCAGTCCGAAGTGATGGCCGAACACCGTCAGGAGATCCTGGCCGACCTCGTAGAGGCCGAGGTGATCACGCAGGCCCAGGCTGACGAAGCCTCAGCGTGGCTGGACCGAATGCCGGCAGCGGTCGAAACCCTGATGCGGCCCGAACTACTGCTCAAGCTCAGCACCTCTGTGATCAGCGAGATTGCGATCGCCGGTGACGGTGACTTCGAAATCTTCACTGTCGGCCCACTATTCGGTGACGAGATCACAGAGCGAATGGCCCGGATTCTCGGAATCGATGCCGAGACCCTTGAAGAGGCTCTGACGAGTGCTCAGCAGGGGCAGGCTGACGATGCGCAGAAGGCTGCGCGAGACGCCATCATCGACGAGCTGGTGTCCGAAGGCGAGATTACGCAGGCTGAGGGTGACGAGATCAAGGCCTGGCTCGATGACATGCCTGATTGGCTCATGGACCACGGCTTGCTTTTCGACCTCTTCTCCCACGGATTCGGTGGCGGCTTCGAGTCGTTCGGCTTTGACCGCCTCCCATTCCATCATCACTTCGACCATGACCGCTTCGGTCGTGAGTTCGGTGAGGGGCTCTTCAAGATGATCCCGGAGCTGGAAGAGCTAAGGCGTGATGGAGAGCCTTTCTTCTTCGCTCCTGAAAACGCGCCGGTGATTCCAGGGTTTGGGTTCGGAGCGCCGGGCGATGCGGTCCCGGAGCGTCGCTTCTTCTTCAACGGCCCGGATGGAAACTTCGAATTCGACGGCGAGGTTCCGCCTGAGTTCGAAGAGCTGTTCGAACGCTTCGAAGGGTTCGGCTTCGATGAGGATTTCAACTTCGGCGACCTTGATGGGCTTTTCGAGCGGCTTCGCCCGCTGGAGCCTTTCGGATGGCCAGAAGAGCCAGGTGACGGCGCAGACGAATCTGATCCAGATGCGCAGGCAAGCGCTTAAGACGCAGCAACTGATGCTCGCTACTTGCGTAGCAGCATCTAAGTAAGAGGAAAGGCCGTTCGGCTATGCTGAGACAACTCGAAGCACAGCAAAACGCACAGCCCGGCACGGGAGTTAGAGCGATGACCACCTTGGGACCTGAGAGCGGCCACTCGATACTGATCGTCGAGGACGACCCCTCGGTTTCCCAGCTCATGCGCCTCTACCTGATCCAGGACGGCCACCAGGTGATCACCGCTGAAGACGGCATAAGCGCCGTCGAAACTGCTCGGCGGGAACAGCCGTCCCTCATCCTGCTTGACCTCATGCTCCCCGGCATGAGCGGCCAGGAGGTCTGCGCCACTCTCCGTAAAGAATCGAACGTGCCGATCATTATGGTCACTGCGAGGGTCGAGGAAGACGACAGGCTCGCTGGCCTCGATATGGGCGCCGACGACTACATCGCCAAGCCGTTCAGTCCACGAGAATTAGCCGCAAGAGTACGAGCCGTACTTCGCCGCACCGCACGAGACGAGGTTCGAGACAAGGAGTCGGGCGGCATGCTCGTAGTTGATGAGATCAGTGTCGATCTCGACGGCCGCACGGTGAAGGTCTCAGGCAGCAACATCAGCCTCACGCCAACCGAATACAGGCTGCTTACGTATTTCATGGAATCAGCAGGCCGTACGGTCTCACGCGACCAGATCATCCAGAACGCCTTCGGCTACGAGTTCGAGGGCTTCGACAGGACAGTCGACACCCATATATCTAATCTCCGGAGAAAGATCGAGGCTCCCGTAGGCGCTGCAAAGCACCTGAACACCGTTTACGGAGTTGGATACCGCTTCGAATATGCGTCGAATAGTTAACAGCCTCCAGTTCCGCCTAACAGCAGGCTTTGCAGTTGTGCTGGCACTTGCCATCGCCGGCGTCAGCATCGCGTCCGCTATGGCGACCCGGCAGGAGACGCGCGAGTTCGCACAGCAGGTGGAAGCTGCTCGGACTGAACGCGCCGAACTGCTGGTACACAACGCATATGAGGCGAACCAGGACTGGGCCGAAGTGCAGCTCGCCGTCTCACAGGTTGGCGGACTATTCGGCTGGCACGTCGTCGTCACAGACGCAGACGGCTATATCGTCGCCGACTCGCATGAACTGGTAGTCACTACCACCGGCAAGCCCGAGCACATCAACGAGGCGAGAATCCAGACCCACGGCGCGAAGCGCAGCCCGCTAATCATCGGCAACCGAATTGTCGGAGAGCTGGTGATGGACCCGATTGGCGGCAGGAACCGCCCTGCCCTCTCGGTCAGCGAATATGGCGCAGAGTTCTTCGAGGCCTTCGGGCTGCCTGTTTCGGAAGGCTCGCAGATCTTCACAGATAGCGAGCTAGATCACTTCACTCGGTCGTCCCAGGGAGGCAGGATCCCCTCCGAGATGCTGCGCGGCACCACCGAGCAGCAGGTCGCTGAAGAGGTGATCCAGGAGCTGGACGACCTCCTGATCGAGCCGCCGCTCACGGACCTTGAGGAGTCGTTCCGCCGTTCACTCGTCATCGCCGGACTCGCTGCGATGGCCGCTGGTCTCATCTTCGTCACGTTCTTCACCAGACAGGCGCTGTCACCGGTTCGAGGCCTGACGTCAGCAGCCCGACAGCTGGGTTCCGGTGACCTGACGTACCGTGTGCCTGAGGATCGCTACGACGAGATCGGTGAGCTTGCCAGCACGTTCAACGAGATGGCGACCGATCTTGAGTCGGCAGAGCTGCACCGTAGGCGCATGACCGCCGACATAGCCCACGAGCTGCGAACGCCGCTCACCAACATCCAGGGCTACCTCGAGGCGATCCTTGACGGCGTGGTGAAGCCAGACCCTGAGACGATCAGCAACCTGCACACCCAGACCGTTCACCTGTCACGACTGGTGGACGACCTCCGGCTGCTGTCGGTCGCAGAAGCCGGTGCGCTGCGGCTTGAGACGACGCCGGACAGCCTTGGTGCAGTGATCCGTGAAACGGTGGCAGGGTTCGAGCCCAGGTCAGGCGAGTTGGATATATCACTGGACTACTCGGTGCCCGCCGATCTGCCGCAGGTTGAGCTGGACCGGACTCGCATGCGACAGGTGATCGCGAACCTGATCGAGAACGCGCTGCAGCACACGCCGCGTGGCGGCAAGGTGAGCGTGGTCGCCGAACGCGGAGGTCCGGCAAGCGTGACGTTCACTGTCTCCGACACCGGAGCAGGCATTCCGCCGGACGAACTCGACCGCATCTTCGACCAGTTCTACCGCGTCGACCCATCCCGCAACCGCGCGACCGGCGGAGTCGGCCTCGGCCTCACCATCGTCAAGCGCCTCGTAGAAGCCCACGGCGGCCGCCTCAGCGTTTCCAGCACCCTGGGTCAGGGCACCAGCTTCCAGGTAATCCTCCCGGCAGCCGGCACCCAGGGCGCAGAGTAGTCAAACAGGGCGAGCGGGTGACTGAATCCCCTCTCCAAGCTTGGGAGAGGGTTAGGGTGACGGTCATCGCGCTGACTGGCAGCCTGTGTCATCCCGACCAACGCGGAGGGATCTGACCGTGGATCCCTGGTTCAGCGAGAGATTCTGAATCAAGTTCAGAATGACAGACAAACAACCCACCCTCTGACTCCCTCCCTGACAGGGAGGGAGAAGACAACCATTCCTCTCAACTCCTACGGTAACCTTGCGGCGCCATGCCCAGCTTCACCCACCTATTCGAATCTCTCACCCCTGAAACCGTCGCCACTGGCTTCATCTTCACCGAAGGTCCGCTGTGGGACCCATCAGGCATCCTCTACGTCTCAGACGTCGATGCCCGTATCCACTACAAGGTGGATCCCTCAACCGGCGAAAAGACCGTCATCCGAGAGAATTCCGGCGGGGCAAACGGAGCCGTCTTCGACTCCCAGGGCCGGGTCGTCATCTGTGAGCAGGACGCCCGACGCGTCTGCCGATACGAACACGATGGCAGCCTGACGCAACTCGCCAGCCACTACCAGGGCAAGCGCCTCAACCGCTGCAACGACATCGTCCGAGGCCCCGGTGAAACGTTCTTCTTCACGGACCCCGACAAGAAGGCGCTGCCTGAAGAGGAGAAGGAGCTCGGCCACGCTGCCACCTGGCGGCTCAACCCGGACGGCTCGCTGGACCTCATGGCCTCGGACATGAACCACCCGAACGGCCTCGCCTTTTCGCCAGACGGCTCCACTCTGTACGTCTCCAACTCCCGGCCCGACCCGCACCTGCATGCCTACGATGTCGCCGTCGACGGTTCACTCCGCAACTCTCGCATCGTCGATGAGATGCTGTATGGCCCAGCGGGTGAGCTCGACGGCGTTCCCGACGGTCTGAAGCTGGACGAATCTGGCAACATCTTCTCCACCGGTCCTGGCGGCATCTGGATCTGGGACGCGTCCGAACAGCTTCTCGGCGTGCTGGAGCTGCCCGAGCTTCCCGCCAACCTGGGCTGGGGTGGATCCGACCGCCGCACCATGTACATCACCGCCCGCACCTCCGTCTACTCACTCCGGGTCAACACACCCGGCATCCCGGTCCAGCCCTGATGCCCACCATCAAGCTGGCCGCATTCGACCTCGGGAACGTCATGGTGGACGTGCGGGAAGAGATTCCGGCGCGCAAGCTGGCGGCGTTGAGCGGCAGGTCCGAGGCCGAGGTGTTCGAGGCCATCTTCGCTCCGGAGAAGAAGGCGCTGTTCGAGTCAGGCCAGATCTCGTGGGAAGAGCACGCAGCGACCGCCATCGCTGAGCTCGGCCTGCCCGTGGATGAACCAGAGCTGCGGGTGATCTACCACGAATCGCTGATACCGGATCAAGCGGTGATCGACATAGTCAGCGAGGTTGCGGCGCAGGTGCCCATCACGATTGCCAGCAATACCTCGCAGCCGCACTGGGAGTGGGTCCAGCGGAACCTGCCGTTCGCAGACAGGTTCGACCCGCCAATACTCTCGCACCTCGTCGGCGCAATGAAGCCAGACGCCGCCTTCTACCAGCCGCTAATCGAACGCTCCGGCCTATCGTCGGAGGAAATCTTCTTCACGGACGACCGGCTAGAGAACATCGAAGGAGCAAAGACCCTGGGCATCCAAGCATTCCACTTCACCGGCGCCGAGCAACTGAGGAAAGACCTAAGTAGCTGCGGAGTCCGTGTGAGCGGATGACGCTGGGCCACTTCTCCCTCCCTGGCAGGGAGGGAGTTAGAGGGTGGGTTGTCGTCGACGTAAGCGGCTGCCAGTCAGAGGGATGACCCTCATCCTAACCCTCTCCCAAGCTGGGAGAGGGGAATGACCATCGTCCTTCGACAGGCTCAGGATGGCACGAGACTGTCATTCTGAACTTGATTCAGAATCTCTCGGTTGACCTCTCATCAACGGTCAGATCCCTCCGCGTTGGTCGGGATGACATATCGAAGGGTCGAGACATA
>JANQQP010000008.1 GCA_028285005.1 Dehalococcoidia bacterium | reverse complement strand
CCTCCCTGTCAGGGAGGGAGCTAGAGGGTGGGTTGACGTCTGGGCTTTGCCCAGACCGGGCGCGGCAAGCAGCGCCCCTACCGGATCTCGGCTGCCAGTCAGAGGGATGACCCTCACCCTAGCCCTCTCCCAAGCTGGGAGAGGGGATTGTGCGCCAACCTCGCAGGTTGCAGCCATCCTGAGCCTGTCGAAGGTTGGCCGGTGTCACAACGCCTATCGACCCAGCATTTCCCTCGCTTTGGCGGTCACGTTTTCTATCGTGAAGCCGAAGTGGGTCATTGCTGCGGCGCCGGGGGCCGATGCGCCGAAGCCGGTCATGCCGACTACCGCGCCGTCGAGGCCGACGTAGCGTTCCCAGCCGGTTGCGATGCCGGCTTCCACTGCGATTCGGGCACGGACTGAGCTTGGGAGCACTGATTCGCGGTAGTCGGCAGGTTGGGCATCGTAGAGCGACCATGAGGGCATTGAGACAACTCGGGCGTTGACGCCTTCGTCAGCCAGCGCCGCGGCGGCTCCCAGCGCAAGCTGCACCTCGGAGCCCGTTGCGATCAGGATCACATCAGGCTCGCCCTCGCTGTCTTTGGCGATGTAAGCACCGCGCTCGACGTTTCCGACTGCTCCGGCCGTTGCGCCAAGCGATGCCAGCGATGGCAGGCCCTGTCTTGTGAGGGCGAGCGCGGTTGGGCCGTGACGGTTCTCGATAGCAATCTTCCATGCGGCGATCGTTTCGTCGGCGTCGGCAGGCCTGATGAGCGTCAGGTTGGGCAGCATGCGCAGGGACATCAGCTGTCCGATCGGCTGGTGCGTCGGGCCGTCCTCTCCGAGGCCGATAGAGTCGTGCGTCCAGACCCAGATCGCAGGAAGCTCAGACAGAGCGCCGACCCTCACCGCGCCTCGCATGTAGTCGGAAAAGATCAGGAATGTGCCGCCGTAGGGGAGCAGGCCGCCGTGAGCGGAGATGCCGTTGGCGACCGCGCCCATTGCGTGTTCCCGCACGCCGAAGTGCAGGTTGCGGCCGCCTGGCGATTCGGGCTGGAAGCTGCCGCGGCCGGAGATCATCGTGTTGTTTGAGCCAGCGAGATCGGCCGAGCCACCGATTAGTCTTGGCAGCTTCGGAGCGATGGCGTGCAGGGCCTTCCCTGAGACTGCGCGGGTCGCGATTGGATCATCGAACGTTCCGAGCAGGGCGTTCAGGTTTTCGTCCCAGCCGTCGGGCAGCTCGCCCGCCATGTCCTGCTTAAACCTTGTCGCAAGATCAGGATGCTCGGAAGCATAAGCACTGAACCTGGCTTCCCACTCGGACTCGGCTGCAGCGCCACGCCCGACCGCTTCACCTGCGTTGGTGCGCACGTCGTCGGGAACCTCAAAGGCGTCGTGCTCCCAGCCCAGCGCCTGCCGGGTCAGCTCGACCTCGTCCTCGCCGAGCGCTTCGCCGTGCGATGACGCCGTGCCAGCCTTGTTCGGGCTGCCATAGCCGATGGTGGTGTGGACGACGACCAGTGAGGGCTTCGCCGTTTCGTCCACGCCCTGTTGGATGGCTGTTGCGATGGCTGCAAGGTCGTTGCCGTCGACCGGTTCGGTGACGTGCCAGCCGTAAGCACGGAAGCGTGCTGCGACGTCCTCGCGGAACGCAATATCGGTGTCACCTTCGATGGAAATCTCGTTGTCGTCGTAGAGGTAGACGATCTTGCCGAGGCCGAGCGTGCCGGCGAGCGATGCAGCTTCCGAGGCGACGCCCTCTTCGAGGTCTCCGTCGGAGATGATGGCGAATGTGCGGTGGTCGACGATCTCGTAGCCGGGGCGGTTGAACTCGTTCGCGAGGATCTTCTCAGCGAGAGCGAGCCCGACACCGTTGGCGAATCCCTGCCCGAGCGGACCTGTCGTTACTTCAACGCCCGGTGTAAGCCCGCGTTCGGGATGGCCGGGGGTTTTGGAGCCGAGCTGCCGGAAGTTGCGGATCTCGTCTAGCGGCAGATCGTAGCCGGTGAGATGCAGTAGCGAGTAGAGCAGCATCGATCCGTGGCCGTTCGACAGCACGAAGCGGTCGCGGTCGGGCCAGTCCGGGTTGCACGGGTTGTGCTTGAGAAACCTGTCCCACAACACCCACGCCATGGGCGCAGCTCCGAGCGGCGCTCCCGGGTGGCCGGACTTTGCGGCCTGCACCGCATCGACAGAGAGGAAGCGGATGGCATTTATGGTGCGCCATGTGATGTCGGTGCCTGTGCCGACGGTGAGCGGTGGAGTGGTTGTCATGGTGGTGCGTGTTTGAAGCTGGGAATCGAAGGTACGAACTGGCAGTAAGTCAGTTTAGCTTGGATTCGTTTGCCTGCTGATAAGACGCGCGGGTGGTCTAGTCAGCCGGGTCGTATCGCCTGCAAACGACCTCAGACCACATGCGCGGGTCATCCCACCTGAGACCGGCGAAGGCTGGGCCGACCGGGGCCGACGCGCCGCCATTGAGGAAAGCCCTTCCGCCCCAGGTTCCCGGGTAGTTGAGCCATGCGAGGTCATAGAGGCACGGTGTTTCGCACTCGACCTCGTGGTCGGTGTGCGACCACAGCCCGGACTCGCGATCCGGGTCTGGGATCAGTACAACTGTGGCGTCGTCCACGACTTCTGACTCTTCGGATTCGACAGGCGTGAAGTCGATGAAGTCGAGTTCAGACTGACCGACGAGTGTGGCGTCCCTTGAGGACACGCTGAGGCCCAGGACATCACGCCGAGTCTCGTGGGCACCGGCTGTCAGGTAAAGCGCATGGGAACCTGCTGAGACGTAGACGACCGGTCGGCCATCTCTTGTCTCGACGTCTTTCCAGTCTCTTAGTTCACCAGCCTCATGGCTCGATGCTGCAGCGCGGACCGGCTCACCGTTGCGTATAAAGATTACGACGCTCTCCCAGTCGCCTTCATGCGCGTTGGCCCAATCGTCGTAGTAGAAGCAGAGCCAGTACTGAATGGTCGTCGTGCCGTCTGGGTCGGCGTCCAGCACTCTGGCGTAACAGGTCCTCGGGAAGTCTCGCTCGGCGATAATCCGGCCGTATGCGCTCCAGTGCTTTTCGCGGTCAGAACGATGAATCGCCGCGTTCGAGCTGGGCGAGACGAAGAAAAGCTCGCTCTGCGCCGAGTACTCGTGCGCCCTGTGCCCTCCGGTGAAAGAGGTCCACACGTCGGGCTTGATCGAGTCTGCATTTCGTTGGCGGCTCACCCGAGCAATGAAGCGTGTGACATAGATCGGCAGGAGCGCCAGCCTCCGGACCCTTAGCAGAAGTCCGCTTGCCGCTGAGGACAGTGGGGGAAGCGTGACCACGATGGGCACGAGCCCAATGTTGTTGATGCCGACGATCGCAACCCAGGTGATCCCAAGTGCTGCACCGATGACTATGTGGTTCAGCAGGTGCCAGCTATTGGTCGGGACGAGAATCGGTGTGCGGAAGGTTGCCAGCCAGATGATTGCGAAGACGGCGAGCGCAGTTATCTGGACCGTCAGACGAATCTCATCTTCCAGCCCCGTAGCGAGGGCAACCAGGCCGAGTGTCAGCAGCGAAAAGACAAGGATCGGCCAGAAGAAGAGGTTCGCCATGTCCCGGTACGCCTGCGCGAATCCGATCCCGACGAACGGCAGCGGAGGCCGGGGCTCGTAGGCTCTCGCATGCATCAGGATGTGCCGGACGTCACGCGGATGGTAGTCGCGGGCTATGTGCGCGCCCGACACCTTCTGCGTGGCTGATTTACCCTGTCGCCGTGAGTGCGCCGCGCGCTTGGACTCGGCGTTGTCTGTCGACGCCGGAATCTCGGGCCAGAGCACAAGCACCGGCGCGAACTTCTTCGCGAGCGCCAGCCGTTCTTCAGGCGACATCGAAAACCTCTCCACTGCGTAACTGGCGGCGAGTCTAGCCTGAAAGCGACGACCAGGAGTGGAGGGACTCGACCGGCGCTACTCGAGTCCGTCAGGCGCGAAATCTGGTAGCGACTCTGGCGGGAGCATCGCGAAGTCCAGGACTACAAGTTCGCTCACTTTCTGACGATCACCGTTGCCGTCGTCCTGCCACCTCGTTGTCCGCTGGATGAGCGGGTTCGCAACCTGGAACTCGAACTCTCCAGCAGGGAAGACTTTGGACGGCCTGCCGAGGATCTCGCCATCGACACCCTCAAGGCCACGCTCGGTTTCCCGTTCGATCTTGGTGAATGACTGCCTGATGGAGCGGAAGGTATCGCTACGGGGGAAGAACGCCGAAGTCCACGTCTCACCGGTGGAGAGATCGGTCCACTCGCCTTGCAGCTGTGTCGCGAGAACCGTTCCATCCTCGTCCGACCTCCGTCCTAGCGAGGACAGTGAGCGGCCCAGCGGATCGGTGGAGACCCACGATTCGTCGACGATCACCTCTGGATACGTGTCGCAGACCACCGGCGTGGTCTGACAAGGAAAGGCCGACGGCGATGCCTGTGACCGGGTGCCGGTGAAGACGCGGGTCTTCGTGTACATCCAGTATCCCTCGCCGAGCAGCCGGATGATTTCTGCCTCTGTTTCTGAGGCGTTCAGACTGGACAGGTCCGCGGCTCCGATGGTTGCAGGGTTTTGGGTCGGCGCCGGTGTGGAACCATCACCGTCACTCGTGCATGCGACCAGGCAGCTGGCTGCGGCCGCGATCATGACAAGCAGGAATCTCGCACGCACCATTCAACCCTCGCTGGTCACGTCCCTCTTTCAGACTTCAAACAGTAGCACCAACGACCGTACGGCAACTCGGGTACGAAGTGGATCAAGCCACAGCATGCGCAACCCGGCGTGATGTCAATCTCAGTGGAATCAGTGTAGCGAGCAGCAGTGCAGCGGCGATCAGGTAACCGGCCTGGAAGCCGAGCGCCTCGGCGATGATCAGGCCGATCAGCGGCCCCGTCGCGCTGCCCAGGTCGTTCCAGTTTGCGTACTTCGCCATCACAGAAGACCTCGCCTCATCGGAAACGATCTCGCCCGTTGCGGCGTCCATGGCAGTGTTCGCCAGCACGGCCGTCACGAACATCCACGGAATCAGCAGGATGAACAGCTCAGGGCTGTCGAGAAAGCCCACGAGAACAAGCACGCCGATCATGACCACGACGCCACCAGTGATCGACCGCGTCCGACCGATACGGTCCGACAGGTGACCGAGCGGGAACGCCAGTGCGAGATCGCTGAACCACCTTGCGCCGACCAGCAGACCGCCCAGCGCGACTGCGGCGATTGGCAGGCCGAATGCTCGGCGATCGTCGGCCAGCAGTTCGACCAGGTACGGCGAGACGGTGGCGATGGCGAGGCCGTTGGCGGCGAAGGCGACTGCGAAGCGCATCAGACTGAGCGAGGCGATTGCGTTGCGCAGGCCGGTCGGCAGCGCTCCCGGTGCCGGTGCGAGGGCTGATCCGATTGCGGAGATAGGTGAGCGTGGCTGGCTATCCGATCCTGGCGGGCGCAACGCAGGGACCTTGATGGATGGCGCACGCAGGGCGATCAACACACCAAGTGCGCCAATCCCAGCAAGGATCGCGAATGTCGACTGTGGCGAGAGGACAGCGACCAGTGCTGCTCCAACCGTAACTGCGAAGAGGCTGCCGAGTCGCTGGCCTGCATTGAAGAATCCAAGGTATCGGCCGCGCGCCAGCGGCGACCCGAACCGGAATGCGACGATCTGCGACGCCAGTCTTGTGAATGAGTAGGAGATTCCCCAGAGGACTCTCGCGACCAGCAGCATCAGGATGCCGGTCGAAAGCGAATAGGCGAGCGTGGTGAGCGCGCCGAGCGTGACTGCCAGCACGAACGGCCACTTGAGGCCTCTGCGTTCGTAGACGCGGGCTGCGACTGAGTTAGAAACGAGCCTGATGTAACGGTTAATGCTGAGCGCGACGCCGACCCAGAAGCTGGCGCTAAGGCCGAGTGTGCGTCCGACACCGAAGTCTGCGGCGGCGGTTGGGAGCACGACGTACATGAGTGAGTCGCCCATGATGACGAGTGTCAGTGGCAGGACGACGACGACGAGTTGGGCAGGGACAGCGGGCAGGATTCTCACGCGCAAGAGGGTACGTGAGATTAGGGGTCCTTAGGCACGGATTGAGGGACGGTGCCTACTCCGCCAGCCTGCCTATCGCGGCGATCTTGTCTTCGCCGAGGTAGCAGTAGCGGTTGATCCAGATGCCTGCGGTGCCCGCGTCCCAGGCTATGTGCAGTCGAGACTCGAAGTCGTCGAGCGGGCCGTAGCCGTGCACGACCGGATAGAGGTCTGCGTTGCCGTTGGTCTCCAACTGAGCCTGCCTGATCTTGCGCAGTTGGGCCTGCTGACCGGCACGATGCGGCTGGTCAGGCGGCGGATAGAGATAATCGTCCAGCTTCGTCCCGCGTCTGCCGTCCTCGAAGTCGAAGAGGTTCGAAAGCGCGGTGATCAGCGTCGCCTCATCGAGCGGCTGGTCGTTGTGCTCGATCAACTCTTCAGCGTAGAAGTGCACCATCTGCGGCCAGTGCATCGTGTAGAGCTTCATGTTGATCGAGTCAGCGTGTTCCGAGACAGCGCCGAAGTCCATGCCAGATAGCAGGGAAAGTGGCGGCGGGAATGCATTCGGCGAAAGCTCCTTGCCGCGGCCTGCAGGAACGGCGTCCATCGCTTCCCGCAGCTCCTTGATGTAGAGCGTTGTGAGCGCAGCTTTGAAACGCAAGACCTCAGTCAGCGCAGAGTTCCGGGCGAGACCGTGCGCCAGCGCATACGGCATGGCGTGGACATCGCAGAGCTGAAAAAGGTCAGCGTCTGTGAGACGTTGAAGTCGTGTGTAAAGAGAGTCGGCGGCAGCCCGCATCGGCTCGAAGTCGAAGCCGAGCCGTGGAGCGATTCGCCTCGCGTTGTCCGAGAAGTCGAGGAACGCGTCACCGAGGCGATACGGCGGATGCTCAGGCCAGTCGTGCCGCAGACCGTCGATGTCAGGGTATGAGGTGAGGAGGTCTTTGACACGGGCGCAGACATATGCGCGGGAGTCGTCTGACGCCACGGAGACTGTATGCACCATGCGGTTTCGAGGGTATTCGCCGTTTGGCAGCTTCGGCATGTCCTCGTCGTGCTTGCCGGGGACCTGCACTGCAGAGACCTGGAAGTAGACCTTAATGCCTCGGGCATGTGCGCCGTCGATCACCTGCTGGATCAGCTTGCCATCCGATTCCGTGAGCGCGGTTGCCTGCGATGGCTGGTACTTGAGCCCTTCGTAGAACTCCATGTTCGGGGCAGCGGAGGGCGAAGGGCTGATCAGCACCTCTTCCTTGCCCCAGAGGAGTCGTTCGACCACTCGCACGGAGCCTGCACCTGCGTCCACCGGCGGTTCGCGGCGGGGAAGCTCTTCGCTTGAGCCGGCGTCGTCGTCACCCGGCAGTCGGTCGACCGCTTCGTAAATGGATGGCGCTGTGGCGATGGCGTTGACGCCGGCCGCTGCGAGGGAATCGAGGACTGCGTCGACTCCCTCGGACTGGAAGTACATGGGCTGGACTGTGACGCCCAGAAATCGTGGGGAGTTGGAGGAGCTATCGGGGGACATGGACACTTTCTTTGCCTGGTGGAGCGGAGGTTTCGCGGGACGATTCTAAGGGGTTAAGCGCGCTGCGAGGGAAGTTCTGTATCAGACCTAAAAAGAACCTCGGCGCATTGCCGAGGTTCTAGCCGTGCAAAATTTAAGTCTGTCTGGACTACCAGCGTCCACCACCACCACTGCGAGGGGCCTTCGGGCGGGCTTCGTTGACGGTGAGGGGGCGACCGTCAAGGTCTGCGCCGTTCATGCCGGAGATAGCCTCGCGGGCCTCGTTGTCATCAGGCATTTCGACGAAGCCGAAGCCACGTGAGCGGCCGGTCTCGCGGTCCATGATCACCTGCGCTGAGTCAACTGATCCAAACCTGGAAAAGGCCTCGCGCAGTCCATCGTCCGTCGTCGAGAACGGGAGATTCCCTACGAAAATGTTCAACTTAGTTCTCCTCGAACTTTCACTCTGTTCCGGTCCCTAGTGCCGACAATCATCACCGGGAGTTGAGCCAGGAGAACGTTATCGTCGAATCAAGTGGACCCGGACCTATTGCGCCTATTGTACGTGCGCGATCGTGGGGACTGTTAACCGAAATGGCATGTTCGGGCGTGAATGTCAGCGATTCGCATGACTGCCGGGCCGTGCGTATCCTGAGCAGCCCGATGTACAGCAGGCGCTTATCAGGATGCTTGTGGCAGGTGTTCCCTGGATACCGGACTTTAGTAACAAGAGAGCTCAAATGAACTTCGAAAACTCCCAGCGGCTGTTCGAGCGTGCAAAGTCGCTGGTCGCCGGCGGAATCTCGTCGCAGATCAGGGTGAACGAGCCTGCGCCTGTGCCTTTGTTCTTCACTAAGGCGGAAGGCTCGAGGATGTGGGACGTGGACGGCAACGAGTACATCGATTACATCCAGGGGATGGGCCCGAACCTGTTCGGCCACGCGCCGGAGTTCATAAACCGGCAGGTTGAAGAGGACATGCGGAAGGGCTACGTCTACGCAGCGCAGTTCGAGCGCGAGCTGGACGTCGCGGAGCTGGCGGTGGAAATGATCCCAATGGAGGACTCCCGTGTCAGGTTTGCGTCGTCAGGCACCGAGATCGACCAGCTGGTGATCCGGCTGATGCGCGGCTACACCGGCCGCCCAAAGTATCTGAAGTTCGAGGGTCACTATCACGGCTGGATGGATAGCGTGAACTACTCCATTCACCCGCCGCTTGACGACGCCGGCGAGGCTTCATCGCCGAATGTAGTTCGCGAGTCCGAGGGCATGGATCCCGGTACAGCCGACGGCGTCGTCGTATGCGAGTGGAACGATATCGAGGCGCTGGAACGGGCGTTCGCCCAAAACCCTGGCGAGATTGCCGGCGTGATTATGGAGCCGATCCTGGCGAACACGAACTGCATCGTGCCGAAGCCCGGATACATGGAGGCTGTTAAAAGGATCTGTGCCGAAAACGGCGCACTGCTCTGTTTCGACGAGGTCATTACCGGGTTCCGTGTGGCCGCGGGCGGCGCGCAGGAGTATCTGGGCGTCACTCCTGATCTCGCGACGTACGCAAAATCGATGGCCGGCGGCTTTCCTGTGGCAATGCTCGCAGGACGTAACGAAATCATGGAGATACTTGGAAACGGCACCGTCTACCATGGCGGTAGCTTCAATTCGAACGTCATGACCATGGCTGCTGCGTACGCCTCTCTGAAGCACATCGCAGACACTGGTCCGGCGTTCTACACGGAGCTCAATGGCCGGGGACTGCACCTGATGGACGGCCTGCGCGGAGCGGCTGAGGAAGCGGAGTCGAACCTGCACGTCCAGGGTGTCGGGTCGGTATTTTCGATCTCGTTCACTACCAAGCCAGAGATCGTGAACTGGCGAGACCATGCGCGGAACTGTGATGACGCAATGTACGCGAAGTTCGCCAGGGCGATGTTGGAGCAGGGCGTGAGGCTTTCGTCCAACGGACGAATCCACATGTCGTCAGCTCATACAGACGAAGATGTCCGGGAGACTGTTGAAGCCGCACGAAAGGTGCTGCCGACACTTTAGGGCCCCAAAATTGAGACGGGCCGAACCTGGACTTAGCCGGAGGGCGGATAACTTTTGCATTGGACCTCAGCGGTTTCTGACGCTCCATCGTTTTCCGAGGCGATTGAGCAGGTGACGGAGCAGATTGATGGCACGCTTGCACTCGAAGACGGACCTGAGCCAGACATTACGCTGGTGTTCGTCTCGCGCCACCACGCGCCTTCCTATTTCGTAGCTCCCGAGCTTTTTTCGTCTCGCCTGAGGGGCAAAGTCCTTGTGGGCTGCTCAGCGTCCGGAGTGATTGGCGCAGGTCGTGAGATCGAAGGACGACCGGGCGTCGCTGTCAGCTCCGGCTTCATGCCTGGAGCGAAGGCGCATCCGTTCTATGTGAAGCAAGACGATCTGCCGGACGCAGATGCTCCGCCCGAAAAGTGGCAAGACCTGCTGGACGTTGACCCGCAGAAAGTCCAGAGCTTCTTACTGTTCCCGGACCCTTACACCATCAGGCCCGACGCGTTGCTTGCTGGACTGGATTTCGCGTTTCCTAACGCGAGCAAGACCGGTGGACTAGTTAGCGGAGGATCGGGACCGGGCACGAACGCGCTGTTCTTCGACGGCAAGATGCGGCGTTCGGGAGCGACTGGAATCGCATTCACCGGTGATGTTGAGCTCGAGTCTGTCGTCTCGCAGGCGTGCAGGCCGATAGGGCGGCCGATGGTCGTGACCGAAGCCGCAGAGAATCTGCTGCTGAAGCTCGACGGCGAGAGTGCCCTGAAAACCCTTCAGAGCGTGTTCAAGGCGGCCACGCCAGAGAGCAAGAGCCTGATCCGGCGCTCAGTACAGATCGGGATTCTGAACCGCTATTCCGGCGAGCCGGACGACTCAGGCGAGTACGTTATCCGCAATGTGCTCGGTATGGTCGAAGAGACAGGCGCGGTGGCCGTTGGCGACACGGTGCGTGAAGGGCAGGTCGTGCAGTTCCATGTGAGCGATGCGCAGGTTGCTGAGCAGGAGTTGCGGGCGTCGCTTGGCGAGTATGTTGCGAACGACTACCGGATTCCCGCCTCGGCGCTGATGTTCTCGTGCCTGAGCCTCGGCAAGCGGCTTCACGGCCAGCCCGACCACGACACTTCGATCTTCCAGGACCTCGTGGCGCCAGTGCCGCTCGCCGGCTTCTTCTCAAACGGCGAGATCAGCACGACCGACGGCCACACCCGCCTACATGGCTACACCTCCAGCTTCGCCATGTTCAGGGCGAAGGCGCGAGAGCGGGCGAAGTAGGGCGAGGTCGCACTTCTCCCCAAGCGCTTAAACAGCTTCGACCGCTGCGACGAGGTCTTCACGGTCGCAGGCGGCTATGACACGGCTTGTTGTGAAGTCGGTGCGGGTTTCGGGGTTGGCGGTGAGTGAGTCAAAGTCCGGTTCGCCGCTGAGGAAGGTCATCATTCCGAGGTAGTGGCAGGTTGCGAGCAGGGTGTAGCGCTCGAGATCGGCGGCGGTCACGCTGATCGGATGCCGCTGCTTGTCATGCTGAACTTGATTCGGAATCTCTCGTTCGACCATGGATCCACGGTCAGATCCCTGAGACCCGCAGAGCGGGTACCCCTCGGTCGGGACGGCATGTTCCCGTCGTCCTGAGCTTGTCGAAGGGCGTTGAGCGGTCGGCCTTTGGCCGACATCACCCTCTCCCTTAATCCCTCTCCCATCAAGGGAGAGGGGAGCCTGCTGCATCAGCGCGTCCCAGTAGTGGCGGATCAGGCGGGGTTGTTCCTGGCCGACCGTGCCGGGTTCGAGGCATGAGGCGGTCAGCTTGGCTATGTCCTTCGCCGGGTTGGCCCGCTCGGCGGCTGCCCAGTCTATAAAGGTAGTCTCGTTGCCATCGAAGAACAGGTTCTCCTGGTGGAGATCAGTGTGGATGAGTGACATAGGACCGGCGTGCAGGGCTTCGTAGACGCCATCGAGCTTCTCGCTCAGCAGTTCGCCCAGCCGCAGTTGCGCAGGTGACAGCTCGTACGCGCTCGACCGCACCAACTCCGGCCAGTATCTCGCGAAACGCGCCGCTGAGACCTGGTCGACGCCGGTCTCGGCCGGGAAGGCGAGCCAGTCCATCGATTCGAGTTCTGGGCTCTGCCAGTAGCGGGCGTGCAGCGCAGCCAGTTGCGATAGCGCATCCTCGACTCGCTCCATCGCGACCGTCTCGTTGTCCTCAAAGGTCTCGTATCTGTTCAGGTCTTCGAAGATCAGCGTCGCCGCGCCCGACTCATCGATCTCCGTCACCCACGCCTTCGCGGTTCGGATCGGCGCTGTCGGTGCGACTATCCGGTGGAACATCGCCTCGCGCCTGAACATACGCACGGCGTCAGGCGTCATGGCGTCAAGCCTGGCCTGCAGCGGCAGCTTGGCGATGAGTGTTGGCGGTGCGCCGGAAGCGCCGGTACCTGACCACTTCACGTGCAGACGGAACGCCAGTGAAAGATAACCGTAGCCGCCATCGAGAGCTTCGGCCCGGACCGATTCGACCGGCGGGAGATCCGCACCGGCTAATTCGAACAATCTGTTCAAGCTCTGCGCGGTAATTTCCGATTCTCGGGCGACGATGTACATGATGTTTACTCGAATCAGTCCGGCTGCCTGCGAGCGGGCAGCTCTCGTAGAACCTGTTCGATCGGAAGTCTGCGGGGGCGGCTGACCACGGTCCATGCCATGAAGCTGTTGTCGGCGAGCGATCCGAACTGCTCTTGCGTGACCGACAGAATCTCGAAGTCCGGCTCGACCGCCTGTACGGTTTCGAGCAGTGATAGTCGCGGGTAGCCGCGCTTATCGGGGCCGGTCTCGTCCCGGTTCAGGTTGTCGACGTTGCCCAGCACGGTGATCCATCGGCCGTCCGGAGTGAGCCGAGCTCTCAGCGAACCGGCGAACCGCTGGCGCTCCGCGATGTTGGCGAAGTTGAGCATCACGCCTTTGTCGTAGACGAGGTCGTAGCGCGTTTCATCTGCGTGATTCAGGGCGTCTTCAACGCGAAACTCGACACCTGAATGCGCCCATGTCTCCTGCGCCCGTGCGATCGCAGTCTCCGACAGATCGGTTGCGAAGACCTTGTAGCCAATGCGGTCGAGGCTCACCGCGTCGCTGCCATAGCCGCAACCGATCTCCAGGATCTTCGAGCCGGGCGCTGCGTTTTCTATTACAAGCCCCTCGAGCGGCGGCCACGGCGCCGGGTCGTTCCACGGCGCAACGCCCTGCGAATACATCTGCTCCCAGTCCAGCTGCGGATAGTCGGGCATGTTTCCCTTGCTGTTCGGACCACTAGTTCTGCGGCCGGCCCTGTTCCTCGATACGGACCAGGATGTCGCGGATCTCGGTCAGGATCTGGTCTGAGCCGACTGATGCTGCCTGTGGCGCTGCGCCGTCTTCGGCCGCGGCCGTGCCGAGCACCTTCTGTCGTTGCGTGAGCACAACGTCTCTGAACTTCACCGAATCAACCACGCCAATCAGGTTGCCTTCGCTACTGGCCGATGTGCCGCTCTGTCCGGCCGTTTCGATAGCGACGCCGCGTAAGCCGTAGTAGCGCATCAGCGGCCCGTCGTGAAGGCGAACATCGGTGATGCGGTTGAGCGGAATGGTCGCTTCCTTTCGGAAGAAGACACCTTTCTTAATCTCGACCGCCTGAGTTGTCACCCTGGCCGATATGCGCCTCATGTACTCCGGGTAGTACCACATGGTGAAGAGGAGCATGAACGGGATGAATGGGATGCCGACGATCGTGACGAACATGATGAGGGATATCAACGCCCGGCCGTGAGATGCAATCTTCGGGTCGAACTCCGCTTCGTAGATGACGTCGCCCGTGACGCTGGCTGTTGCCGGCTGTTCGGTCATGGGATCCCTCCGTAGCTCGCACTCGGCAGTGAATTGACCGCCGGACCGCTCGATGATTCTAGCCTCTGGAGATCGCACTGCGTTCTGATCGGCAGGTCTGACGGGCGGATGCCAACGGTGGTAAATTGCCCGCAATCGACTCGCACGGCACGCTCAAGATACAGACGGAAACCGGGGAACCCGCAATGGCACTGACACAGGAACAGATCGATTCTTACAACGAGAACGGATACCTGGGCGTGGAGGGCGTGTTTTCCGAGCAAGAGCTGCAAGACCTTCGGCGGGTAACTGAGGAGTTCGTACATCAGTCGGCGGAGTTGACTGAACACACCGAGGTATTCGACCTCGACCTGGGAGCAGGGCATTCGAAAGAATCGCCGAAGCTACGTCGCATCAAAAGTCCGCATGAGCAGCATGCGGTCTACGACGCAGCGATGCGCAAGCCGGAGTTGCTGGACATCATTGAGGACCTGATCGGGCCGAACATCAGGCTGCACCACACCAAGCTGAACATGAAGGCTCCGGGCGGCGGTCAGCAGGTGGAGTGGCACACGGACTGGGGCTTCTACCCGGCGACGAACGACGACATCCTCGAGATTGGCGTCACTTTCGATGACATGGAGATTGAGAACGGCTGCCTGTACGTGATCCCCGGCTCGCACAAAGGCCCAGCTTACGACCACCACGAGGACGGCATGTTCGTGGGCGCTGTGTCGCAGGACGACTTCAGCATGGAGGACGCAGTTCCGATCACGTTGAAGGCGGGCGGCATCTCTATTCACCACGTCCGCGAACTGCACGGCTCTGCGCCGAACATCTCAGACCGGCCCCGGCGACTGCTACTGATGGGTTACTCGGCCGTCGACGCCTTCCCATTGACCGGCTACGGCGACTGGGAGAAATGGAACTCTGACATTCTGCGCGGCGAGCCGACCAATGAGCCCCGGTTGGAGAAGGTTCCCGTGCGGGTTGCTCAGCCGACACCTGGCGGCGGGTCGATCTTCGAGATCCAGGACACGATGAAGAAGTCGCACTACGCTGATTCGAAGGCTACGTAGAGCGAACAGTCACATAGACGATTCGAGGGACATGTACATGCAGATCGGCAGTGGTGAGTTCACGTTTGAATGGATCGAGGATTTCGCCGAGATACCGCATCCGGAAGAGGCCGCTCGAGGCTGGGCCCATCACGGCATCGCAATGGGTGGGAACGGCAACCTGCTCACGTTTCATCCGGCGCGATCTACGGTTCTTGAGCTGACCACCGGCGGCAAACTGGTCCGGCAGATGGACGTTCCACTGTCTGAGGCTCACGGTGTCACGATCTGCAGCGATGGCACGAACGAGTGCCTGTGGTTCGCAGACAACGGTCGCAAGAGGCAGCCCGACAAGGACTACGACTACATCTGGGGGCCGAAGGCCGGGCATACGGTCAAGATGTCGCTGACTGGCGAGATCGAGATGGAGCTGGTTGCGCCTGAGCTGCCGATCTACAACCCCGGCACTTTCTCTCCGACTCAGGTTGCGGTGTGGCAGAAGACGGATGGCGGCAATGACGATGTTTGGGTGACGGATGGCTACGGGCAGAACCACATTCATCGCTTTACGGCCGCCGGCGATTACGTCTCGAGTATCAACGGCAACGAGGGTGACGCCGGCGCGTTCAACACGCCTCATGCCATCTGGATAGACACTCGTAAGAACGAGCCTGAGCTCTACGTTGCCGACAGAGCGAACGGGCAGGTGCAGGTCTACTCACTCGAAGGAGAATTCAAGCGCAGCTTCGGCAAGGAGTTCATGATCACGCCAAGCGCGTTTGCGCCTTATGGTGACTTCCTTGTCATCGCAGAGCTAAACGCCCGGCTGACAATCGTCGACGCAGATGACCGTCTCGTAACACACCTTGGCGACAATCACGAGGTCGCATCTGAGCCGGGCTGGCCGAACATGCTGGACGCCAACGACGTGCCGACCCGCACAGACCGGCTACGCACCGGAGTTTTCAACAGCCCGCATGGCCTGGCTGCGGACGCGGACAACATCTACGTGTCCGAATGGCTGATCGGCGGCCGCTACATCAAGCTGGCAAAGGTCTAGCGCCGCCGGGCCTGGCCATCGCCGTAGGCCTCGTTCATGGCACTCTCATGCCGTTCATCCCCCGCGGATTTCAGCACCGTCTACATTCGATTCGAGGTCAAGAATGCTAGAGCACTTTGCGGTCCGCGAATCAGAGCAGATCACGGTTAAGCCCGAGGATCTCCGGGAAGCCGTAACGGCGTTACTAGTCGCAAATGGATTTCCTGAACGCGACTCCGAGATCGGCGTCGACGTGCTGATGTCGGCCGACATCCGAGGCGTCGACACGCATGGCGTTTCAAACATGGTCAGACGCTATCTGCAGATGAAAAATGACGGCTTCGTCAACCCTAAGCCGAACTGGCGAATCGAACGTGAATCGGCGTCTACGGCTGTCGTCGACTGTGATAACGGCCTCGGAATCGTTGTGCTTCCTCAGGTCATGGAGCTGGCGATTGATAAGGCCAGGAAAACCGGCGAAGCGACTGTCCTGGCTGGTAACGGCCGTCATTCCGGCATGCTGTCCTACTACCCCATGCAGGCGGTCGAGCAGGACATGATCGGCTACGCCGTCACCGCTGGCGGAAAGATCATGGTGCCGACCTACGCAGGCGAGCCTCGACTTGGAACGAACCCACACTCATGGGCCGTGCCCGCAGGCGATATGCCGCCATTCGTTCTCGATGTCTCATCAACCGTTGTGGCCGCCAACAAGATCGATCTGCTGCGTAGGCACAAGAGCGAGGTCCTGCCCGGCTGGGCCGCGGACGAGCAGGGCGTTCCGATCGAGGAGACGAGGGATCCGCCGGAGTTCACCTGGCTCCTGCCACTGGGCTCCACGCGAGAGCGCGGGTCGCAGAAGGGCTATGGCATGGGAGCGCTTGCTCAGATCCTCACGGGTGTGCTCTACAACGGCCAGTTCGAAGGCGACGACGGTCTACGCATGGACCACATGGTGAGGGTGACGGATGTGTCCGCGTTCGCAGACGTCGACATGTTCAAGTCTCGAATGGACCAGTTCCTGCAGTACCTCGTCGATACGAAGCCGATGCCAGGTGCCGACCGCGTCGTCTACGCCGGTCTGCTGGAGCACGAGGAGGCGGCGAACAGGCGGGAGGGCATTCCTCTTCATCATGAAGTCGTCGAATGGCTGAACGAATCGCTGGCTCAGCACGGTTTGGATAAGATCAGCGGCGAGTAGCGGCCTTTGCACGGTCCGGCGACCAGCGTTTTCGCGCTGCGGCAGACTGTTGGCGCATGGGCCGCGGACAGGGGAAATTTAAGTGACTACCGAATCAAGCTCCGGCGACGCTGGAGATGGTGGAGGGGGCGCGACCTCCGGTTCGCCGCCGAGCACTCCTTCATACGCTCTGCGTTTCGATGTCGATTACCCGGACAGGGAGTTGGACAGGCTTTCGAGTGCGCTGCGTATCTTCTGGGTGATACCGATCGCCATCGTTGCTGCGGGAGTCGGCGGCTACAGCTCGTCGTGGCCCTCTGGCGGAGCGGGGGCATTTAGCGCCGTAGCGTCAGGCGCGGGACTCATCTTCATCGCACCGGTCCTGATGATCGTGTTCAGGCAGAAATACCCGCGCTGGTGGTGGGACTTCAATGTGGAACTGCTCAGGTTCCAGGCCCGCATCGGCATGTATTTCAGCCTGACCACGGACGTCTACCCGGCCACCGATGAGGAGCAGTCGGTGCATCTCGATGCCGACTACCCGAATGTTGAGCAAGACCTGAACCGATGGCTGCCGCTGGTGAAGTGGCTGCTGGCGATTCCGCACATCATCGTGCTGATCTTCCTGTGGATCGCAGTGATCTTCGTGCTGATCTACGTCTGGTTCAACATCCTCTTCACGGGCCGTTACCCTCGTGGGGCTTTCGACTTCATTGTCGGCGTGAACCGCTGGAGCTACCGTGTCGAGGCCTACGCGATCCTGCTGAACACAGACGTGTACCCGCCCTTCTCGCTGGAGTAGCTGGGGGTCGATCTGAGCTTGTCGAAGGGTGGCTCAATCCCCTCTCCCAGCTTGGGAGAGGGCTAGGGTGAGGGTCGTCCTTCTCACAGGCAGCCGTAGATCCGGTAGGGGCGCTGCTTGCCGCGCCCGGTCTGGGCAAAGCCCAGACATCAACCCACCCTCTGACTCTCTCCCTGACAGGGAGGGAGAAAAGCGCGTCCCTCTGACTCTTTGCTCGTGACACACTGTTAGTGGCGCAAACGCGATCTTCGCAGCTTGTCGTTCATGGACACGACTTACTCAGCATATGGCTCCCAACCGTCTCGCATCTGAAACCAGTCCCTATCTGCTTCAGCACAAGGACAATCCCGTGGACTGGTTTCCGTGGGGTGACGAGGCGTTTGCGCTCGCTCGGGAGACCAACCGGCCGGTCATGCTGAGCGTCGGCTACTCGGCGTGTCACTGGTGCCACGTGATGGAGCGCGAGTCGTTCGAGAACGACGAGATCGCAGCGCTGATGAACCGTCTGTTCGTCAACATCAAGGTGGACCGTGAGGAGCGTCCGGACGTCGACTCGATCTACATGTCGGCGGTCCAGGCGATGACCGGCCACGGCGGCTGGCCGATGACGGTGTTCATGACGCCCGACGGCAGGCCGTTCTTTGGCGGAACCTATTTTCCGAACGAGGACCGCGGCGGGCTGCCATCGTTCCCGAACATTTTGCAGGCTGTCTCCGAGGCGTATCACGATCCGGAGCGAAGAGACCAGCTGTTGAGCACGTCGTCGAACGTGGTCTCCCGCATTCAATCACTCGCTGCCGTCCGCCAGAGCCAAGAGCCGCTGACTAACGACCTCGTAGACAACGCTGCGCTGGCGTTTCAGCGGGAGTTCGACCCGCAGAACGGCGGAATGGGAATGCAGCCGAAGTTTCCGCAGCCGATGGACTACGAGCTACTGCTAAGGCACTGGAAGCGGACAGGCGATGAGCAGTCGCTGAACGTAGTCACAACCACGCTGACGAAGATGGCGCGCGGCGGCATCTACGACCAGGTCGGAGGTGGCTTCGCGCGCTACTCGGTCGACACCTTCTGGCTCGTGCCGCACTTCGAGAAGATGCTGTATGACAACGCGCAGCTTGTGTCGCTGTATCTGCACGCATGGCAAGCGACCGGCGAACCGCTGTTCGAGCGAGTTGTCGACGAAACTCTGACTTATGTGCTGCGCGAAATGACTCACCCGCTGGGCGGATTCTTCTCGGCGCAGGATGCTGATTCCGAGGGCGAGGAAGGGAAGTTCTACGTTTGGCTGCCGCAGGAGATCGAGCAGGTGTTGGGGCCGGAGCTTGGTCGGGTCGCGAACGCCTTCTGGGGGGCGACTCGTGAAGGCAATTTCGAGGGCAAGAACATCCTGAATGTGCCGAGAGATGCGGACGTGGTTGCTGTTGAGCTTGGCATCTCAGAGGAGGAGCTGGAGTCGCAGATCGCGGATGCGCGGACGAAGCTGTACGAGGCGCGGTCGAAGCGTGTCTGGCCGGGGCTGGACGACAAGGTGCTGACTTCGTGGAATGCGCTGATGATGAAGGCGTTTGCGGAGTGCGGCGCGGCGTTCGGCCGGCAGGACTGGATCGACGCAGCGAGCAAGAACGCTGAATTTCTGTTGAAGACGATGCATGCCGGCGATCGACTGCTGAGGACGTGGAAAGACCTCGGCGACGAAGCAGAGTCGAAGGCGCATCTGAACGGTTACCTGGAAGATTACTCGATGCTTGTCGACGGCCTACTGGCGCTGTACCAGGCGACGTTCGAGCCGCGCTGGTTCGAATCGGCAAAGCAGATAGCGGATGAGATGGTTGAGCTGTTCTGGTCGTACGACGACGCGGTGTTCTACGACACCGGAAACGACCACGAAGAACTGCTGGTGCGGCCGAGAGACATCTTCGATAACGCAATCCCATCTGGAGGCTCGACCGCGGCAGTTGCACTGCTGCGGCTGGCGATATTCACCGGCGAGCCTGCGTACCACCGGACCGCAACTGCGTCGCTGCGAGCGGCGCGAGACATGATGGTGAGCGCGCCGCAGGGAACAGCGCACTGGATCAACGCTGTCGACATCTACAACGCTACTGCGCAAGAAATTGTGGTGGTCGGCAACCTCGGTGATGGCGCAACGCTAGAGCTGATCGAGATCGCACGTTCAGGCTTCAACCCCAACAGAGTGATAGCGGCATCTGACCACGACGGCCGAGCGATCGACTCACCGCTGCTCGAAGACCGGCCGCAGATCGACGGCAAGGCAACCGCGTTTGTCTGCGAGAACTACACATGCCAGCTGCCAGTGACGGAACCTGAGGCGCTGACTGCGCAACTGGAGCAGGCAGGCTAGTTCGCCTGTGCCTGGTCTTCCGGCTCGGCGTAGCGTTGGTCCATTCGTTCGAGAAGTCGAGTCGCTTCGGCCACCACCATCAGCTCGAGGTTTCCGAGCGAAGATAGCTCGCTGGCCACGTGCTCCACTCTGCGGCGTCGACCTTCCTCCATGAGTTGCAGGCCCTTTTTCGTCGCTGTCACCCGAACGATTCGGCCGTCGTCTGACTTGCGGTCTCGAGCCACGAGTTCTAACCCTTCAAGGTAGTTGACGATACGCGTGATGGCCGGGAGCGAGACGGTCTCGATGGCTGCGAGCTCGCTGATCGACTTCGGGCCTGAGTAGGCAAGGATGGAGAGTAGTGAGAGCCGTTCTGGCGTGAGTCCTGCCTCGCGATCCGTTGCACGAGCACGGCGCAGGACATGGATGGCTATCGAATGGAGCTGGTTTGCGACGCTGTTCAGAAGGTCGTCTTGCATGCCTTTCGGCACTGGAGGAGTTGACATAAGAAAGTTAACACTGTTAAGTAAATGCTCGTCCCAACACGATTAACACTGTTAAGCAAACGGCTGGCGTTGTGCAAGTGGCAATGGTTGCCGGTTCAGGAGATGTTGCTATGGCAGAGAACGGTCCGATCAGGTCGATCGGCCAGATACACATCAGCGTTACCGACATTGACCGCGCCGTCAGCTTCTATCGGGATACGCTCGGAATCCCTTTTCTGTTTCAGGTTCCGGGCCAGCCAATGGCCTTTTTCCAGTGCGGCGAGGTTAGGCTCTACATAGGAGTTCCAGAAAGTCCCGAGTTCAGATCGAAGTCGGTCCACTACTACCGTGTCGGCTCGATCGATGACACGTATACGGAGCTGCAGGGCAGAGGTGTTGAGTTCCGAGAGACACCTCACATGGTCCACGACGACGGTAAGAACCAACTCTGGCTGGCGTTCTTCCAGGACCCCGACGGCAACCACCTTGCGTTGATGGAAGAGCGGGCGAGCGGCTAGGTTTCCAGCGGTTCGTGGTCTGCTCGACCCCCTGGACGACCTGTAGTCGATGATTCGCTCCTTCGAGGCTGGCGCCCTCACTTGGGCGCCTGTTCTAGAATGTCGGCATGAGCCGTCTGATCCTGGTCAGGCACTCGCTGCCACAGATAGTTGAGGGCAAGCCTCCTCGGAGCTGGTCGCTGAGCGCAGAGGGAGAAAGTCGCGCTGCGACGATGGCGGTGGCTGTGGCGGCCACGAAGCCTGCTTCAGTGCATTCCAGCGCCGAGGCGAAGGCGATGCAGACGGCCGAGTTCATAACCGACATCACCGGCCTGACGCTTAGCATGGACCCTGGCTTCAACGAGCAGGACCGGACGGGCACAAAATTCACGACCCAGGAAGAGTTTGAACTCAACGTTTCCCAGGCGTTGAGGCAGCCAGACGAGCTTGTCTATGGCGCAGAGACGATTTCGGCTGCGGTTGAACGGTTTGACACGGCGCTCAAAGAGGCGGCGGAGTATTCTCAACCTGGCGACATGGTCGTGGTCTCGCACGGCACAGTGATATCCGGCTACGTTGCCGCACGCCTGGGCGTCGACCCGGTTGAGCTCTGGCAAAGCCTTGAGATGCCGGGACTGATCTGCGTGAACTGGCCAAACCCTGTGCAGATAGAGTTTCGTCAGAATTTCCAGTAGTGCCGAGTCATCGAACTCTGCAACCAGCCCCATTTTTCGTGACTGAACTGTCCTTGACTACAGGCTGACTCTGAACTCATGCAACAACTCGCTGCGATGACAGATCTCAATGGTCTCTCGGACGCAGAGGCCCTCAGGCGCAAGCGAGACGGCCTGGGCAACGCGGTCAGTGTGCACGCCGGCCGCTCATATGTGCAGATCCTGCACCACCACGTCTTCACCTTCATCAACACCGTCCTCTTCGGGATCGTCATAGCGCTCGCGGCAATGGACAGGCTCGACGACGCGTTGGCCACAGCGAGCCTCGTGGTGCTCAACATCATCGTCGGGCTGTTCCAGGAGATTCGGGCAAAGCGGAAGCTGTCGAGCATCGCGCTGCTCGTCAGGCCAACGGCGAACGTAGTGCGTGACGGCGTTGAACGAGTGATAGACCCTGCCGAGATCGTGCAGGGCGACGTGTTGATCGCTCGGGTCGGCGATCAGGTCGTTGTTGATGGCGAGATGCTCGTTAGTGATTTGGTCGAGCTAGACGAGTCGCTGCTGACAGGCGAGTCCGAGCCGGTCATAAAGGCGGTTGGTGATGAGGTGCTGTCTGGCAGTCTCTGCATGAAGGGCACACTGGTGTATGAGGCGAAGCGGGTCGGCGCCAGCAGCTTCGTCAACTCACTCACGGTCGAGGCGAAGCGTGACTCGGTGACGAGGACACCGATGCAGCGAGAGGTGGATTACCTCATACGCCTGATGCTGGTCGTTGTGGTGCCGCTCGGCCTGATGATCTCGCTTTCGCTGATTGCCCACGACACACCGTTGGTCGAGGGCGTGCGAATTGCCGCTGTAGTAGTCGCTCTGCTGCCGCAGGGACTGTTCTTCATGACAACCGTTTCGTACGGCATGGGAGTCGTGCGAGTGTCCGGCAAGAACGCGCTCATACAGCAGATAAATGCGATCGAGTCGATCAGCCATGTGAATGTGCTGTGCATGGACAAGACCGGCACACTGACGACTAACCGCATCCAGTTGGACAGCGTGTTGCAACCTGAGGGTGCGACAGGCAGCTTCGACGAGGCCGCCGCTCGAAAGGCGCTTGGCGACTATGTAGCGAGCAGTCCTGACCAGAACAAAACTCTGGAGGCGATTGCCGAAGCGTGTCCCGGTGAAAGCCAACGGGTTGAGGTCGATGTGCCGTTTAGCTCCGAGCGCAAGTGGAGCGCGCTCAGTTGGGGCGGAAAGACCTACGTGCTCGGCGCGCCCGAGATGCTGATGCCGGCGGTCACCGTGCCCGGAGGAGTGCCCGGCGTGCTTATGTCGCAGGTGGAGAGCCTGGTGGAGCAAGGATCTCGAGTGATGCTGCTCGGACGGTCTGAGACTGTGCTGCCGGCGCATGGAGATTCGAATGAACCGCAGCTTCCGCCGGACCTGGAACCGCTCGCTGTTCTGACGCTGTCAGAGCAGTTGAGGGATGACGCTCGAGAGTTCATCGACCACTTCAGCGCGCTCGGGATCCGGCTCAAGATCATCTCAGGCGATCACCCGGAGACGGTGGCGGCGCTATGCCGACAGGTCGGACTCGATGGCGATATGCGCCTGATGTCCGGACTCGACCTGGACATTGATGACGAGGCGGCAATGGCCGATGCGGCGGAGAACGTAACCGTGTTTGGCCGGATCACACCCCGGCAGAAGGAGAAGCTGGTCGAGGCGATTCAGCATGGCGGCGGATACGTGGCGATGATCGGTGATGGCGTGAACGATGTCCTGGCGCTGAAGCAGGCGGACATCGGCGTGGCGATGCAGAGCGGCAGCCAGGCGACGCGGGCCGTTGCGGACATCGTGCTGCTAGGAGATTCGTACTCGGCACTTCCTGCTGCATTCAGGGAAGGGCAGCGGATCATCAAGGGCATGGAAGATGTCGTGCGGCTTCTGCTCGTCAGGTCGTTCTACTTCGTGCTGGCGATCGTCTTCACGCAGATGATCGGACTCGAGTTCCCTGTCACGCCGAAACACAACGCGGTCATCGCGCTGCTCACCGTAGGAATTCCGATTGTGGCTATAGCCGCGTGGGCCAGGCCAGGACCGCCTGCGGGGACGCTGGTGCGGGCTTCGCTCAGGTTCGTATACGCACCGGCCGTGACGATCTCGCTGTTGGTGTTAGGCGTCTATTTCTTCTACCTGGAGACGACGGACGATGTGGAGATTGCCCGAACTGCCCTGACGACCACGGCTGTCCTGTGTGGTCTGGCTCTGATTCCGTTCGTGGAGCCGCCAACGAAGTGGTGGGTCGGCGGAGATGTCCTGAGCGGTGACTGGCGTCCCACGATTCTGGCAGGTGTGATGGGGCTGGGATACGTGGTGGTGCTGGCCGTTCCGGCGCTGCGTGACTTTGCCGAGCTGGTGGTGTTGGACGCCGTCGACTTCGCAGCGATCGCCGCAATAGTTGCCGGCTGGGTCGTGCTGCAGCGCTACCTGTGGCGGACAGAACTGCTGAGCCACCTGGTGGAGGCTGAGGAGGAACGATGAAGAGAGGTTCTGAACCAAGTTCAGAGTGACAGGGCGAGGAACTCCTCAGAACGCTCCGTGGCGACCCGACGGAGGCGTGCGCATCGCTTTGTTCCAGAGCGCCTCGACGTGGTAGCGCGGCCGCCAGCCGAGGATCCGCATGATCTTGTCGTTGTTGAACTTGCGGTGCGGGATGTCCGGGAAGACGAAGAAGGTCTCGATCTTCGACGGCAGGCGCTCCTCCGGCACTTCCACTGCGCACTGGATAGCCGTCCCGCAGTCGGGCCAAGCTGTTGAGTAGGGCGTCATATCGTCGTGGTAATCGGGCTCCTGCTCAGGGCCGCCGAGGTTCCACGTGTGCTTCATGTTGTAGTAGAGCAGCGTCAGCGCGGTGATGCCGTGGCGTTCGGCGAACACTCGCACGATCTCCTGTCCAAGAGCCTTGGTGTGCGCATAGAGCCGCGTGCCGGGAGCAGGCGGCATGTCAGGGTTCAGATCGTGGTCCCACTCTTCGTACTGCGGACCGGCGAGTTGGTAGTGCGGCCCGGTGTTTATGACCCGTGGAACGTTATGCGTGCGTGCAGCGACCATCATGTTGTAGTTGCCACGTGTGTTGACGTCGAAGGCGATCTGGCGGTGAGGCCGCAGCACGGACAGGTTGACTATGCAGTCGACGCCTTCAGCAGCGCGCACGACGCCGTCGAGGTCGTCCACCGATAGCTGCAGGTAGTCGTGCGCGAGGCCTTCTGGCTTTTCATTGATGTCGGTGACGAGCAGGTCATGCCGCTCGCCCATGGCCTTGATGACCCACGGGCCGAGCATGCCGTTACCACCGAGTATGAGGACTTTCATTGCTGTCTCCGGTCGGACTGTCTGATTATTGCAGCGGTGGTCGGCTGCTGGCCGACATCGCCCTCTCCCTCAATCCCTCTCCCATCGGGGGAGAGGGAAGAAAACTCACCCCTCTATCCCCAACAGGTCTTGTGCTGCGTGCATCAGGTAGCGCTGGTTTGCTACCCGTGACTGGATATGGATGTCCTGCCACTGGGCCAGTGAGTCGGAGGTTAGCGCCTCTTTGATGGCCGCTATTGCGTCATCGGCCGAAACTGCGGCTGTCTCGCTGCTGGCCTCAGCCGCGGCGCGGTCACCCTGGATGATCGGGAAGCCGAGCCGGACCGTCGCGACCTGGATGAGGCGGTCTCTCGCGAACTCCTTGGCAACGATCTCGCCGAGGTGGCACGCGAGCAGCGGCACATCGTCGGTAGGAGGCAGGCTGCGCCACTTCTCAGTCACGGTCAGGTTTTCTTCGTAGTCGTCGAATAGCTGCAGGCTGCTGACGTAGACGCAGCGCTGCACTCCTGCCTCAGACGCCGCATGCAGCAGGTTGTAGTGTTGGCGTGTCGAGCGATCGATGATCTTGCTCGGATCGGACTCGTCGCTCGGCCCGTTGTTGTAGCCGAGGATGACGACCGCATCATGTCCCGCCACGAGTTCGTCGGTCGCCTCGTAGTGCCCGAGTTCTGCGGAGTAGGGCACCATCGTCGTAACGTGGCCGTCATCGCCGAGTGAGGCTGCGAGCTGCTCGCCGAGCCACCAGTCGCCGTCGCGGATTAGGATCTTCAATTCACAGTTCCGTTTTGTATGTGATTCCAGTGCCGGTATCTTAGCGCGTGATTCGCGCCGAGCGATGATCTGTGGGCGGAGAATAGGCGGCAGCATCGGCGGAATTGAGCGGAGTATCTGATCGACATTCGAAAACAGCTCGTTGGGTGGCTTGTGCTGCTGATGCTCGGCGTTGTCGCTGGTTGCAGCTCCGACTCGGCGTTGGAGACCGCGACCCCGGCTGAACCGACAGCGACCGCAGCTCCAGCGAGGCTGTCTTATGTGGATACAGAGCCGGCCGCAGGCCAGACGTCGCTTCGATGTGAGGAATGCACTGTTGCGGATGTGATCGAGGTGACGGGGCCGGACACGCTCGTGACAAGTGCCGGTACGTTCGTGCTGTACGGGGCGTTTGTGGCACCCGAAGAGGAGAACTGCGTGCACGCGGCGATGGAGCGGCTGGTGGAGCTTGCGGGCAGCACGGTGCGGTTGGAGGCGGGACCGCGGGCCACGACCTCTGCCGGCCTGCCAATTCGCTATGTTTTCACCGAGAACGGCGACTCGATCGATGAACTGCTGATTACCGAGGGGTTGGCCCGATTGTCGGCTTTCGAAGGGCCGCACTCGCCGTGGCTGCTGCTAACGGCCGAGAAGGCGAGGCTTGAGCAGACCGGCTGCATCTGGGAGAACGTGAACCGGCTGTTCAGGTAGAGGTGCGCGGGAAGCCCGAACTAGCGCGGATCAGCGCATTCGACTGTCACGTCGTCCGGGATCTCCACCGGTTCGAGTTTGCCGAAGCCGCTGAAGTCGAGCCTGTTCCAGGGGCCGGTCTTGGTCATTTCGAGATCCTCGAGTAGTTCGTCGAGCGAAGCCGTCGCTGGATACTCTGGATCAGCGTCGAGACCGGGCCACTGGGTCCACGTGATGAATCTGTCGTCGATGGTGTCGATGACGAACCTGTGAGTCATGACCACCGGACGACCTGCGTTCGCAGGTATCGCGTCATCCAGAGAAAGCCCTTCAACGGCGATGAGACCATCGGCCATCTGCTCGACTGCTATGACGCGCTCGAGGGATTCAGGGATCATCGACAAAGGGTCGGCGGGAAGGGGAGGGATTTCTGGGCGTCTGCACCATCTGCCTCCGCCCAGAGGCCTGTAGACGATGTTGTCCGCGACAACGACGTTGATCGAGCCGTCATCGAGGCGGCTCACGACTGGGCCTGCGGCGAAGTACTCCATGCGCTCACTTGCGGTGAACTGAGTGTCCGGACCGAAGCCTGTAGAGAACTGGGCAGAGTATGACTCGAGTCCATCGCTCGCCTGATGGGCCGCCAGAAAAGCAGATTCGCCTATCTCGAGTTCGTCTTCTGACGAACTGCACGCCGCCAGCGTGAACACCGCGGTCGCGATGACGATGACGAAAAGAGTGACTCTTGATTTGATCATTGAGATGCCGTCCGTGATCGGACGCCTCTCCTGTTGAATCTCACTAACTGGATATTCAGTAGTCCGTTGTCACGTTACACGACGAGTATCACCTGAGAGTATCGCTCGGCGGTCTTCTGCTACCGCCAACACCCATCTCCCATCCGAAAAACAGGCTGAGCCTGTCAATAGGCCCCGACGATGACCGGGTATCGTCGGGGCCTTAGTTTGACTCGCCTTCCGCAAGATCATGCGGCTGGTGCTCTGGGAGTGGGTGAAGCGGGTGGGTCAGAGCCCCGGCGAGTTGGTACGGGCAGGTATGTGGGAGAGCGTGTTATCGCGTTGTGCCTGCTCCGCTTCGATTCCGCGCGTAGGCGGAACGACGATTTCTGAGGAATGGTGGTAGGTCTAGCGCCTCTTCGTCGCCAATGACGTCCTTCAGCTGCTCGGCCAGTGCAGCCTGCTGGTCTTCTGAACCGTCAGCGCCGGGGAAGCCCGTTGCGATGATGGTCATCTTGACCTCGTTCTCCATCTTCGGGTCGGTGACCGTTCCGAAGATGATGTTGGCGTCCGGGTCGACCATGCGGGAGACCACTTCCGAGGCTGTGTGGACCTCGTTCAGGGTCAGGTCCGTGCCGCCGGTGACGTTGAAGATCACACCCTTGGCGCCTTCGATCGAGACCTCCAGTAGGGGCGAGTCGATCGCCGCTTCCGCTGCGACGATGGCGCGGTCGGGGCCGGTGCCGTGGCCGATGGCCATCCAGGCGTGTCCAGCGTTGGTCATGACTGCCTTCACGTCTGCGAAGTCCAGGTTGATCTCACCTGGCACAAGGATCAGCTCGGCGATGGACTGCACGCCCTGCCGCAGTACGTCGTCTGCGAGGCGGAAGGCCATTTCCATAGAGAGCTTCTCGTCTGACATTGCGAGCAGGCGGTCGTTCGGGATGACGATCAGTGTGTCGACCACCGCGGTCATCTTCTTGATGCCGTTCTCAGCCTGCCTGCGCCTGCGAGAGCCTTCGAAGCCGAAGGGCTTGGTCACGACGCCGATGGTCAGAGCTCCAAGCTCCTTAGCTACTTCGGCGATGACGGGCGCCCCGCCTGTTCCGGAGCCACCGCCCATGCCGGCTGCGATGAAGACGAGGTCGGCGCCTTTGAGCACCTCTTTGATCTCGTCACGGTCCTCTTCGTGACATGCGCGGCCCTTCTCAGGGTCGCCACCGACGCCGAGACCTCGGGCCGTGCTGTCACCAACTCGGAGACGTATAGGCACATCTGATCGTGACAGCGCCTGGGAGTCAGTGTTGACGGTGATGTACTCGACCTCGGGGATGCGGTCGCGGTACATGCGAGAGACTGCGTTAGAGCCGCCTCCGCCACAGCCGATCACCTTGATGTTGGCTGTTCCGATCAGCCCCTCGCCCGGACGAAATGTCTGGTCAACCATGCTCTGTTCCTGTGCCCACCCGCCCGTTCAGACGGGGCTGTTTAGATTTCTTTCTCGTCCGTTTCGAGGCCTGCTAGGCCGTTTGATCTACTTTCGTCCGGGTATCCAGCCGGTCAGCGCCGACTTTTTCCCGCTTCTCTCTTCGACGCCGGTGTAGACCTGCTGCTTCGAGGCCTTGCGTGAACCGGTGACGTGGCTTTCGTGCGGCAGGTTGCGGTATCCCCAGAGGGTTATGCCGGCCGCTGCGGCGTACGCCGGGTCACGGTTAACCTCTGGCAGACCGTCCAGTCCGCGTGGCACGCCCTGCCTGATCTTGCGCTGCAGCATGTAGCGGGCCAGCGGCTCAAAGCCCTGCAGCTTCGAACCTCCGCCGGTGAAGACGATTCGCTCCAGCGGCAGCTCCTGCAGGTGCTCAGAGTCGAGCTTCAGCAGCACCATGCGGAACAGTTCCTGCGCCCTGTCCCTCAGCACCTGTCCGACCTCTCGCTTGGTCACCGTCAACGGGTCCGGCAGGTTGACCGGCTTGATGGTCACGTGCTCCTTCATAGAGGAGGCGTCCGGGGCGCATGTGCCCTTGTCCAGCTTCAGCCGCTCCGCATCCTCGAACTCAATCGAGAAGGCGATGCTGAGGTCGTTCGTGAAGTGGTGACCGCCGACAGGGACGGCTGCGGTGTGGATGATGGTGCCTTCGTGGAAGACCGAGATGTCGGTTGCGCCACCGCCGACATCGATGAGGATGACGCCGTCCTCTTTCTCATCCGAGGTTAGGACTGACTCAGCCGTCGACAACGGCTCAACAACCATGTTCATGGGCTCGACGCCGGCCTTCCGGACTGCATCCTGGATGGCGAAGATGTGGTCGTTCGACCCGGTGATGACCATGCTCTCGATGTGGAGCTCCGAGGAGTGCATGCCAAGGGGATTACGAACTCCATGAAGGCCGTCGAGCGAGTAGCTGCGAGGGATTACATGCAGCAGCCTGCGGTCGGCGTTCAGCTCCAGCCTTGATGCGGTGCGTAGCGCAGCCGAGATGTCGGTCTCAGTCACGGCGCGTACGCCCGTGTCCCGTGGGACGTTGTTCCAGCGGTGGTTCGATTCGAGGTGCGTGCCGGTCAGACCGACATACGCCCGGGAAATTGCGACACCCGAGTCCGCCGACGCTCGTGTGACGGCTTCCTGAACAGCCTGGGCGACGGCGTCTACGTCGTTGACGGCTCCGCGCAACATCCCCTTGTTTGGGGCCACGCCGATGCCGAGCAACTCGACACGCCGGTCCACGCGTTTGCGGGACAGGATTGCGCACACCTTGGTTGTGCCTACATCAATTGCGGCCCGGTAGTCGTCCTGGATCATGCCGCTCCCCTTACTGTTCTTATGGCCTGGCGTTTGCCATCGCCCCTTGGTGCTTCGATCGTCAGAATCCGGTCATTCATATCTTCAAACTGGGTTCTCCCCGCGTTGAGGTCAGATCCTCTCAGCGCTCCTTAGCTTGGCGCTGCGTGAGCGCGGGTTCGATTCGATCTCCGCTTCGCTTGGCGTCACCGGCTTCCGGGTGAGCATCTTCAGCGTGGCGGTGTGCTCGCACGTACAAATCGGCGCTCCCGGAGCGCAGACGCAATCGCTCGACTCCTTCTGGAAGAAGCGCTTCACGATCCGGTCTTCGAGCGAGTGGTATGAGATAACGACCATGCGACCGCCTTGGCCGATGAGCGAAGCCGCCTGCTGGAGCGCAGTTTCGAGTGCCGATAGCTCATCGTTGACGGCGATGCGTACGGCCTGGAACGTGCGAGTCGCAGGATGAATCTTGGAGCCGCGTCGAGGAATCGCCTTTTCGATCACTTCTGCAAGTTCCAACGAGGTTGCGATGGGCCGGCTGTTGACGATCGCCCTCGCGATTCGGCGTGCCCTGCGGTCTTCGCCAAGATGGAATATCAGGTCCGCGAGCTCGTCCTGCGTGTAGCTGTTGACGACGTCGGAGGCAGTGACGCGCTGGTCGATGCTGAAGCGCATGTCGAGCGGGTCTGCTCGGCGGAAGCTGAAACCGCGGGCTTCACGGTCCAACTGCAGCGATGAGACACCGAGGTCGAACAGCACACCATGCACTGGAACGAAGTCGTGCCTGAGCGCCGTAATACGAAGCTCTCGGAAGTTGGCGTTGACTGCCAGGAAGGAATCGCCGAAGCCGGAGAGTCGCTCTGAAGCGACGCCGACGGCTTCGGGATCTGCGTCGAACGCGAGGACCTGGCCGCCCGGTTCGGAGGCCTGCAGAATCGCCTGGGAGTGGCCGCCCTCGCCGGCAGTGGCGTCTATGTAGCGACCGCCCGGCTGGACATTGAGAGCCTCGAGGCACTCGGGGACCATCACCGGGATGTGGCGTGTTTCAAGGCCCATAAGTGTCATCAATCGTCATCCCCGTCAATTGTGCCAGCGCTCCTGGCCGGTGCGGTCGATGAAGGCGCTGCTTCGGCGATCTCCGACGCCTGCGCATCCAGCAACTCCCGTTCCTGCTCCCATGCCGAACGGTCCCAGATTTCGAAGAACCGGCCGGTGCCGACAAGAACGATGTTTTCGCCAAGCCCGGCGTACTCTCGAAGCTGCGGCGGGATCAGCACTCTGCCGCTGCGGTCCAGCTGTGATGGGTAGGCTCCCGAGAAGTGGAGCCTGTTCAGGCGTCGGGCAGCGCCAATGCTGGCAGGCTGGCTGGCTAGCGAGTCTGCCGCGTTCTGCCACTCTTCTGGCGTGTATATGAGCACGCAATGGTCGTATGCTTTGCCTAGCACGATGCCGTCCTCGAATGCCGACCGGAAGCGAGCAGGGATTGAGATCCTGCCCTGTGGGTCGATTCGATGCTCAAATTCACCGGCAAATATCAAGCGGTCGCTCTTTTCGGCGGGAAGTACGGCGCCTTGAGGAGCCGTCCGTGCGGCCGAAACAGGGGTTGGTTAAGCCCGAAAACGCTGATCAGGAAACGGGCAAAAGATGGATGCGCTGCCATTTCATCCCATTTCATGCCAAATCATGCCAGATACGCACTTCAGGGAGCAAGGGGGTTAAACACGCATTCGTGTGCGTTTCGCGGATGCGGAGCACAGGCTCCACGATGGGCTTTGAAGTGCGCGTGAGAACGAATATGAAGTCGGGCTGGCGAGCGCAGGGACGGATTGGGATGGATACGCGCTGCGATGGGCGATTGAGCAACATCTGCATTGGCAGCAGAGCGCTTCGCCAGGCTGAACAAAACGCGAAACCAGAGTCCGGCTTCAGGCTGGACTAAACGACCGGGAGAACGGAATGGTCCGATTCGCAGTACTCACGTCGAGCGACATGGGCGCGGCGGGGAAACGGGAGGACACAAGCGGGGATATAGCGGTTGAGCTGATGACCGAGGCGGGTCACAAGCTGGTTGAGCGCGTGATAACGCCGGATGAAAAACCGCGCATTGTCGAGACCCTTAAGCGCTGGTGTTTCTCCGGCGATGTGGATGTTGTCCTGACGACCGGTGGCACCGGACTCGGGCCTCGTGATGTGACGCCGGAGGCGACGAGTGAGGTGATTGAGTACGAGGTGCCGGGGATGGGAGAAGCGATGCGTGCGGAGTCGCTGAAGGTGACGCCGATGGCCATGACGTCACGGGCGATGGCCGGTGTGCGTGCTGCGACGCTGATAATCAACTTGCCGGGCAGCCCGGGCGGTGTGAAGGACAACCTGGCGGTGGTGCTGCCTGCGCTTGAGCATGCAGTGGAGATTCTTTCGGACAGGCACCGAGGCCCGCATCCGGTTTAGGGGTGTTGGTGGCTGGCTGTCATCCCGACCAACGCGGAGGGATCTGACCGTTGATGGACGGTCACCGGGAGATTCTGAATCAAGTTCAGAATGACAGCAATCCCCTCTCCCAGCGCTGGGAGAGGGTTCGGGTGAGGGTCATCCCGCTGACTGGCAGCCGGTGAGGCAGCCGGTGAGGTAGCCAACAACCCACCCTCTGACTCCCTCCCTGTGAGGGAGGGAGAAATGACCTGACATCCTCAAGTTGTTGAAGCCGGCGAGCGGTCGGCCTCTGGCCGACTTCACCCTCACCCCAGCCCTCTCCCGCAAATGGGAGAGGGGGAGGTCGCGGAGGTATCTGACAGTTGATAGACGGTCACCGGGAGATTCTGAATCAAGTTCAGAATGACAGGCAAAAGACCGGCGCTGCGGAAACGGACTAGTGACAGCTCGCCGTTAGTCCCGGCTTACTCGCCCTGTGATCAGGACGCTGTCGCCCACCGGTTTGCTCCACAGATCGTCAAGTCTCAGCGCGTCTATTAACTGCTCGAAGCCTGGGTCGCCGACTGGACCTGGCGCGCCATCTCCGCCGATCAGCACAGGGCCAACGAACGCTGCCACTCGGTCGACAAGCCCGGCTGCAACGAACGCCCCGGCCAGCTTGCCGCCAGCTTCTACCAGTGCATCACAGCAGCCTCGGTCGCCTAGCAGCTTCGCCAGCGCTGGAATATCTACTCGACCGTCACCGTTCGGCAGCACCAACGTCTCGGCGTTGTCGTGCATCGTCGCAGGCTCCTGCGCCACAACCCAGAGCACGTCACCCGGCTCGTCTAGCAGCGCAGCATCGGACGACATGCGGGTGTGGGAATCGAGCACGACTCGCAGGCGCGGGCGGCCCGTGGGCGACCCGTTGGCGTTGCGCGCAGTCATCCTGGGATTGTCGGCGAGCACCGTGCCGCTGCCGGTCAAGACGGCGTCCGAAATGTGCCTCAGACGGTGAGCCTCAGCGCGGGCCTCTTCGCCGGTGATCCACTGCGACTCGCCTGTTGATGTGGCGATGCGACCGTCTATGCTCATGGCGTATTTAAGTGTGAACTGCGGTCGGCCCTGGAGCGTGAGCATCTTGAAGCCTGAGACCATTTCTTCGGCCTGCTGGCGCAGGCGCTCGGGCACATCGGTGATGACATCGACGCCCGCCGATCGAAGCCTGCGAAAGCCGTTGCCATTGACCTTCGGATTTGGGTCTTCGATAGGGCAGACGAGAGTTGAGATTCCGGCGGCGATGATCTCCTCGGTGCAAGGCGCCGCCACTCCCTGGTGAGCGTGCGGTTCCAACGTGCAGTACATCGTCGCACCGCTGGCATGCTCGCCTGCTCCACGGATGGCTGCGACTTCCGCATGGACGCCCGGACGCGGCTCCGTTTTGCCTTCACCGACCACCTGACCGTCTTTGACGATCACTGCGCCGACCGGAGGCCGCGGCGAGACTCCGCCCGCTGCTTCGGCGGCGAGGTCAAGTGCTCGAGTCAGGTACTGTTCTGTTTCGTGGTTGCTCATCTAAACCACAAGTCTATCTGCGGCAGAGCAGCCAGGATTGCGGGGCGCACTGTACAACCGACGGGAGCGGCGCACAATCCCGATTGCTATGGCCATTCCGCGGGCAGAGAGAGGCAGGCACGCTAACGATGCGATCGGCAGGATCGGAGGGAGGTAAGCGTACGGTCATTCCGTGGCTCGCTCCGACGTTGAACCTATTGCCGCTGCCATTGGGCATCGGATACCTCTACCTACGCAGGTTCCAAGCCGCGGGCTGGTCGATCATCATTCGATTCGTTACAGTGCTGGCGGCCTGGCTCTTCGCGTTCCCGGCATCGCTCTGGATTCCGTTCATCAAGTGCGGCGACGCAGATGAGTGCGACATCACGGTCGAGATGTCGATAGCGATACTGACTCCGATCGCTATTTCCTTAATCCTGTCCGCCGTCCATGCCTACGTGCTATCGACGAAGATAAACTCGGGCCGCCGGGACGTTTAGAACTCAATTCGGCTTGTACGCATACCAATGGAGTGAATGATTTGGCCCTCGACTTCCTGAAGTTCACAGACGAAAACTCGGTACGCGTTCCTGCGCCGGACCTGCACAAGCAGAGCTCGGCAATCCTGCAGGGCGTCGGCACTCCTGAGGAGCACGCCGAGGTGACGGCGAAGATCATGACTAAGGCTTCGCTGATGGCAGTCGACAGCCACGGCGTAGGCAACGCGGTCAGGTATTCGAAGAGCATCGAAACCGGCGAGTACACGGTGCCACAGACCGTCGATGTGCTGTCTGAGTCGGACACGACTACGCTACTGAGCTGCGGCGACGGGCTCGGGTTCGTGGCGGCGCACCAAGCGATGGAGATGTCAATCACCAAGGCGAAGAAGCATGGCGTCGGCATGGCATCGGTGCGGGACGGGCATCACATCGGCATGGTTGGCTACTACCCGCTGATGGCGGTCGAAGATGGCATGATCGGCATGGCGATCACCAGCGCTTCTCCCGCGATGAGACCGGCGCTCGGAGCTCAGGCGAGGCTCGGCACGAACCCGATTGCGTTTGGTGCGCCCGCAGGCAAGGAGAAGCCGTTTCTTTTCGACGCCGCGACTACGACGGTTGCGAGCGGCAAGCTGGGACTGGCGCGCAGGCTAGGTGTGCCGATTCCGGAGGGCTGGGCCGTAACCGCGGAGGGCCAGCCGCTGACTCAGCCGCCTGAGAGCCGGGGAGATCACTGGTCCCAAAATCCCCTCGGCAACACCCGCGAGCAGGGCGCCCACAAAGGCTACGGACTTGCTGTCATGGTCGACATTCTCGCCGGTGTGCTGTCAGGTGGCGGTTTCGGTGCGCAGCTGAAGGGCGGCGAGAACATGACATGGACTATGGCAGTCGATATCTCGAAGTTCCGGCCATTGGACGACTTCAAGGCGATGATGGACGAGATGATCCAGTCGCTTCATTCGACACCTGCCGAACCGGGCGAGGACAGGGTGCTGGTTGCCGGCGATCCTGAATGGGAGGCTGAGGCGGAGCGATCGGAGAAGGGCATCCCAATGCATGAGAGCCAGTACGACGAGATGCGGGCAAGGGCGCAGGAACTGGATGTGGAGCTGTTTATCTAAGTGGGCGTAGTGTCATCCCGACCAACGTGGAGGGATCTGACCGTGGCTCCCTGGTCAACTGAGAGATTCTGAATCAAGTTCAGAATGACAGACTGCCTCCCCCCTCAAACTGAAGATCGGAAATCTCGTTAATGACAACTCAACCTATCTACGGCTACTCGATCGACAAAGACGTCATGGTCCCTATGCGGGACGGTGTGCGGCTGGCGACCGACATCTACCGGCCCGCGCACGGCGACGGGAGGCCAGTCTCGTTCCCAGTGCCGGTGCTGCTGGTGCGAACGTCGTATGACAAGTCGGCGCCTGAATGGGACGACGTCTGGCCCTACTATGCCCGCCACGGCTACGCCTTCGCCATCCAGGATTTGCGCAGTCGTTTTCGGTCGGAGGGCGACGGTCACTACTACCACACCTGCAACCCGTGGGAGGGCGTTGACGGCTACGACACCGTCGAGTGGCTGGCGGCGCAAGAATGGTCAAACGGGAAGATCGGCACGCTCGGCTCTTCGCATCGGGCCATCGTGCAGACACAGCTTGCTCTGGAGCGTCCGCCGCACCTCGCCGCGATGTGGGTCGAGGCTGGGCCGACAAACATCTACGCGCATGAAGCCCGCGAGGGTGGAGCGATGTCGCCGCAGATGTTCGCGGCGCTCCACCTGCACGCTCTCGACAGCCACGAGCTGCGCGGCAATCCGGACGGCGCAAAGGTGATCCTCGATGCCATGCGGAACATGACTGAGGAGTTCGGCAAGGTGCCGTGGAAGCCGGGCGAGACGGCGCTGCGAGTGACGCCTGACCTTGAGAAGACGGTGTTCGACTACTACCACCGCGGCGCTTACGACGAGTGGTGGAACCAGGAGTGCTGCAACCAGGAGCCGTATTTCGACCGCCATGCCGATGTGCCGATAGTAGTGGCGGGCGGCTGGTACGACGCGTTCGTCGGCGCATCCTGCAACTACTTCGTGGAGATGAACCGCCGGAATGAATCGCCGGCGAGGCTGATCCTTGGGCCGTGGTGTCACGGCGCAATGCGGGCTGAGGCGAGCTGGCACGGCCAGATGGATGTCGGCGAGGACTCGGTCTGGACAAACAGCGTGTACAACCCCGAGCGTCTGCGTTGGTTTGACCGTTTCCTGAGGGACGAGCCGGTCCCGGTCGAGCACGACCCGCCCGTGCGCCTGTTCGTCATGGGAACTGGCGGAGGCGGGAAGACGAAGCGCGGACACCTGGACCACGGCGGTTACTGGCGTGACGAGAACGAGTGGCCGCTTGCGAGGACCAGTCAGCAGACGCTGTACCTGCAGCGGGACGGTTCGCTTGTCGAGACAACACCGTCGAAGGGCACTCCGCCGCTGGAGTATGTGTTTGATCCTGATAACCCGGTTCCAACCGTCGGTGGGACGCTGGTTGGCGCATTCAGGGTGTTGAAGCCAGAGGAAGGCGGCCCGCCGGAGGACTTCGTTCCGGACCATCTCGACCAGTGGGCGCTGGCGCGGGCGAACCTTGCCGAGGCGGTGGCTGCGGGTGGCTGGCACCAGGAGGAAGGACCGCAGTGGGCGGGCGCAAAGCCGCCGTATCAGCGACTCTGCGACCGGGATGATGTGCTGACGTTCAGGACGGAGCCGCTTGCCTCAGACACTGAGGTGACGGGCGAGATCGAGGTTTCGCTGTGGGTCAGCTCGGATGCTCCCGACACCGACTTCACGGTGAAGATCATCGACGAGTATCCGCCGTCGGGCGAGTGGCCGGACGGTTTCGACCTGAACCTCGTCGACACCATGCTGCGTATGCGCTACCGGGAGTCGTGGAGCGAAGAGAAGCTGATGACGCCGGGCGAGGTGTATCCGATCACCATCAAACTGTGGCCGATTTCGAATGTGTTCAAAGCCGGCCACAGGCTCAGGCTCGATGTGTCTTCATCGAACTACCCGCGGCTGGATGTGAACCCGAATACCGGTGAGCCGATCGGACGTCACACGCACACGCAGAAAGCCCGCAACTCGGTCTTCGTGGACGCGGATCGACCGTCGAGCATCAGCTTGCCGATTATCGAGAGTTAAGCCTAAGAGCAGCCGAGAGCGGTCTTAAGCGACTCCATGTTGCTGCGCATCACAGTGAAGTAGTTGCTGCCGGCATCCAGTTCGGCCTGCGTCAGCGACTCCATCGGGTGCAGCGGGAGAACTTCTGCGTCGGTCTCCGCGGCCACAGTCTGCGCAAGGTCGTCCGAAAGAATCGGCTCCTGCAGGATGTGGCTCACGCCGAGTTCACGCATCTCTTCGATGATCTCTGCGATGCGGCGAGGCGTCGACTCGAACTCGGCTGACAGGTCTGCGAGACCGATCTGCTCGAGCCCGTAGCGTTCGGCCAGGTGGCCGTAAGCCTCGTGCGACACAACCATGTGGTCAAGAGTGCATGAAGCCAGGGCGTCTCCGATTTCACCGTCGAGTTCCAGGAGTTCGGCAACGAGTGCATCTGCGTTGCTCTGGTAAGTGGCTGCGCCCGCTGCGTCGGCCTGGGTCAGAGCCGCCTGGATCGCACGGACCTGCTCGGTGGCCTCGATCGGGTTCAGCCATACGTGCGGGTCTACTCCGCCGTGGTCATGCCCGTCGCCGTCTTCGTGGCCGTGCTCATCGTCATCTTCGTGACCATGATCGTCGTGGTCGTCGTCATCCTTGTGGCCGTGGTCGTCATGACCGTCGTAACCGTGTGCGCCGATGATGGTCTCGATCTGCTCGATGCCGTCCTCAGCGGTCACCTGGCCGCTCTCAGCCTGCTCGACAACTGCCAGGATCTCTTTCTTCAACTCTTCGAGGTGCTCTTCGTCGGCGTGTTCCTCATCCCCATGGTCCTCGTCGCCATGCTCGTCTTCGCCCTCGTGGCCGTGCCCGCCGAGCAGCTCTTCGATTTCCTCGATGCCGGCGTCAGCAGTGATATCGCCGTCTTCCACCTCTTCGATGATGTGGCCTACGCCTTCGAGAAGTTCTTTCTCTTCGTCGTGGCCATGCTCGTCTTCGTGACCATGGTCATCGTGGTCGTCGTCATCCTTGTGGCCGTGGTCATCCCCACCCTCGTGACCATGGTCGTCATCGTCTTCGTGGCCGTGGTCGTCGCCATCGCCGTGATCGTGGGAGATCTCAGCATCGTCCGGCAGATCCGCCGTCTTGATCGAGATCAGGGACGAGTTTGCGGCCGCATCGATTGCACCGTCGATCCAGCCTTCGAACGCAGGATGCGTGTAGACCAGGACATCGGCATCAGCAATGGTCAGAATGTCGCCCGGAGTGGGCTCGAAGTCGTGGGCCTCAACGCCGGGCCGGACGAGTGACGTGACCTGCACACGGTCGCCTCCGACCCGCTCGGCGAAGTATGTGACCGGATAGATAGTTGTAACGACATTGAGCTGCGTTGTGCCCGGCCCTATGGGCGTGGATGTTGGATCCGTTGATGCGGTCGGGTCGGATGCGGTTGAAGAACTGCCGCAAGCAACAAGGATGGCGGCAGCGGCCATGAGGCCAATGGTGATAAGTCTGGACTTCAAGCGAGTATTCCTGTCGTTCTAACCGGTCAGAAGGGAGTCCACAGGCCGCGGCGCGCATAGCGGGCCGCGGCCTGTGGGGAGAGAGGCGAGCCTACTGCCTCAACATAGCTTCGACCCTGGCAAGCTCATCGTTGCCAAGGATCTTGAAGACCTTGTAGCTCGGGTCCTCTTCGGCAACGCCTTTCACAGCCTTGCGGCCGTTCTTCATCGTGACGATCTCCGGCTGGGCGATCTTCACAACCTTCTTCAGTCCCATGCAGTATCCGGTAATATCCGCCATGCTAGCCTCAACTCTTGATACTTAGTATCATGTTTAGTTAAAAGAAAACTGAGACGCAGTCTCAGTCTAGAATGCCGGCGTATTTCGACGGCTTTTCTACGTTTGAGTCTAGCTCAGTGGCCTAATGTGGTCAATAGCTCGAAACGGTCGGAAAGCAGGCTCAAAAACTATGAGAATCGGTATCAAAACTGCACGAATCTGTGTGGTCTTGTACTGATACGTTCCGCGACCGCAACTATTCGAATACGATGCGACCTGTCTGGTGGTTTTCGATGTAGTCCCAGTCCAGCTCTACGCCAAACCCAGGGCCGTCCGACACCGTGACCTCGCCGTTCTCGTCTATCGAGTCGAGGTGGTCCTCGTAGTTCATGTACACCGGCGCGTGGAAGGGGTGGACCTTCGGGTGGATCAGACCCAGCTCGTAGTAGTTGGAGTTGCGCATCGCGGCCATGCAGTGGCGACGCGTCGGCCCGGGTCCGTGTGGCTCCACATCAAGCCCGAACCCTTCTGCAGCGTGGGCGATCTTCATCACACCCGTCACTCCGCCGTCATAGTCCTGGTCGATGCGCACGAAGTCGGTTCCGTCGGCAACTATGAAGTCGACGTGCGGTTCGAGGCCGCGTGTGTGCTCAAGCTGGAGAATCGGCGTCTTGATCAACTCACGCAGCTTGCGGTGAGCGAAGGCTGACACGCCTCCGTCCTTCATCGGATCTTCCCACCAGTAGTAGTTGTAGGCGTCGCATGCGCGGCCAAGCTTCACGGCATCGCCGAAGGTTTGGATGGCGCAGAACGGGTCGAGCATCAGGTCCATCCTGTCGCCGACGCGTTCTCCCACGGCCTCGACTAGCTGCACGTGCTCCTCAATCGGCGCGTCCTGCCACGGATGGATCTTGAACGCCTTATAGCCCATATCGAGACACTGCTCGGCAAAGTCAGCGTAGTGCTCGGCAGTTGCGAGGCCATCGGACTCCCGGTCGCCGCAATAGGTGCTGGCGTACGCAGGCATGGTCTTTCGGTGCTCGCCTAGCAACTGGTAGACCGGTACGTCGAAGAACTTTCCAGCAAGGTCCCAGAGTGCCATGTCCACCTGTGACATGCCCATGCGAGCGTGCTGGCGAAGCGCCTGCTTGGCGTCGTTGTAGATCTTCTCGCGGGCGAATGCGCTCTGGCCGAGCACTGCGTTGGCGAACATGCCGATAGCCGAGTGTTCGGTTGCGCTCCCGCCGAGGTATTCGCCGGTAACTCCCTGGTCGCTGAAGATGCGCACGATTCGCGCCGTGCTCTGGAGTTTCGATCCCGCGCTGTAGACGGGGATGGAGATGGTGCCCTCAGCGGCAATGTTGTCGAGCGTATACTCGAACTCGGTCACTTCGATCTTGTTGATGATGGGTGCGTCTGGCATCTGTGGGCTCCCGTGCTGGTTTGTGGTCGCGATTCGGATTGACCGGTTGGGCGTCGGCGCCTGTGTTTGCACGGTGCCGAACCCGGGCGGGTGTGAGCGGTGGCGCAAGGTTACTCTCTGTGACGATGCGGAGCGGCGCGGAAGGTCGGACGATATCGACTCCTATCTTCAACAACTGATGTCCGGTCAACGAATGGTGAGGAGCGGCCGCGCCAGATGGCTGGTGCTGGCCACGGCCATCGTTGTAACGATCGCGCTGGCAGCCTGCGGCTCAGACACCCCGGCAGAGCAGCCGACAGCCACCGCGATTCGCGCCGCGACTGCCACTCCAGCGCCATCTCCGAGCCCTACGCCGTTGATACTGGCAACAGAGACCGCCACACCTTCAACAGCGGCAACGGCGACACCTGTTGCTACACCAACTCAGTCTCTGCCGCCAACCGTTGAGCCTCGGCCTGATTCGACGCCGGATGACGACTTCACATTCGACGAGCCTGAGTTTCCGGGGACGCGTGAGTTCTACATTCTGACCAACGTGGACGGAGGACCGCTGCTGCTCCCGTACCTGGACGCCACAGCGGCGCTGACCGAGTACTCATTCGTGTCTACGTTCCGTCGGGTCGGCAAGTATGACGACGACACCACGATGAGTATCGAGTCGACACTAATGCGCACTGACGGAGTTCATTTCTACACGGAGATACTGGAACACGAGTATCCCGACGACGTTATCAACTTAGATCCCGCATACTCGGAAGTCGTCGGCTTACAGATTGTCGGCGGCCGATCTGGTGCCTACGGAAGGCTCAGTTCGCAGGACCGCTGGGTGGATGTTTCCGACGCCTTATCGGCTGACCCGTCGTTACCAGATATTTCCGAATTGCCAGCCGATGAAAGGCCGGTTGGCGCTTCCCTTTTCCAGGCCGCCAGTAGCATCGTCCTCGCTTCGTTCGGCGTCTACGATCCAGAGGATATCCAGTCGATCGTCGAGACAGCTGAGTTCTCGCCATTATTCGACTTCAAACTGGAATCGACGGAGAACGGCCAGGCTGTGATAGCGCACCGGCTGGATTTCTCGGAATCCGAAGAATTCGAAGGAGTGACATGGTCTTCGACACTCACGTACGACGTCGTCTTCACTGTCGACACTGAGTCGGGATTGATACTGCACGCAATCCACAGCAAAGTCGAAGAGTCGTCTGGGGGCGTCGAGCGTTCAGACACCTTCGTCCTAGAGTACGATGTTGACCCGTCGCCACCGGTAATCGATTTTCCGCAGCCCGGTGACCCTTCTATCGAGACCGACCCGGACAAGATCGCTGCTTTCCTGGAGCTTTTTGAGTGACCGCTGACCCTGACCGATCACTCGGCTCCCGGCCAGAAACCATTCAGCACCATTCCGTAATCATTGTCGGCGGCGGACCGGGCGGGCTTGGAGTTGCGGCGACGCTCGAAGGTTGGCACCCGTACTTCAAGGGCGATTTCGAATTCCCGGTGCCAGAAGTCCAGGAGCTGGCGGAGCAGTTCCGGGACTGTCCACTCGAGCTTGACCAACACCGTGTGCTGCAGGCCGGGCTACGGCCAATCGAGTTCTACAGGATGCGGCACCATCCGGTGCAGGAGGCGCTGCCGCTGGATGAATGGACGCTCGGGTTCACGCGGCGATCGCGGGTCGACTGGAAGCTACTTTCGCTTGACCGGCCGGGCGGGCTGTGGAACAACGTGCCGCGTGAGCAGCTGACGCTCGGGCCCGCGCACTGGATGGAGCTGGCGCAGTATCCAGTGCAGCAGTTCTACGCCGACACGGGACGGGACAGCGACCCGAACGCGCTCATCCACAAGAACGACATTGTTCCTTACTACCACGCGTTCGCTGAGAAGCTCGATCTGAACCGGCGCATCCAGACAGGCGCCGAAGTGACGTGCATAAGGCCGCTGTCCGAGGATGCTGGTCCCAGATTTTTGATTGAGGCCGAGACCGACGCGGGCCGACAGTGGTACACGTGCGATTTCGTCGTGTTCGCGGTGGGGCCGAAGTCGTCGCCGCGGCATCTTTCAGCGGACGGCACAGATCAACCTTATGTGCAGTTCAACTACAACCACTCAGACGACCTGCCGGGCGACCGCGTGATGGTCGTTGGCGGCGGTCGATCGGCAGACTGGGCGGCGACTGAGTGTCACGACGCCGGTAAGACGGTCGTCTATGTGATGCGCCAGACGCCGGACCCGCATTTGAAGCTGATCAATGAGAGCCAGCACCTGCCTTACTACCGCAGGCTGGCGCAGATCCTCAGCGAGGACCAGGAGCGGTTAGGGCTGCTGTACGGATCGGAGGTGAAGGAGTTCCGGCCGGATGGCAACGTGCTAATCGGCACTCCGGAAGGTGATGTGGAAGTCCAGGTTGACCACGTGATCGTCGAGATCGGTGGAGAACCGGACTACAGCCTGTTGCAGGGCTTTCAGCCTTTGACGCTGGTGCCGAAGCGGGACAATTTCCGGTTCCAGGTGATGCAGATGCAGACTGACCAGGCGACGTTCGAGTCTGTCGATGTGAGCGGTCTTTATCCAGCCGGATACCTGTCGCAGGGAACCGGTCTCTCAGTGATCGGCTTTCACTGCGGCGCGTACCTGATCGCAGGCGATATTCTGCGCAGGCTTGGCTACTTCAACACCGCCGCGCTCATGAACGAGGCTTAGCTCGGACTAGGTGCCGTCGGCGGCGCTCCTGATACTGCGCCCGCTTCGCAGCACGCCCTGGCCTCTCGCCTCGTCAAGCTCCGCCGCCTCCAGCGCCCGCTTGTTCTCGCCGATCTTCTTGGCGATGGCCTCACCGGCTCGTTGCCAGGTTCCGCGATTGTTGTTGACGAAGTCGTTCGACTCACGGTAGCTGTCGAGCATGCCGTTAACCTCGGGCACGACGTAACGGGCGACCATGTCCCAGCTACGCAGCGTGTCTTCGCGGTTTGCCCAGTCGTGCACGAACCCGATGACGCAGCCAAAGCCACCGGTCACCTCCTGCAACGAGCGGATGCGCTCGACAAGATCGTCCGGCGTGCCGATGACAGCGGTGCTTTCGTCAGAGAAAGCCGTGGCGTCGACAGCCTCATCTGGTGAGTCGAATGTTGGGCCTTCGCCGCCCGCAAGCGTCTTGATCACATACTCGTTGTGGTGGTGCATCAGGCCGTCACGTGCCTGCTCTCGAGCCTTCTCTCGTGTCTCGGCGATGTGCCAGCTGATGACGATGCGCCAGTTCTTCCTGTCGACAGTGGTGCCGTGCTTCTGCGCCGATTCTTCGGCGAAACTCCACTGCATTGGCAACGCCCGGATCCCGTCCTTTGACATCGAGCCGATAGACAGCACTCCGGCCTCGTGCTTGCCAGCGAGCGTCATACCGGACGGACTGACCATCGAGGCGACGGCGAACTCCATCTTCTCTTGCAGCGGCTTAAGCTGAAGGCGAGCGTCGTTGAGCTCGAACCAGTCCGACTTGTAGCTAAAGCGCTCATCCTCTTCGAACAGACGTTTGATCACCGTCATCGCCTCATCCTGCCTGTCCCTGAGCAAAACAGGGTCGAGACCCAGTGTGTGGGCGTCTGACGGCAGGGCGCCGGGGCCGGAACCGAAGATCGCTCGGCCACGCGACTGGTAGTCGAGCTGCACCATTCGTTGAGCGACCATAAACGGGTGGTGGTAGGGCAGCGACACGACGCCTGTGCCGAGCATGATCCGGTGGGTGCGCTCGGCGATTGCAGCGAGGAACAGCTCCGGGGACGCGATCACCTCCCAGCCGGTTGAATGATGCTCACCGCACCAGAACTCGTCATAGCCCAGCTCATCCAGCCGCTGTGCCAGCTGGAGATCGCCTTGGAACTGGAGCAGCGGGTTTTCGGCAATCGGGTGATGTGGGGCCAGGAATGCGCCGAACCGGACCTTGGACATCGGAAGCCTCGTCGTGCTGTTGTGATTCGCCTCAGAGTTTGCGCAACTCTAGACGAAGGGGACGAGTGTCACAAATGAGGCACACAGATCCAACCGACCGCCAGGTCTGAAACGCTGGCTAGCTGGACGCTAAGCCTGTGCCCTGCGCGGCGCGAAGGTAACGTACACGGTGTCGCACACCGGGCAGCGGACATTCTCGTATGCCGGTTCGACATGGCCACAGCTAGCGCAGCTGACATTGCCCGCCTTCGCCCTCATGATTGCGTTCGGCTTGGTCGCCGCTCCACAACTCGAGCAGTGAGGCGCGGTGGGCGGCACGTGTGACTGTGCGATCACACGTGCGCACACCGTGCATACAAAGGCGGGCACTTCGTCTGTTGTTGTCATGCTGGCCGCATCACCTGTGGTCTGCTATTCCCCGCCACCAGCCGGCGCGCTGCTCTCAGAAAGAGCCGGCTCGCTGGCCGCTGGCTGACCTTCGATGGAGATGTTCGGTAGCCACTCCATCCACGATGGAAAGTACCACGCGTGCTTGCCCATCAAGCGCATGATGCTCGGCACCAGGACCGAACGCACGATCGTCGCGTCCAGCAGGACAGCCGCACCGAGACCGAAGCCCATCGACTGGAAGAACGCGATGTCACCCAGTGCGAAGCCTCCGAACACTGCGACCATGATGAGCGCAGCACCCGTGATGATGCTCGCCGTTGTCCTGAGGCCGAACGCTACAGACTCTGTGGCATTGCCGGTCTCGTCGTACCGCTCCTTAATTCTGCTCAGCATGAAGACGTGGTAGTCCATCGAGAGTCCGAACAGAATGCTGAACATGAAGAGCGGCAGCCAGAACTCAACCTGGTCCACCTGCTCGAATCCGAACACGTCGATCAGGAACCCTTCCTGGAAGACCAGGACCACCAGTCCGTAGGCGGCTCCCACTGACAGCAGGTTCATGATGATCGATGCCACCGAGACGGTGATCGACCTGAATGCGAATAGCAGCAGGATGAAGCTGAGTCCAAGGACGATCACGAAGACTATCGGCAGGAACTCCTCGGTTAGCTCAACCGAGTCGACGACGCTCGCAGACTCTCCGCCGACAACGATCTCGTATGAGCTCTCAGGGATACCCGCGAAAGCCTCAGGGACCAGTTCGCCCCGCAACCTGCGAACCGTTTCGAGCGCAGTCTGGTTGAGCGGATCGCCCGGCACCTTGGCCGAGATCGTCGCCAGGTCTACGGATGGTTCAACGCGTAGCTGTGGGTCCGTCAGGCCCGGATCACTCACCATCAGACCGTTTAGCCGGTTGATAGCGTCCTGGAACTGCTGAGTTCCAACAGCGCCATCGATCACAACCACAGCCTGTTCGTCCGAACCGAATCCGAACTTGTCGTTAACCGTCTCGAATCCGATCTTCAGAGGCTCATCGTCAGGTAGGACGGAGATACCGCTCGTGCCAGATTCGATCTCGAGATAGAAGTAAGCGAGAACCAACAGGAATCCTGTTGCCAGGATCATGCTCACGTACGGACGGCGCATGACCGCAACCGTGATCGTGTTCCAGACGCCACCCGTGTCCTGGGCGCCGTCGGACCTGCCATCACCGAGTCCGTAGGTCCTCTTGCCGCCGCTCCTGCGCTTCAGGTACGAGAGCAGAACCAGGACGCCCATCACTGCGAAGGAGACGATGAGCAGAATTGGCCCAAGGCCCATGACCACCATGATGATGGCTGCCGGGACGAGGAACAGGCCGAGCGTGAGCAGGACGGGCGCACGTACGTTATTCACCCGGTCGCCCAGCAGGCCAATGATCGCCGGTAGCAGCGTGACGCTGGTGGCGACTGCCACGAACACCACTGTGATCGCGCCGATTCCGAAGGCCTGGAAGATGCGCTCAGGGATGATCAGCATGCCGAGCAGAGCGATGACAACTGTGAAGCCGCTGAACACAACCGCTCTTCCGGCGGTGGCGCTGGAAGCTTCGATAGCCGCCTGCTTATCGAGACCCCTGGCGCGCTCCTCCCTGTACCTGGAAAGAACGAAAAGCGAGTAGTCGATGCCGACCGCAAGACCCATCATCGTGATGATGTTAGGCACAAACTCGTTGAGTTCCACTATCTGGCCTGTAAGCATCGAGATGCCGACGGCCGTGAACACCGCAACGATGGCCAGGACAATCGGTATGAAGGCGGCGACAACTGCGCCGAACACCACTGCCAGGATGATGAGGGCGACGGCGATGCCGATAGTCTCACCGGTCACCAGGTCACTCTCAGCAAGCTCGCTGAATGTGGCGTTAACGCTGGCATTACCGAACAGGTAGACCTGGATCTGGTCGTCCGTCACCTCTTCGGCGACGTGGACCAGCGTCAGGATGTCGTCTTCCCGGTTGTCGAAGATCTCCATGAAAGCCAGCGCCGTTGTGCCGTCTTCCGAGATCTCGAAATCGTAATCAGCGAGCGTTCCGGCGATGATGCTGTCGTCGGGATCGAGGTCGTGCTGTGCCTCGATGAACTCGGAGTTGAGTTCGTCGATTCGAGCCTGGAACTCCGGCGAGGTGGCAGAGACGGTAGATGACGTGAGGATCACGAACTCGGTGCTAGTTGAGCGCCTGCCCACATCACCCTGGTCCTGCGGTTCGTCAGCCTGATCAAGCGGTCCGAACCGCTCATCGATCAGGTTCTGGGCTGTCTCGAATTCCAGTTCCCGAGTGGGGCCGTCTTCTCCATCGAGCGCGCTTTCGCACATGGTGAAGATGAGCGCCATCGAAACGATAACTATCCCCACCCAACCAAGGATGGTCGTTTTCGGCTTCCGTCCGCTAAAGCCTGCTATTCCTTCAATTGAGAGCGACATCGTTCAGCATCCCATTCCCGTCTGCGACAGCTCGACCCGCGCGACCGAACCCCGTTACAACAGTCGGTTTTAGTACTTAATAGACTAGTTCAAAAAGGACTATACCCATGGTTCTCGCCCCGGTCAATCCAACTCAGCCGCGCTCCGGTTAATGGTCCGTGAACGGCTCAGCGCATCGGCCCGAGGCGCTTTCCGGCAATCGAGTATCCGCCTGCAACATAGCGGGTGCAATACCTCTCAGGAGGCATATAGGGGTTATATCGGGATGATTCGGAGTGCGGCGATCCAGGGCGTGTTCAGGTGCTCAGAATTCCAGTGATTTCGCCCGTTTCGTCGTTCAGATCTATGTCCAGGGCGTTGGGGTTGGACGGCAGTCCGGGGAGCGTGATTATGTCTCCCGCGAGAGTGACTATCTGCCTTGCGCCCGCCAGAACACGCAGCTCGCGGATGGGTAGCGTGTGACCGGTTGGAGCACCGCGCAGCTTCGGGTCAGCAGAGACCGAGAGGTGGGTCTTGGCCATGCAGACAGGGAACTCCCAGCCGTTCGATTCGAACCTGCGGGCCGTCGTGCGGGTCATCGGGCCCCATGTGACCTTCGATGCTCCGTATAGCTCCTTTGCCATGCGCTCGACCTTGTCGAAGAAGCTTTCGTCGCTCTCGTAGAGCAGCTTCACGTCGGCCGCGCCCGAGTCGGCGGCATCTGCCACGGCCTGCGCCAGGGCAGTCATGCCTTCGCCGCCCTCTGCGAAGCCCTTCGCCTCTTCAACGCCGGCCGCTCCAAACTCCGCAGCAAGTTGCTTAACAGCCGCGACTTCGTCTGGCGAGTCGTCAGGGAAGCGGTTGATCGCCACGACCGCCGGAAGGCCGTACATGTTGACGATGCGGATGGCGTTCTTGAGGTTTTCGGCGCCCTTGCGTACCGCTTCGATGTCTGGCGTGCCCATGTCCTTGAGTTCGACGCCGCCATGCCACTTGAGTCCTCGGATGGTCGTGACGACCACAGCGGCCGATGGCTTTGGCCCGCCTTGCCGCACCTTGATGTCCATGAACTTCTCGAAGCCGAGGTCTGCGCCGAAACCGGCCTCAGTGATCACGTACTCACCGCAGTTGATCGCCAGCTTGTCTGCGACTATCGAGCTGCAGCCGTGGGCGATGTTGCCGAACGGGCCCATGTGGACGATCGCAGGCTGACCCTCGAGCGTCTGGCAGAGGTTTGGCTTCAGAGCGTCTCGTAGCAGGGCCATCATCGAGCCGACCGAGCCTACCTCGGCCGCTGACACAGGGATCCGGTCGTCGGTCCAGCCAACCACGATGCTGCTCAGCCTGAGCCGCAGGTCTTCATAGTCGTGGGCCAGCGCCATGATCGCCATGATCTCGGACGCAGATGAGATGTCGAAGCCGGTTTCTCGTAAAGGAGCGGCCGCCCGTCCTCCGACGCCGGTCACTACGTTGCGCAGCGCCCGGTCTTCAGCGTCAGTCACTCTTCGCCAGGTGATGCCGGTCGGCCCGAAGCCTTCGATCAGGCCTCTGTGAGCCGCGTTGTCGGTCATTGCGGCGAGGAAGTTGTGGGCCGATTCGATAGCGTGGAAATCGCCCGTGAAGTGCAGGTTTATGTCGACAGCAGGCTGGACCGTCGACTTGCCGCCGCCGGTGCCTCCGCCTTTGTGGCCGAATACGGGCCCGAGCGATGGCTGCCTGATGGTGAGCACGGGTTTCTTGCCGATCTTCGCAAGTCCCTGTGTGAGGCCAACCGCAGTGGTTGACTTGCCTTCACCCGCAGGCGTGGGGGTGATTGCCGTAACTACTATTAACTTTGCAGGGCTGCCATTGGGGTTTGAATCGGGGAATTCGCTGAGAGGGACCTTCAGCTTGTCTGTGCCGTGTGGCTCCAGCCTGTCGACGGGAAGTCCAAGGTCGGCGGCAACATCGGCAATTGGGCGCATCGTGATCTCCGTGTGGGCGCTATGCGGCGGCCCTTCGGTAATGGTGCGGGAACGAGAAGAGTGCGACCGTAACCTATCAGATGACCTCGGTCGCTTCACAAGAGACGAAGTGCGCTGAGATGCCCTTGAGGTGCACCGGCCGTGAGGAATTGAGCTGATTTGCCAACCAGCATCGCCACAGTCCAGATAGACGCGCCGATGGGGGAGGTGTTTCGCTACATCTCCACGCCTCACCTGCTGTCGCAATGGGTAGTCGGGCTCGAGCCGGGCCAGCGCGTTGGCGGCGACGGCGAGGTGAAGCTCGGCATGCGTTCGGCCGACCCGGCCCAGATCTCCGGTGCCCCTCCCGGATCAGACCCCGAGATTACGGCCTTTGAGCCCGATCAGTCAGTCATGATGCGCATCGAGTCGGCCGGTTTCATCATGCACACGCGCTTCCACCTCTTCGAGTCGAGCGGCAAGACGGCTGTCAGGCAGTCCGTGAAGCTCTCCTATAAGAAGTGGTTCAAGCTCTTCGCAATGATCACGAACCGGTCCGTGCAGAAGCGCATCGAGCAGAACCTCGAGCGCTTGAAGAAACTTGTCGAGGATGGGGCGGCGGCCGCGGCGGCTTAAATCGTCCGGTAGCGCCTGCCTATCGACAGGAAGAAGAAGCCCAAGACGCCGAGGCCGGTGACTATCTCCCAGTGGATGACTCGGCCTACGAGGACGTTGACTGCAACTGCCACGAAGAGCAGAACGGCCATTGTGATGGCGGACCAGACGACGGAGGACGGCCAGGGCCGGTTGGCGGAGTTGGACTCCTCGCCGGAATTCCGGGCTTTTTGACCGTTCGCCTTTTTCGTCGACCTCGCCATTGCACGTCCTTGCCAGAGCGGCGCTGAATAGCAAATAATCGGCGCCAACCGGTAGCGCGGAGGGACGGTTCGCTCTGCCGGAAGGCGCCTCAAATCATTAGATGCCGTTTAGCGAATGCCGTTGCAGGCAGAGGCGCGTTTCCTGCCATTCTCCCCGCAGTCCCTGCGCCCAAACTCACCGCCGCCGAGCCAACGACAGCCTGCGGCTAACCGCGTCTCGCTGGTGCGACCCGGACAACACGGCGTCCAGCAGTCGGCCTGCCGGATTGCGGCGGCTCGGGTCTCGTAGCAAGAAGCACCGTCACCGACGCTGCGAAGGCTGCGCCAGCCAAAACGAAGAGCACCGTTTCGTACGTGCCCTGCAGGTCGTGCACGCGGCCCACGATGAATGGCGAAATAGTCATGCCCAGGGCCATCGGGAACGCCGACATCCCCAGGATGGTGCCGAAGTGCTTTCTGCCAAAGTAATCGCCACGCATCGCGTGCAGAATCGGCGTCCGTCCGCCGAACCCTACGCCCCACAGCAGAGCGAATAGCACTCCCATCCAGTAGTTCCCGGCTATCGCCAGCACCGCCAGCCCGGCCGCCTGGATCAGCACCAGCACCGCCACGGCGTAGCGCTTTTCGACCCTGTCGCCGACCGCGCCTCCCGTGATCTGGGCGGCGAAGGCGATCAGTGTCTGCATCACGACGATCGTCCCAGCTGCCTGGTCGCTGAGGTTCACACCGTTGTCCGCGGTCAGCTGGAAGAAGAGGTGCGCGCTCAAAGCTCCAACCGAGAAGTTGGTAAGCATGTGTGTAATCGAAATGCCCCAGAAGGCACGCGTGCGTAGCGCCTCGGCCGGCGTGAAGTCGTGACCAAGTCCGCCCGGCTGCGCCCCGTATCTGCGTTTACGCGTGGTACGCCGAACGAGCCGGCTCATTGACGCGGGGTCGGGAAGTCGCTTTGCAAGCACTCGAGCGAGGATTGGACCCGAAACCAGTGTGACGATTCCGACGACGGTCACCGTGTCTCGCCAGCCGTGGTTCTGGATGCCCCAGACGATAGCCGGCACAAGAAACCCACCTGCGCTGCTGCCCGCGATCACGAACGACATTGCGGGCGCGCGCCTGTGCGGCATCCACGCGTTGACCGCCGCCATCGAGGGCGTGAAGCCGCCAATACTGAACCCGAGCGAAAGTATGAAGAACGCAGCGTAGTAGGTGACTATAGAGTCGACCTGTGCGAAAAAGATGAGACCGAGGCCGCCCATGGTGAAGCCGAAGAGCACCATCTTCGCGGAGCCGAAGGTGTCTGTGAGCCAGCCCTCTACCGGGCCGAGCAGCGCTCCGCCGAACCTCCCGAAGGATGCGACGCCTGTGATGGCGGCCCGTGACCAGCCGAACTCGTCTTCGATGGCCCGGAACAGCACGCTACTTGCCTGGAACGTGGGGCCGGAGCTGACCACCATGTTGAACGCGCCCGCGATAGACACCCACCAGCCGTAGTAGACGCGCCTGGTGCGTCGCCTGGCGGATGCGAGCGTGGTCAAGTTGTCTCCCGGGCAAGGGCCGCTTTGCGCGGTCGGGTTCAGCGTGGACAGTCGATCGGCAGGTGCCAGCCTACTACCGGCCGGCATCAGGCATCTAGGGATGATGCGAGCGCGAAGGCTGATTGGTTAGCCGGTCTGTAGCCAATTTCTGTGACATTTAGTGGTGAGCTACGTGGTCTGCCTCCGTATACTCGGTTGGTGGTCCGTGGTTCCCGCGACTTTGCGGGAACTTCTTTTGATCGTTGACTTGATGACCGTTGACGGCCGGGACTCGCAACCAGGCGACCAGACATATGGCGACTATAGAAGTAGAAAATATCTCGAAGAACTACGGCAAGATCGAGGCGCTGAAGAACGTCTCGCTGACCGTTGAGCAGGGCGCCGTCCTCGGGATGCTCGGACCGAACGGCGCAGGCAAGACGACTCTGGTGAAGATCCTATCTTCGCTTATCAAGCCGACGGCAGGGCGTGCGTCGGTCGCGGGATTCGATGTCGTCAACGAGACGCGGCAGGTCCGCTCGAACATCGGTCTCGCCGGGCAGAGTGCAGCGGTGGACGAGAACCTGACCGGCCGCGAAAACCTGTATCTCGTGGCACGTCTGTATCACCTGGACAAAGACACCTCCCGCAGGCGCGCTGGAGAGCTGTTGGAGCAGTTCAACCTTGTTGAGTCTGGCGACCGTGCGGTGAAGACTTATTCGGGCGGCATGCGACGTCGCCTTGACCTTGGCGCGAGCCTCGTGGCAGAGCCGCCGGTGCTGTTCCTGGATGAGCCGACGACCGGGCTCGACCCTCGTAGCAGAAACGAGCTGTGGGATGTGATCCGGAGTCTTGTGCAGGGTGGCACTACAGTCCTGCTAACAACTCAGTATCTTGAAGAGGCCGACCAGCTCGCGGACAGCATCTCGGTGATTGATCAGGGTTCGCTGATTGCACAGGGCACAGCGTCGGAACTGAAGCAGCGCGCCGGTTCGGAGTTCATATCCGTACAGTCGCAGGAGTTGGATCAGGTCAGCAAGACAGTTGGCGTGATGCGGCGTTTCAGCACTGAAGAGCCGACTGTTACCCAGCACGACAGGCGAGTAACCGTTTCTGTGACGGACGGATCTGCGCTGCTGGCCAGCGTCGTGCGAGAACTGGATGCTGAGGGCGTTGCGGTGACTGATCTTTCGATGCGCCAGCCGACGTTGGACGACGTGTTCTTAGCGTTGACTGGCCGCACGGCTGTGGAATCGGAGACCGACGGTTCAGAGGATGGAGCTGCCGATGACTGAGCTTGTCGCAAACCTGAGAGGCGAGGCTCGCTGGCTGGTGCAGGACACCATCACGATGAGCTGGCGGAACCTCGTGATCACCACGCGCACGCCGGAGCTTCTGACCTTCGTCACGATCCAGCCGATCATGTTCGTGCTGCTATTCGTCTATGTATTCGGCGGAGCGATTCAGACCGGCGGCAGCTACACCGATTTCCTGATGCCGGGAATCATCATTCAGACCGTTCTGTTCGGCACGTCTCAGACGGCCGTCGGACTGGCGGACGACCTCAGCAAGGGAATCGTCGACCGCTACCGATCGCTTCCGATGGCGCGGTCGGCAGTAATTGCGGGACGCGTTGTCGGGGACATGGCGCGGAATGTGCTGGTTGTATTCGTGATGCTCGCAGTGGGACTGGCGATCGGTTTCCGCTTTCACGGCGGTGTAGCAGGCGCCATTGCGATGCCGTTCTACGCCATATTCTTCAGCCTGGCGTTCCACTTCGTGATGGCGTATTTCGGGGCTCGGGTCGGCACCGTGGAGTCGGCGAACGTGGTGACGTTCCTGGTGATCTTCCCCATCACGTTCCTGAGCAGCGCCTTCGTGCCGGTTGAGACGATGCCGGGCTGGCTGCAGCCGGTGGCAGAGAACAACCCGATGACCTATGGCGTAGACACGGCGCGCGCGATGTCACAGGGTGGCGAGGTTGCGGAGAACCTGCTGTTCTCGATCGCGTGGATAGTGGGGATCACGGTGGTGTTCGCGCCGTTAGCGGTCTACCAGTACCGCAAGGCTAGTTAGGGACGCTGACGTTTGGTGCCATCCTGAGCCTGTCGAAGGGTGGTGTTCCGACCCTTAGGAACGTCATCCCGACCAACGCGGAGGGATCCGACCGTTGATCCCTGGTCGAACGAGAGATTCTGAATGACAGGGGTCGCCGTCCTGAGCTTGTCGAAGGGTCGGCGGTCGGTCGGCCGTCCCGGTCGACATCACCCTCTCCCTTGATCCCTCTCCCATCGAGGGAGAGGGGAAGACATGAACTCTCACCCTGGCCCTCTCCCGAATCGCAAGAGAGGATGGAGTTGGCTCGTTCCCCGAATCTCTCACAGAGCGGGCCCGACTCTTTATCGCGCCTATAATCCCGCCGCGACTTCGCTCATCCACCTCCCACAGGAACCTGCCCCATGAAGATCACTGATGTCACCACGACCATGCTTCGCAACCCGGATGGGTTCGTCATACAGGACGCAACGATTCCGCCGCTCAAGCCCGGAGCCAAAGGCTCGATGGGCCTGTGGGTCCATATCAAGACAGACGAAGGCATCGAGGGTCTCGGTGTTGGCACCGGAAACTTCGCCAACCGTGCCGTCATCGAGCACAACCTGAAAGACCTGCTCATCGGCCAGGACCCGTTCAACATAGAGAAGCTGTGGAACGATATGTTCTGGCGCGTGCGAGGCTACGGCCGGAAAGGTGTCGCGTTCCAGGCTCTGTCGACAGTCGACATCGGGCTCTGGGACCTGAAGGCCAAAGCGCTCGGCCTGCCGCTCTATCGCCTGCTGAACCCGTGCTTCGACAAGGTGCCTGTGTACGGCTCCGGCGGATGGACGAACTACGACGAGAAGGAGTTGGTGGCCGAGCAGACCGGATATGTGGAGCGCGGCATTCCGCGGGTGAAGATGAAGGTTGGCAAGGACTTCGGGCAGTCGGAGAAGCAGGACATCGCTCGGCTGGCGGCGGTGCGCAAGGCTGTCGGCGACGATGTCGAGATCTACGTCGATGCTAATAACGGCTACTACGCCAAGCAGGCGATCAGGATGTCGCGCGTCTTCGAAGACTACGACGTGAAATGGTTCGAAGAGCCGGTGCTGGCAGATGACATCGAGGGCCTTGCGGCGATCTCGAAAGCCACAAACATTCCGGTCGCTTCAGGCGAGCACGAGTACACGAAGTACGGCTTCAAGGATCTGATCACCCGCGGCGCGGTGGACATTGCGCAGCCGGACATTGGCCGGGTCGGCGGTGTGACGGAGTGGATGAAGGCGGCTTACTTTGCGCACGCGTTCAATCTGCCGGTTGCGCCGCACGGCGTGCAGCTCGTGCACCTGCACTGCGTCATGGCCACACCGAACTTGAAAGTGGTTGAGTACCTCGGCTCAGTCGAACGTAACGACGACTTCTTCTACACGGAGTATCCGAAGCCGGTCGATGGCATGTGGGCACCGGACCCGGACAGGCTGGGACTTGGCCTGGAGCTGGACCCGAAGGTTGTTGCCGAGCACAGCGTGGACTAGGGCGTGCCTGGCGGAGCCAATTGCACTGTTTGATGGTTGCCGTTGATCCACACTCAAACGAGAGATTCTGAATCAAGTTCAGAATGACCGACAGCGGCCATCCTGAGCTTGTCGAAGGGCAATCCCCTCTCCCAGCTTGGGAGCGGGTTAGGGTGAGGGTCGTCTCTCTGACTGGTAGCCGCAGATCCGGTAGGGGCGCTGCTTGCCGCGCCCGGTCTGGGCAAAGCCCAGACATC
>JANQQP010000005.1 GCA_028285005.1 Dehalococcoidia bacterium | reverse complement strand
CTGCGTGCGCACCTCGGTGCCAAGCCCCTCGAGGGCATCCTGGAGGGCGATGGCGTTCATGATGGTTGCCAGCATGCCCGCGTAGTCGGCGGTGGAGCGGTCCATACCGGTCGCCTCGTACGTGGCGCCGTTCCAGATGTTGCTGCCGCCGATCACTATCCCAATCTGGACGCCCGTGGTCCAGGCTTTGTGGACTTCGGATGCCACAACCTGCAGAACGGGCGGCGCGATGCCAAAGCCCTCGTCGCCCTTGAGAGAGTTGCCGCTCAGCTTCAGGAGGACACGTTCGTACGATAGTTCTGGCAAACCGTGCTCCGTTTGGGCGTTGAGACTACTGGCCGAGTTCGAAGCGCGAGAACCTGCCGATGTTGACGTTCTCGCCGGTCTTGGCGCTTAGCTGACTCACGAGGTCGCTGATCTTGGTGCCGGGCTCGCGGATGTAGTCCTGCTCCATCAGCAGCTCTTCGTCGCTCACGTCACCGGCGTCCTCGTCTACAGACTCCCGGTCAACGTAGCGCGGCGACATTGCGGCCACCTGCATGGCGAGGTTCTTCGCCAGGTCCTTGAAGTCGTCCGTGCGTGCTACGAAGTCCGTCTCGCAGTTGAGTTGGACCATTGCGCCGATGCGGCCGCCGCTGTGGATGTAGGACTCGACGACACCTTCAGAAGTGGCGCGGCCGGAGCGTTTCGCGGCTGATGCGAGGCCCTTTTCGCGCAGCAGTTCTTCGGCCTTCGACGTGTCACCCTGCGCCTCTTCGAGTGCGCGTTTGGCGTCCATGATTCCTGCGCCGGTCTTGTCGCGCAGTTCACGGATCATTGCGGTTGAGATTTCGGTAGTCATTTTCGGCTGGTTCCCAGTTGCGATGTTCGAAGTCTTGTTTGCTGTCTGGCGTCGGGCCTGGCAGCTCTACTTGGACTTCTCCTCCGCGGCCTTCTCTTCCTTCTCTGGCTCTTCTGACTCTGATTTCTCGGCTGTGGCCTTGGCGGCAGGCTTGTCGTCGGCCTTTGCCTTGGCTTTGGTCTTCGGCTCGGCCTTCGCCTTTGTCGTCTTCTTGGCCGCCGGCTTCTTCGCAGCTGCCTTTGGCTTGGCTGCCGGTTTCTTGGCCGTCTTCGCCTCGGCTTTCGCTTCTTCGGGCTTGGCCTTCTCTTCGGCAGGAGCAGCAGCGGCTTCCGCCTTCGGCTCCTCAGCCGTGGCCTCTGGCTTTGCGTCGGCTTTGGCTTCCGGCTTCTCGGATTCGGCCTCTGCCTTAGGCTCTTCGGCCTTAGTCTCAGCAGTCGCCTCAGGCTCTGCTTTTTTAGCGTCATCGGCAGATTTGGGCGCAGGCGCTTCTGCGGCCTCTGGTGCAGCAGATGCGGCTGCCTTCGCCGCCTCGGCCTGTTCAGCTTCCTGCTTCTTCTTTTCAGCTTCCGCTGCGGCCGCTCTCTCGGCTGCAGCTTCCTGCGCTGCCTTTCGAGCAGCCGCTTCTTGAGCCTCTAGCTCGGCTTCTGCTGCAAGGCGCTCCTCTTCCTGGACGCGGTGGAGGTTGCGTCCTTCGAGAATGGCGTCCGCAATGTGCGCTGTCAGGAGTTCGACTGAGCGCACTGCGTCATCATTGCCCGGGATTATGAAATCGGCATCATCCGGGTTGCTGTTGGTGTCGACGATCGCCACGATCGGGATCTTGAGGCGTCGAGCCTCGCGGACCGCGATGTCTTCCTTTTGCGTGTCGACCACGAAGATGATGTCAGGGAGCTTGTCCATCTCCTTGATTCCGCCGAAGAATTTATTCAGGCGGTTGACCTCGGTCTGCAGTCGCAGAGACTCGCGCTTCGTCTGTGTCTCGACGGTGCCTTTGGCGAGTGCGTCTTCGAGGTAAACGAGTCGCTCGATGCGCCTCTGGATGGTCTGGAAGTTGGTGAGCATTCCGCCCAGCCAGCGCTGGTTTATGTACCAGGCGCCGCAGCGCAGAGCGTGCTCTCGCACAGCGCCCTGCGCCTGCTTCTTTGTGCCCACCATCAGGACCTGAGCGCCTTTCGCAGACGCGTCTCTCAGGTAGTTCTTCGCGGACTCAGTGGCCTCAACGGTCTTTGCAAGATCGAAGATGTGTGACCGTGCTCGCTTGGCGAAGATGAACTTTTCCATCTTCGGGTTCCAACGCTTAGAAGGGTGACCGAAGTGAACCCCAGCGTCGAATAGCGTCCGCAGGTCAAGAGGCCTCTGAGTTCCGTTTTGCTGCTGCTCTTCTGTAGCAGCTGCAGTCTCCGGAGTCTCAGCAGTTGTCAACTTTTTGCCCCTGTGTCCGGCTCGCTCAAGCGGTGTGACGCGCGCCGGTCCAGTGTGTTTGTTCGCAGACCCGGTTTACACAACAAGACGCGGGATACGCCCGCGTCAGGTTCCGAAAGCAATCGAAAATGTGGTCGAGTCCAGCGCTGAAGTATACCACAGCGCAACTGGGAATCACTCTTATTTTACGCCATCGATTTGGGTCGCTGCAGCACGAGTGCCAGGCGGCTGATGCAGAGGCTGTAGACTCTGGTGCCCGGCGGGGTGTGGAAGGCGCGGACTTACGACCTGTCATGACAGTCGGCCGGTTCATCACTTAACCGAATCACGAAACAGAATCCAGAACAAAACGAAGGAAACGACATGGCGGACACAGTCAGGTACGGACTTATCAGCACGGCAGAGATCGGCTTTACGGCGCATGTGCCGGGAGCGAAGACATCGGCGAACTCCGAGCTCGTGGCGGTGAGCAGTCGTAACCTTGCGACGGCCGAGGCGGCGGCGAAGGAGAACGGCATTCCGCTGGCTTTCGGCAGCTACCAGGAGATGATCGACAGCGATGAGATCGACGCCGTCATCAACACACTGCCGAACTCGATGCACCACGAGTGGTCCATCAAGGCCGCCGAGGCCGGGAAGCATGTGCTGTGCGAAAAGCCACTCTCGGCCACGATGCAAGAGGCCAGGGAAATGAAGGCGGCAGCCGAGGCGAATAACGTGGTGCTTGTCGAGGCCTTCACGCCGCGCTGGAACCAGCAGATGCGCACCGTTCGGAAGCTGATCGCTGACGGCGAGATCGGCGACGTGATCCGGCTGGATGCCGGGCTCTCTTTCTTTGTCGATGACCCCGCGAACATCCGCCTGATTAAGGACCTTGCTGGCGGCAGCATGATGGATGCCGGCTGCTACGCAGTCTACGCGGTCCGGTTTGCCATGAGCGCTGAGCCGGTGCAGGCGTTCGCGTTCGACCGCAAGCGTGAGCCGGTTGAGGTCGACACGACGATGAGCGGCTTCCTGCAGTTCCCTAACGGCGCGGTTGGCTACGTGTGGAGCAGCACCGAAGGCCCTCGGCAGCGCGTGTTCAGAGCTGTTGGCTCGAAGGGAATCATCGAGCTTGGCGATGCGTTCAGCGAGACCGATTCGGTGACGGTGATCCGAGGCGAGGACGAGCGCGAGGTGATGGAGATGACGAGCCCGAACCGTTTCCAGGTCCAGCTTGATGAGTTTTCGGAGTGCGTGCTCACGGGCAAGCAGCCGGAGTTCCCCGCCGACGACGCACTGCGCAACATGGCATCCGTGCTGGCGATCTACGAATCGGCCGAGAGCGGTAAGCCGGTGGCTGTGGAGCAGATCTAGGCGTCAGCTCAGTCGAAGACGATGACGCAGCGGCCGCGGGTGCCTCCGGCGTCAGCCTCGACGCGTCTCAGTCAAGTCGTTGAGTGTCACTCAACCGTTACCGCGCGTTCTGTCTGAGAGCTTGCGAATACGTTCGCGTCCGTATCGAATCAGGGGGTGTCCACCTACTCTGACTAAAGGCTCATCGTCGAGACTTCTCTTGTGATGGTCGGTCGTCGCAAACCCTAAGCGAGCCGGGACTCTCGAAGTCTCCCTATGGCGATGGAGCAGCAATGAAGACTGCCGCCACAGCCCTCATCTCGTTCCTTCTGGTCGCGCTCATCTCGGCCTGTTCATCCGCGGCCCCCGGTGTCTCAGCCCAGAACGTGGACAACCCTCTGTTGCTGCGTTCCGCTCCCGCAGTCATCGACTTGCGGCCCGCCTGGCAGGTTGGTCAGAGCTGGGAATACGAAGCTATCCAAACTGCCGAATCCTGGACCGACTGGGTCCAGACAATGCGCCTCGTCAGAACGCGCACCTTCACCGCTCATGTGCTGGAAGTGAACAACGGTACGCCTGTCATGAGATACACGCTGAACTCGGCGGATGCCCAATGGCCGGGGGATTCGGACTGGGACGACGTGTTCGATCGACTCGCGGGACTACTGGTTGACGTCCCGATCGAAGTGATCCTGGATGAAAACTACGCTGTGTCCAGCGTCCGAAACATGTCAGAAGTGAGACGCCGCGCCCAGGAGTCTGCCGAAAGCTTCCTGGAATTCGCTGAGCAGACTGTCGGTGAAGAGGGTCGGAGCGAGATGGAAGCGGTGCTAGCGGGCGGATTCGCTAGTGACGCTAGCCTCACCGGGCAACAGCTGCTCGCCGGACTGGTTGAAATGGTCCCTGAGATGAGCCTCCATCTGGGCCCAGTGGGCTGGGAAGTGACGCCCGGCGAGGAGTCGAGGATCGTTGACGAGGTAGAAGTCCCCGGCACAGGAGTCGTTCTGGACGTCGTCAACACCGCGACGATTCTTGATAGCGACCCGAGCGATGAACTGGTGCGAGTGACTGCGAGCCAGTTCGTCGACCCGCAGTCTGATGCGTTCGCAGAACTTAACGCCAGGGGAGATGGAGAGGTCGTCACGGAGGTTCTGGCCGCATTACCGACTGTCAAAGGCTGGTACACATATGATCTCTCAGCCGAGACGCTCGTCGATGGCCTGGCTGTTGAGAAATCAACTGATGGGCCTGTCCACGGACGTAATACGCACTTCGTGCGCCTACTCAAGTAGCAAGTGATGCTCGGTCAGTGGTGCCGCGAACCGTCTCTAGAACACGATGACGCAGCGGCCGCGGGTTCCACCGGCTTCCAGTCGGCGGTGCGCCTCGGCTGCTTCCTCCGGTGCGTAGGTCGCAGCAACACGCAGGGTTAGCGTGCCGTCTTCTGTCTGCTGTCTGAGCTTGTCCAGAAGGTCGGCACGATCGTCGTAGGTACGCACCAGGGTCCTGTGGAAAGTGATGCCGCGCTCCTCGTTTCCGCCCCAGAAACGCACAGACGCGAATGCGCCACCATCCTTAACTGCGCCCACCGCCAGCTCGTTCTGCACCGCGCCGTCTGCCAGTCCATCGACGCCATCCGGCGCGACCTTGCGTATCTGGTCGGAAATGTCGTTTCCTCTCGGCACGACGATGTCCGCTCCGAGGTCGCGCACAAGCTGTTCGTCGGCTGGTGATGCGTCTGCGATGACTCGCAGACCATCGGCTTTCGCAAGCTGCACAACGTAGCCGCCGTAGCAGCCGGCAGCGCCCGTGACTGCGAGAGTTTTGCCGGACTGCAGCGCCAGCTGATCGAGCGATTGGCGGGCTGTGAGCCCGCTCATTGGCAGCGTTGAGGCCTCGACATGGGACGCTCCTGCGGGCGCTCGTACGACCGCATTGGCGGAGAGGACGAGGCTTTCGCGGTAGGCGCCGTGGCTTGCGTGCGGGATGACCATGGCCATCACAGAGTCGCCGACCTGCAGGTCCGTCTCGGTGCCAGGGCCAATCTCGTCGATGACCCCGGCGGCGTCCATGCCGAGGATGTGAGGCGTCGGTACATCCTTCAAGGCGTCGGCCCTGGCGCCACTGCGAAGCATCGTGTCGGTGGGGTTGACCGTTGCTGCGTGGACCCTGAGCCGGACCTCGCCGGCTCCAGCGTGAACCTCTGGTAGATCGACCACCTGTAAAGCGTCCGGTCCTCCGAACTCGATGACTCCGACGCCTCGCATGATCTTGCTCCTGTTGTGTGGCTGGTTGCGCGCTGGGCTGGGATGATACGCCTGCTTGCCGGTTGTTTAGGCGTGGCATCACTTTATGGCGTGATTTCTGTAGCATCTGCAGGCCGATTCTTGCAGGAGGGTTCGACATCTGGCCGTTTAGTCGAAAGGCACGCGACAACTCGTCGTTTACGGATGTGCCGCGATTTGTCGACAAGCCTCGTGAAGACCTGATTGAAGGCCTTCGCGGGCTATTCGGTGGCTACTTCCACGAGGACTTTGACATGGAGGCTCCGACCGAAGAAGGTGTCGCTCGCAGGTTCGCGAAAGAGTCCCGCACCTCGTACGTCGCCCAAACGCTTGGCTTCATTGACGGATTGTTAGGCACGGATTGGACGGACGAGCAACTAAGAACAATCGTTCGTGAAGCGGGATCGTATTGCGACGTGACTTTGACGGGAGGAAGTCAGAGGGAGTGGCTCACGATGCTGCGAGTCGCAATTGCCGATGAATTGGCAGCGAAGATCGACAAGGACAATAGCCCGGACTGAGTGACACGACATGAAAATCACCGACCTTCGCACCTACGCATACCGGATCACCAGCGGCGACATCGCTTCGTCAGTTGGCGCGCCGACCGGCGGAAAAGACGGCGGCTCGCCGTCACACGGTCGGACCGAGGACAGGCCGCCGGTTGACGACTTCGGCGACTACTTCATCGACCAGACGGCGTTCACATCGATCTACTCGCGGCACCACGAATCGACTCTGGTGCGGCTTGAGACCGACACCGGGATTGTCGGCTGGGGCGAGGCGCAGTCGCCGGTCGCTCCGAGAGTCACGCGTACGATCTTCGAAGAGTTGGTGCGGCCGCTGGTGATGGGCCGCGACCCCTTCGATATCGAGGCGATCTGGACGCGGGCCTACGGCGCAATGCGGGAGCGCGGGCACCCGACCGGCTTCTACATCGATGCGCTGGCTGGCATGGACGTTGCGCTCTACGACATCTGTGGCAAGGCGGTCGGCAAGCCGGCGCACAGGCTGGCCGGCGGTCGCTACCGGGACAAGATCCTGCTTTATGCGGGCATGGGCGGCACCGACCCGCAGGATGTTGCTGATAAGGCCGAGTATCACGTTGGCCACGGATACCAGGCACTGAAGCTCCATCTGCTGGTGGACCGCGATGGCGTTGCCGACATTGCGGCCGCGGTGCGAGAGCGCGTTGGGCCTTCGATCAAGCTGATGGTCGATGTGCACATGCGGCAGACGGTTTCTAGCTCGATTCAGCTGGGCCGGAAGCTGGAACAGTTGGACTTCACGTGGTTGGAATCGCCCATCGACCCGAGCGATATTCCAGGGCAGTCGGAGATAACGCGCTCACTGGACATGGCCGTTGCGATCGGCGAGTGGAGCCGGACTCGCTACGAGATGCGTGAGGCGTTTGAGCGCAGGGCCTACGACATCGTGATGCACGACATCGGCCGAACCGGGATCACCGAGGGCCACCGGATTGCCACGTTGGCTGACACATACAACATCCCGGTTGCGCCGCATGTCGGCGGCGGTGGGATCCTGGCGGTCGCTGCGACGGTCGAGTTCTCGGCGTCATGCCCCAACTTCATGATCATGGAGCACAGCCACGACGCTAATGCGATGAAGGCCATGATCCTGAAGGAGCCGTACGAACCAGTGAACGGCTACTTCCACGTAACCGACAAGCCGGGGCTCGGCGTCGAGGTGGACGAGGAGAAGTTGGAGCAGTTCAAGTTCCCCGAGTAGGGTGGCCGTGCGGCGCTTTTGGCGTTGTCTTCGGTTATCGCTAAGGGTCGGTGGCGGCGTTAGTATTGCGCGCCTTGAGAACCGCTCGTTTGCCTGAGCTTCGGATGAGATATGAGTTCTGAATCGCCGGATAGAGACACGCAGGCTGTGCTTGAGCGGCTTGTTGCTGACCGTAGTGCCTCGCGCATCTGGGAGAAGGATGCGTCGCTATGGCCTGCTGAGTCGCCGGGAGCCGAGCCTGCCGCCGAGATCATGGGCTGGCTGGACCTGCCAGGGCAGTTGAACGAACTGATCCCGAAAGTCACCGAGGTTGTGTGGGACTTGCAAGACCAAGGTATGACTGACCTCGTCGTCATGGGCATGGGCGGAAGCAGCATGACGCCCGAGGTGCTCAGAGTTGTGTTCGGCACTCAGCCCGGCGGGATGCGCCTGCATGTGCTGGATACGGTCAACCCCGGAACTATCGTTCCGGTCACCGAATCACTGCCGTTGCAAACAACGGCTTTCGTCGTTGCCAGCAAGTCCGGCACAACGGTCGAGCCGCTTTCGTTGGAGAAGCACTTCAGGAAGGCACTCGAAGATGCCGGTGTCGAGGACGTGGCGAGTCACTTCATCGCGATCACAGATGCCGGGAATCCACTGGCTAAGCGAGCACAAGGCGGAGAGTTTGCGCGTTGGCTGGAGACGCCGAATGATGTTGGAGGTCGCTTCTCTGCATTTACCGCTTTCGGCATGTTCCCGGCGGGTGCGCTCGGAATCGATGTTTTGCTGCTCGGAAGTTCGGCCGAGGCGATGGCGGACCGGTGTCAGGCTGACGAGATCCACAACCCCGGCCTGACGCTGGGCGCGATTCTCGGCTCTTACGCGAACGTCGGCCGGGACAAGGTGACACTGATCACGTCACCCGGTCTCGAGCGGTTCGGCCTGTGGCTCGAGCAGCTGCTGGCTGAATCAACAGGTAAGACCGGCAAAGGTCTCGTGCCGAGCGCCAACGAGCCTCTGCTCAAGCCTGACCAGTACGGTGATGACCGCAACTTCATCTACTTGCGGCTGGACGATGCCGACAACTCCGCCACGGATGCTCACACCGAAGCCTTGAAGGACGCGGGACATCCGCTTCAGACCTACTCCCTCGGCGGCCTTTACGAGCTAGGCGGCCAGTTCTTCCTGTGGGAGTTTGCCACGGCCGTCGCCGGTCACATCATCAGAATCTTCCCTTTCGACCAGCCCGATGTGAACGGCGCCAAGGAAGCGGCGCGGGCGATTCTTGAGTCGGGCAAGCTGCCGTCGGCGGAGGCCGAAACGGACCTCGACACGGCCGTCCGGCGGCTAATAGAAACCCCAAAACCGGGCGATTACGTGGCGATAGGAGCCTTCATGCCTGAGTCGCCAGAAGTCGACGCCGCGTTTGCCCGTCTCCGCTCCCGGATCACTCGTAAGACCGGTATGGCGACAACCTTCGGATTCGGGCCTAGATATCTGCACTCGATTGGACAGCTCTACAAGGGTGGGCCGGACTCAATTCGTTTCCTCGGAGTCGTTTCACACGGTTCCGGTGACATAGAGGTGCCCGGCGAGACATACACTCTCGGCGCCCTGACGCCAGCCCAGGCGTATGGCGACTTTGAGGTATTACGAGATAGAGGGCGTCGGATTCAAACGGCTGCTTTAGGTAAGAACTCGGTGGCCGAAATAGAGGATGCTTTGACAGATTAGAGCCTGGCGTAACGGCCAATTCGCGGGAGTGAGGACCTGCGGACGGGCTGCAGCGGGTGAGGCCGCTGCACGCTGACACGCTCTAGACACGCAGTTCCCGGCGCTGGAGTGGAGAAATATCCGATGATTCAGGACATCACCGGATCCCCGCTGACTTTCATGGCGGGGATCGACCACCGCATTAACTTCTGCCGAGAGCTGATCGGCTCCGTAGGCGAACCAACTGCAGAAGAGCGCAACAAGGCGGCGCGGCTCAAAACCGTCGTCTTCAGCGCCATGAAGCGTGCAGTTGAGGCAGGAGTTCCGAAGTCGCAGGCTGCGGTCTGGTCCGACTCGGACCTAGGCGAAGGCGTTCTGCTGCGTGGTCGAGCTATGTCTCTGCTGACAGCCGTGTCGTCCGATCAGCGCACAGAGGGCGGCTCATCTGAGCTTTCGCCGACGCGTGGCTGGGACGTTGCGACGAGGCTTGATGCCGATTTTGCAGGCGTGCGCGTCAACTACAACCCTGACTCCCCTCGGCACATTCGCGAGCAGGCGCAGGACAACCTGTTCCGGCTTTCTCGCAAGTGCCGTGCTGGCAACCGCGGGCTGCTGGTGGAGTTGCTGGCTTCTCCGACGCGCCGACAGATTGAGCGAACTGGCGGATATGAAGAGGCGCGCACGATGGTGCTGCTGGAGTCGATGCGCCAGATCCAGGACGCTGGGGTCGAGCCAGCGGCGTGGGTATTCGAGCCGCCGGCTGACCGTCGTGCCGCAGCTGCGCTGGCTGCGCAGGCTCACCTCGATGAGCGATATGGAATTCAGGTGCTGTTCGTTGTCGGCTCAGAGCCGGACCCCTCGGACGAGTCTGACTATCCGACTCGTGCTGAGGAGGAGATGACGGCGCTGGCAGCTCGGACGTTGGGCGCTACCGGAATCCTGATCGGCCCAGCGGCTTACTTTGCCCAGCTTGCGCGCCTGAACCAGGGGCTGATCTCCGAGGACGAGGCGGTTGAGCAGGTTGCTCGCCGCATCCAGAGCCTGCACAGAGTCTTCCAGGACGCCAGGTCAACCGCAGACGTGGTGTAGGGCTACCAAGCACTTGTGTTGAGTCGGCGGCTTGGAAAGCTTGTTTGCTCTAAGCTGCGACAAGCCGATCACTCAATTCATTCAACAAGTAGAAACCCGATCTCTGCAACTCTCGTTGACGAGACCTCGTTTCTCGTAGCGCGTTTGAGGCCGATGTGGCCAGATGACCGGCTGTCAAGAGACCGGTCTCGATAACCGCCGTTAACCAATCGACTGATGCGGCTTTGGACATGAGTCCTACGACCACAGCTGGACCTGAGGCCGGTACCAAGTTCACTGGGCGCGTGATTTGACCTATGAACCGGTTCTTGAACCCACTTTCTGCAATGCGCTCGCGGACTTCGTTCAACTCAGGTAAAACTCTTCGAATCCAAATGTCGTCGAGTTGCCTATCAAAGTCAGGATCAAATTGGGCCGCATGAATATCCGAGGCGACTTGAACAATCGCCGATCTAAAGTGGATCAAGTACTGACTAAGGTCAGCCCTTAAGTCCAATAGCTCATCGATCGTTGCCTCTGGGAATGCCGGCATTCGCTCGAATAGCGAATGCGCGCTGGAGGCCTGCTTACCCTTTGAGACTGTACTCCGTTTTTCTTCGAGCCTCCCAGCCGCTATCAATCCTCTTACTAGGGTCCCAGTCTGATCGTCTAAGAGGAGATACTCCTTGCCAGATCGAAATGCATTGACGATCACACCCACGTACTCTGCAACAAGGTCGTTGACGCTAGCATCTTGGGCTTCTGCGAGCGACGCCCCCAGATCGTGAAACTTCAGCAGCCCTTGGTCGATGGGCCTGACTAGCTCTTCGAAACCAGATTCTTCAAACTTGGGGAGTAGACGTTCACGGAGGTCTCTTGCTGCCTTCGCTAGAGCAGCCTTCAAGCGTTGCATCTGAATGATCTCGAGTCGAGTTCGATTACGTTTGGCTTGGAGTTGCCTGTAGATCTCAAATGCCAATGCCGAAGTCTCCTCGTCAATGTCGGAGATCAGCGGTGCCGTGTTTACCAGAAACTCAATGAGTTCGTCTTCAGTCGGATCGATCAGCCCAGCGATAGAACTCAGAAAGACGGCGTTGGGGCTTATCAGCGAAACCTCATCACCATAAATCAACGCACTCTTAAGAAGTCGAATCTCGTTTCTAAGTTTGAGTGTGCCCGGCGCAGTGACAACAGTCAGGCGAAAGCGCATACATGGGATCCCGTAGTCCGGTGTTTCAGCCGAGTCTACTCGTTCACCGAGGTAAGACGGACTGTCGTGTCACTTAGGCGACTTCCACGTCGTTCGAAGTCGCCTGTGACTATCCAGTGCATCAGATCGATATCGTCGGGTGCAGGCCGGGAAGCAGGTTAACCGGGCCACTCTAACTAGCCAGCTACCGCCCTCTGAGCGCCTGGAAGAAGCGGTCTTCGTACTCGTCGAATAGTTGCCAGGCTTCCAATTCGCTGTGGAGCGCAGACGGGTCGAGGTTGCGGTTCTGCACCTCGTGGAACATCTCCTCGATGCGGATCCGGGCGTCCATCGGCACACCGCCATCGACCTTCAAGCGTCCTGTGTTGCTGAAGTCACGAGTGTTGGTCGACGCCGAGTTGTTCGTCAGGTCGAAGATGAACTTCATCAGCGAAACGTCCCAGAGCTCGTCGACGCCTAGGATCACAGCCTCGAGCGGCTTTGAATGGAGGTCGATCTCATTGCTGATGCGTTCGGTCACCTGCTCCGGGCGGTTGGCGATGATCTCGGTCTGCAGCAGCTCGTTCGAATAGGTGTAGAGGATGCCCGGGTCGTCGGCGCGTCCCTGCCGGATCAACTCCCGCATGAACTCCTCGGCCTCAGGGCCAAAGCCCTGCGCTCGTGAGAGATAGCCGGGCGTGACGATCTGCGGTCGTTCGGCCTTCACCGTGCCCCGGCGTAAGACCGATTCCTCTTTGCGCTTGTCAGTGTCGAGCGCTTCGTAGAGCGGACGCGTAACCATGTTGTAGGTGACGACTGTGGTGCCGAAGCTGGCAAGGCTCTGCCTGGGCAGTTTGACGACTGTCGTGTCCATGAGGACTTTGAGGTGTTGCGGGTTCACCCGTCTATCTTCGCGCAGGCCACGCTGCAATGGCTGTGGGAGATGTGGGCGGGTGTTTCTCCATCCCTGACAGAGAGGGAGTCAGAGGGTGGGTTGTCCTGTCACTCTGAACTCGATTCAGAATCTTCAACTCAGCGTGTATCAACGGCCAGATCTCTCTACGTTGGTCGAGATGACAGATTCGGCTCGACAGGCGCACCAGGCATCTCTAGCTTTCCTGCACGCCTTCACGAGGCTGCTGTTCCGGGCGTCAACAGCCGGGCTGGCCGTCGTTTCCGCAACAGTCGCTGAAGGTGCGGAACTTGATCCAGTTGTTACGCACCACCAGGTAGAGCTTGACGTGGAACGGCGCGTCGTAAGTCCGCCAGTTGGCAAAGAACGCGCGCGGGCTGCCTCGCCGTCCGCCATTGCCGTGATGATGTCCGCCGCCTTCGCACATGTGTTGATGATAGCTGGTGGATAGCAGCACCGCCTGGTTTTCGTCGAAACTTCCGCCGTCCGAAGGCCGACATTCACGTGACCATACTGAGCAGTGAAGTCGCAAAAATCTCTGTTATACGTGACGAAAAACTGCTCGACATGTATTATCCGCCTCACTATTCCGTCACAGGCTACTTTAGGGGAGGGCGTGATGAAGTCAGTGAGTTTCGCGTGGAGTGCTGCGTTGCTTTTGGTCGTTGCTGCGGCGGTACTGCTCACGCCGGCTGGTCAGGCGCAGGCCCAATCAATCGACTGTACTCGCGGCACCTTCCCCAGCTACAACAGCGAATCGACGGTGAGCGGGCCAACAGTCTTCGAGTTGAGCCAAGACTACCCGGACGTCCTGCTTCCTCAGGAAGACTATCCCTGGTTAGACATCTCTTTCGAAAATGGCGCGCCAACAGACCCGAGGGCATACATCGAGGCGCTGCTCGATTTTGGTCTCGAAGGCAATGTAGAGGTCGACTGGGTGGTCCAGGACAACCCTGTTCGAAACTGGTATCACATTCCCTGGATGCACTACGGCCCAAACGGCCGAGAGTTCATGCGCGGCCTCACTCATGAGCTGGACGCCCGGCCGCGGCAACTTGGACCAGACCAGACGGAGCCTGCGCAGACCTGGGCGATCAGCATCATCGATGACCGCGGTGCCTACGGAATCGGCCAGGTGTGGTGTGACCCGAATAACCCGCGCCCGGAGATGCTTAACCCAGAGCCAACCGAGCCAAACTGGTTTGCCGACGGATCGACACAGCTCAAGATGCTGTTCACTACAGCCACCGACGAGCAGGTCCCCTGGCTGCGAGGCACCTTCGAATGGGATGCTGATGCGTACGTTTCCGACGGCAGCCGCAATCCAGTCGACCCGACAGATCCGAATTCAAGCCCGCCGCGCACAACGAGAACTCTTCGTCTTCTGCAGGTCGACGTTGCGGTCCGAGACTCGCGTGCGACCGACACAGGCTGGCTATTCGGCACATTCATTTATGACGGCCGGGCTGATGGCGGAGATTCGCCGTGGGACCGACTTGAGCCGGTCGGCCTGATGTGGGGTAACGACCCCGGTGTCACGCCAGAGATGGTCGCGAACGGTGTAGAACTTCGGCAGTCGTGGGTCAATGATGACCTGCGGGACCTGCCAGGCAACCACCTCGGGTGGGCAGGGCGCGTCGCTGGACCGTTGGACAGCCCGGTTTCCTCATGCATGTCGTGCCACATGGTCGCCGGTAAACCGACCCGGCCAATCCTCCCAGAGATTCAGTTCAGCCAGCCGAGGCCATTGCCGGATGCGATGCGACTCAACTGGTTCCAGAACGTGCCCGCTGGAGTCGTCTTCGCCTACGACCAGACCGAGTCTCTGGACTACTCACTGCAGTTGGACATGGGCATCGACAGGTTTCACATCGCCAACGGCAATGAAGATGAACTGCGAGACGAGACGAGCTCACCCGCGCGTGACCTCGCGAATCTCTCCCCGGCTGAGGTCGCCGGGATCGTCGAGGAACCGGACGCCAACGGTGACCGGCTTTCGACGGCCGCACTGCTGATAGTTGGCCTGAGCAGCCTTGCCGCCGGCATTGCCGGTACCGCCGTCCTCTATGACAGGAGACGCGTACGACGGCGCAATTCAGAGTAGTAAAGCGCGTTCACGACATCACCGAAGTGCATGGTGCTGGTAGTCTCCGGCCACTGAATTGAAGGTTGTCGGAAACGCCATCGTGAAAGTGGTTGGTTACATCGGGCGAGACGGGCTGGCGAATGTGCCGGGGGATGTGGCGCGGCTCGAACGACTCGGCTACGACGTGCTGACGACATCCGAGCTGGCGAATGAGGCGACGATGCGCTGGACGCTGGCGGCGCACTCGAGCACCCGGGCCGAGGTGAGCACATCTGTGATGATCGCGTTCGCACGAAGCCCGTTTGTAACGGCCCAGATGGCGTGGGAGTTGCAGCAACTCACAGGCGGACGAGTCTCGGTCGGGCTCGGCACGCAGGTGAAGGGGCACAACGAACGTCGGTTCAGCACCGGCGAATGGGTGCCGCCTGCGCCTCGGATGGAGGAGTATGTGCGGGCTATGCGGGCTGCGTGGCGGACCTTCCAGACCGGCCGACTGGAGCCGTTCGAGGGCAAGCATTACCGGTTCACTCTTTGCCCTCCAGCATTTAATCCCGGCCCGATCGATTTTCCCGCACCAAAGGTGTTCATCGCCGCGGTCGGGCCTGCGATGACGAGGGTTGCGGGTCGGGTCGCCGACGGTCTGCTGCCGCATGCGTTTACGACGCCAGAGTATGTGCGGGCGGTGACGATTCCGAACCTGGCGAAGGGCGCAGAGCAGGCGGGACGGGATGTTACGGAGATCGAGGTAGCGGCCGGCGGCATGGTTGCGCTGGCGGGGTCGGAGGCCTATCTCGAGAAGGAACTGCTGGCATTGCGGGAACGGATTGCGTTCTATGGCTCGACTCGCACTTACGCTTCAGTATTCGAGACGCACGGACTGGAGGACCTCGGCGCTGAGCTGCACCGGCTTTCGATCAAGAACCGCTGGTCGGAGATGGCAGACGCTATTTCGCTGGATGTCGTGAGGCTGTTCGTGACGGCCGGGACGTGGGATTCGCTGCTCGGCGAGATTGAGCGACGGCTGGGCTACGCGAGCAGGGTCTCGGTGCCAGACGAGGCTGCGCGGCCGGAGGATGGGGAGCAACTGGCGGAGCTTGTGGCGCGGGTTAAGGGGATTTGACGGCCCATCACGTCCCTACCGCCGGCTCACCTTTGCCATGCCTGCAAGGATCCAGTAGCCGGGGCCGAGCTTGCTCTTCCAGTGTTGGTACGAGGACTCGCCGCGGACCATGCGGCAGGCAGCGGGCCAGACCGGAGGGACCCGCATGACGAGGCGCACGAAGAATGAAGGGGCGACGTAGAAGGCGTCACGCAGCGTCTTGCCCACGCGGTACTCCTCCAGCATCAGCTCTTGCATCACCTCCTGGTAGGCGCGAGTCTCGGTGCCATTCAGTCCGGCGATCACGTGGTCGGCCGCGATCCCACCGCTCCTGACCGCACCGTAGATCCCATCGCCACTTAGCGGGTCGACCATCCCAGCGGCGTCACCGGCCAGCAGCACCTGGCCGTCGCCCATTGGGGAGTCTTTGAAGCGCACAGGCAAGTGGTGGCCGCGCAGCTCGGTGATGTCGTCGGGGTCAAGTCCGTACGAGCGCGTGACAGTCGCGAGGTGGTTCCGCAGTCGGGAGGCCTCGGAGCGAGGTCCCCAGACGCCAACGTTTATGTGGTCCTCTTTCGGGAACAGCCAGCCGTAGCCGCCGGGCAGAGCGCCGATAGACAGGCTCACGGTCCGGTCGAAATCTGAGTCCTGGCCGGTCGGAACGGGCAGGTTCCCTTCTAGTCCGACCGTCATGTCCCTCGCTGCGCCGAGTCCCGCGAACTTTGCTGTTTGGCCATTTGCTCCATCAGCAGCGATCAGCTTGCGGGCTGTGAATGACCGGTCGCCGTCGGTGATGATGACGTTGCCATTGCGTTCGACCGAATGCAGCCGAAAGCCTTCTTCTAGTTTCGCACCGGCCTCGATGGCCTTTTCCAGCAGGAAGGCGTCGAGCCGACTGCGACGCGTGATGAAGGTCAGCGGCTCGTCGCTGGTTAGCGTGTAGGGGTGCTTAGTGCCGGAGTAGAACTTGACGCTGTGGACGGTCTTTTCTACGACGGGCGAGATGTCGAAGGGGAGCAGCCGCGCGGTGCGCATGTTGACGCCGCCGCCGCAGGGCTTGTCCCGCGGGAACTCTGCGCGGTCGACGATGACGGTGCTGAGGCCTTCGGCTGCGCACTTGCGCGCGGCGGTGCTGCCGCTGGGGCCAGCACCAACTATGGCTACGTCGTAGATCATCAGGTGCTCGTGGTGGTCTACGCAGGATTCGGTGGACTGGGCTTGCGGGTGAGAAAAATAGCACAGGGAATGGCTGGGTTGTCATCCCGACCGGAGCGGAAGGGTCTGACCGTGGATCCATGGTCTAGCGAGAGATTCTGAATCAAGTTCAGAATGACACGTTCCCGCCATCCTGAGCCTGTCGAAGGGTGGCGAGTGGTCGGCCTGCGGCCGACATCACCCTCTCCCTCAATCCCCTCTCCCGTCAGGGGAGAGGGGGAAGAAAGCAGCTACCTCGCGGCCGCCGCTGCCTCTACAGCGCCTTCACTTCGCGGACGAGGTCTTCTACTGAGCCCCTGGCATCACCGAAGAACATCATCGTCTTCTCAAGGAAGAACAGTTCGTTTTCGACACCTGCGAAGCCGGAGGCCATAGAGCGCTTGAGCACGACCACAGCGTTGGCATTGTCAACGTTCAGGATGGGCATGCCGAAGATCGGGCTTGCGGGGTCGGTGCGCGCCGCCGGGTTCGTCACGTCGTTTGCACCGATCACGATGGCAACGTCTGTGCGGTCGAACTCCGAGTTGATCTCGTCCAGATCCTTCAGCTCGTCGTACGGAACATTGGCCTCGGCGAGCAGCACGTTCATGTGCCCCGGCATGCGGCCGGCGACCGGGTGGATGGCGTACTTAACGGAGACGTTGCGGCTCTTCAGCTCGTCAGCCAGTTCACGCACCGCGTGCTGCGCCTGCGCGACCGCAAGTCCGTAGCCTGGCACGACAATCACGCTGCGGGCGTAGCTCAGCACCAGCGCAACGTCCTCTGCGCTGACCGACCGCACCGGCCGCTGCTCTACAGCGCCAGCAGCTCCGCCGGCAGCAGCACCGTCGGCCGCTCCGAATCCGCCCAGCATCACGTTGGCGAGCGATCGGTTCATCGCCTTCGTCATGATGCGGGTGAGGATGAGGCCGGATGCGCCAACTAACGAGCCGGCGATGATGAGCATGTTGTTTTCGAGCACGAATCCGGTGGCCGCGGCCGCAATTCCGGAGTACGAGTTCAGCAGCGCGACCACGACCGGCATGTCGGCTCCGCCAATGGGAATTACGAGAAGGATGCCGAGCGCCAGCGCAATGACGCCCATCACGGCAAACGCTGCGAACGTGTTTGGTTCGAAGACGAGGAAGATAGCCAGGCCGATCGCCACCGCCAGTAGCACGGCGTTGAGGTAGTTACGCCCGGGCAACAGGACGGGCTGTGAGGCGACGAAGCCCTGAAGTTTGCCGAAAGCGATGAAGCTGCCGGTGAGCGTGACGGCGCCGATGATGGTGGACGCCATGATGGTCACGGCTGCGACATCGTCGACCGCGTCCTGCTCTCGGACTAGCTCGGCCGATGCGACCAGCGCTGATGCCGCACCGCCGAAGCCGTTGAATACGGCAACGAGTTGCGGCATCGCGGTCATCTGCACCTGCCGAGCGAGGACCGTTCCGATGGCCGCGCCGATGATGATGCCGGTGATGATCCACGGGACCTGGACGATCTGGCGGTCGATGAGTGTGATGACAACCGCCATGAGCATGGCGATTGCGGCCATGCGGTTGCCGGTGCGGGCTGTTGACGGGTGCGCGAGCCGCTTCAGGCCGAGGATGAACAGAATCGACGCCACGATGTAAACGGCGTTCGTGGTGTTGAGGACTGTCTGAGGATCCCAGTCCGAGCCGAATAGTCCGTCTGGCATCATTTACCGTCCTCAGGCCCGCGGCGGAACATCTGCAGCATGCGGTCGGTGACGAGGAATCCGCCAACGACGTTGACTGTGGCGAGTGCGACGGCTACGACTCCGAGAATTGCTCCGGCGATGCCGAAGTCCTGGCCGGCGATGATGAGCGCGCCGACGATGACGATTCCGGAAACGGCGTTGGTGCCTGACATGAGCGGCGTGTGCAGCGTTGGCGGCACCTTGGTGATGACTTCGTAGCCCACGAATACGGCTAGCACGAAGACTGTCAGCGATATGAGTAGTGTCTCAACCATGTCGTTTCTCGTTGCGTGCGGTCGGCTGCCTAGCCCTTGAACCTCACTTCTCCATCGTGCGTTACGCACATGGCGTCGATGATCTCGTCCTCGAAGTCGAGGTTCACGTTTCCTTCTTCATCGAGCAGTAAATCCAGCAGTGCGGCGACGTTCCTTGAGTAGAGCCTGCTGGCATCGTTTGGCACCATCGAGGGGATGTTTTCGGGGCCGTTAACGCTGACACCGTTGTCGGTCAGCACGATCTCGCCTGCCTTCGTCAGCTCGCAGTTGCCGCCCGTCTCGGCCGCAAGGTCGACGATCACCGAACCGGCGGACATGCGGTCGACCATCTCTTTCGTCACCAACTTTGGAGCGGGTCGGCCTGGTATGGCGGCTGTCGTGATCACAACGTCTGCCGTGGCGACGTGGTCGGCCAATAGCTGCTGCTGCGCCGCCTGCTCCTCTGCCGTCTGTTCGCGTGCGTAGCCGCCTGCCGCTTCAGCATCTTCTGCGGCTGGCAGTTCGATAAATACTCCACCGAGAGATTCGACCTGTTCCTTGACCACGGACCGAACGTCGTATGCCTCAACGACCGAGCCCAGCCGTTTGGCGGTTGCAATTGCCTGCAGTCCAGCGACGCCAGCTCCGAGCACGAGGACCGTGGCGGGCGGAACAGTTCCGGCGGCGGTCATCATCATTGGCAGGTACTTGCCGAGCATGTTGGCGCCGATGAGTGCGGACTTGTAACCGGCAATGGAAGCCTGCGATGAGAGGACGTCCATGCGCTGTGCCCGGGCGATCCGCGGGACTAGCTCCATAGCGAGTCCGCTCACGTTTGCGGCGGCAAGTCGTTGTAGTCCTTCTGCATCAGTGCGTGCATCGAGGATCGAAATGAGCACGGTTCCGGCGGCAGCTGAAGAGATCGCCTGCTGGTCCGGAGACTGGACAAATACCAGCATGTCGGACGTCGCGATGACGGATGATGCGTCTGGGGAGATAGTTGCGCCGGCAGCTTCGAACTCAGCGTCGGGGAAGCCTGACGCGTCGCCAGCGCCCGCGGTGACCCGCACCGAGTGGCCCGCCTTCGTGAGACGGGCGACGGTCTCGGGGATCAGCGCCACTCTGCGCTCACCCGGAGCCGACTCGCCGGGCACGCCAATCTTCATCTGCAGTTCCTCGTCCGGTGCGGGCAGGGCAGAACGTGCCGTGTGTGGCGACTGTCCCACCTGGCTCAACTATGCTTGCTGCACGACTCGCAGCCCATGATAGTCACTGCCCTGCGAACGTGGCAGTTTCAGCGCGTGGCGATTGCGCGAAATGTGCCTCAGCGAAAAAGTCAGTGTTGTTCCTCTATATGATTGGCGCCGGCATGTTCATGAGCACTGGAGAGAAGATTTGTCATATGTGATCAGGCGCGTCTACGAAGTGAAGCCGGGTTCAGCGCGCAAAGTAGCAACAACTGTGGCTAAGCAGGCGGCGCTATACGAGGAATCGGGTCAGAGGTCGCCTTCGCGCGTCTACTTTAACGGCGGCACGCTGCCAGGCGAGAAGGAACGCGTATACATGGAGTGGACCGCCGACGTCATCGATTCGCCGTACCGGGAAGGGAATGTAATCCCGCAACCGGTGCGCGACGCAGGCGCAGGTATCCGTGACCTGATCATCAACAACTACATCGAGTTCTACGAGCTGATGACCGAGGCGAAGTTCCAGGAGTAGATCGACCACGTCAACGAAGAGAAGGGCCGGCAAGATCGGGAGATCTTGCCGGCCCTTCCTATTATTCGGTCATCGCAGACTGGAGCGAACCGGACTAGCTTCTGCCCCTTCGAGCCTTCTGCCGCCTCTTCTCGCTCAAGTGTGTGGCCCTCCCACTGCTGCAGAGTCGAACTGCAAAAACCCGGTTTAGGGCCGACAGCCTGCACCCGCCTCTCGGCTCACCTGCTCCGTTATGGGGCTTACGGTCACCCTCACAGGAGAAGAGTCTTTCGACTCCGGATACAGCACTTTACGCGTGGGCACGTTTTTCAGTCACAGTCCACGAGATTGCGGATTATATGCACATATTCCAGCGATGTGCAAGTATTCGGTGATGAATTCTTGTAATTACGGTCTTAGATGACGAAAAACGTTTCGAGTGAAGGGCCGGATGTACTGCGTGAACATGATTGCCGAGTCTGATTCTCCTACGTTGGCGCGTTTTGCTGGGCGTGAACTCGAGATGGCGAGCGGGTATTCTGGCGGACAGTCGCTCGATTCCGTATTTCAGGGACCGATATCACCATGCGCTTCAAACCTTCAGCCCCGATCCTGTTGCTGGTAGTGGCGTTTGCGATTATCGCCGTCGCTTGCGGAGGAGATAGTGAGGGCGGTGAAGACGGTGGCAACGGTTCCGGAGCAGACACATCGCAGGCGACATCCACGCCGTCCCGCCCGACCGTCCAGCCAACAGCCACCTCAACGCCGAAGCCCGTTCTGAGGCATCCGGGGCTTGTGCTGGAACTGCAGCAGGGCGACTTCTGGGAGTTCCGCTGGATGTTCAGCGACCAGTCATGCGCGCAGGGAAGCGGCTGCAGTTCGAGCGAGGACGGTGGCGTCTTCACCGTCACGCTCGGCGAACCGCAGACGATTCGAGATGTCGAGATGTTCGCCATCAGCGTGAGCGGCCGTCACACGACTAATGATGGTGCGTCCAACCTTGCGCCAGGGTGGAACTACATCGGCGCGACTGAAACGCAGATCGTTGCATCGGATGGCTTCTCGCTAGTGACGATATTCGACGCACTGGACGGCGAATGGATCGGCGGCGGCTTCTTTTACCGTTTTAGCCGCAGTGAGACTCATGCAAGCAGGCCAACCTCTATCGGCAGCCAGCCATTCGCCTCATGGCCGGGCGTGAAGAGCGGGCCGGCGGTTTCGGTGGTCCGGTCCGATTCCCAGAGCATGTGCGACGTGATCGAGGGTCGCCGTATTTGCCCGAACGACCAGTCCTTCTCTATATCTGAAACTCAGTACTACCAGGACGAGGTCGGTCCGGTCGGCTACACATTCCGGTCTTCGGCGAGCTTCTCCGGCGGCGGCTTCTTCTCATCGAGCAGTGACGAGGAGACGGTTGCGCTGGTGAGATCGTCTCTGCGAGGGGACGCGATTCCAGCCACGCCGACACCGTTCCCGACCCGTGCGGTGCCGACACCGCCCTCTGGCGAGCTACCGCCTCGGCTCGGAGTGCCAACACCGACTCCCGAGATTGAGCTGGATGTCTACTTCGGCCCGGAAGACGGGTCGCTGACGCTGGTGAACATCGACGACCAGATCCCTGACTTCGAGACCGGCGTGGACCTGCTCATTGGCGTGGTTGACGTGGTGTTCGTGAACCCGGACGTTGGCGGTGGCGAATGGAGCTACGGGATCACGTTCCGGCACTCGGCCGAGGAGGAGTTCCACGCCGTTTACGTTACGAGTAACGGGCAGTGGCAGCACTTCTCTCGGGGCGGGACCGGAGAGTCGCAGGTGAGCACGCCGCTGCAGTCCGTTTCACCGGCTGTTATGGACCTGACGCCGGGCGGCGAGAACCGAGTGTTCGTGGCCTTCGACGCGGACCAGGCGGCGCTGTTCGTGAATGGCGATCTGGTGGGCGGACTCGATCTGTCGACATCGAACGCACGAGTGTCTGGCGACGTGCGTGTGATAGCGGGTGTCCTGAGCACCGACACCTACAACGGCGCAGAGAGTGAGTACTACGACCTGACGGTGCTGGGGCCGTAGGGCGGCGACCCTTCGAAAGTTTCAGGATTGCCGCTTGTTCTCCCTCCCACCATGAGAGAGAGTTAGAGGGTGGGTCAGTTGCTCCGGCAGCTACCTGTTGAGTCAGGGAGCAACCCACCCCCGTAGCCTCCTCCCTGTCAGGGAGGGAGTTAGAGGGTGGGTTGTCCGGGCTTCACCCGGACCGGGCGCAGCGAGCGGCGCCCCTACCAGATCTGGCTGCCAGTCAGAGGGATGACCCTCACCCTTACCCTCTCCCAAACTGGGCGAGGGGATCCTCAGCGGGGGAGCGTTTCACTACGACCCCTAGTCGTCGCCGCCTGCGGGCGTCAGTTTGCCTAGCTTTTCGCTGATGCGACTTAGCAGGGAGTCGTAGCTGTCTGAGAAGGCTTTTACTCCGGCCGACAGCAGGTCGTCTGTCACCTGATCGATCGACACGCCAGCCGCCGCGATGCCGTCCATCACTGCTTTCGCATCCGCAAGCCCCGGCCCAAGACGGTTTTCGATCGTGCCGTGATCGATCAGAGCATCTAGCGTTGCGCCGGGCACGGTGTTCACGGTCTGAGGGCCCATCAACTCGTCCACGTACATCGTGTCCGGATACTCCGGGTTCTTCACGCTTGTCGAAGCCCAGAGAGGCCTCTGCACCTGCGCTCCCGTCGTCGCAAGCGGGTGGAAGTTGCCTGAGCCGAGCGTGACGTCGAACAGCTGCTGGAACTCGCCGTAAGCGACGCGAGCGTTTGCGATACCTGCCTTGCCCGAGAGCTCGTGGCCTTCGCCCAGCGCGTTGTCGACCGAGGTGTCGACCCGGCTGACGAAGAACGATGCGACCGATGCGATGCGGTCCGGCGAACCTTTGCCCGAGCTCATGTAGGCGCGGACGCCTTCGATGTATGCGTTGGCGGCTGCTCGGTAGGCGTTGATCGAGAAGAGTAGCGTGACATTCACGTTGATGCCTTCGGAGATCAGTTGCTTGATGGCGGGAACGCCTTCGGGCGTGCCAGGCACCTTGATCATGACGTTTGGCCGGTCGATGGCAGCCCAAAGTCGGCGCGCTTCTTCGATCGTGCCTTCTGTGTTGTAGGCGAGCCGTGGCGAGACCTCGATGCTGACGAAGCCGTCTTTGCCGGAAGCTTCGTCGTAGGCAGGCCGAAGGACGTCGGCGGCGTCTCGAATGTCGTCGATAGCGAGGCGTTCGAACACGGTCTCGACCGCTGCGCCGTCGCGTGCGTAGCCGACGAGTGCTTCGTCATAGGTGTCGCTGTCCGCGATCGCTTTTTCGAAGATGGTCGGGTTGGATGTGACGCCGCTAACACCGTTTTCGACGAGGCGCTGCAGCTCCCCTGAGCGGAGCATGTCCCTGCTGATGGAGTCGAGCCAGATGGACTGGCCGAGCTCACGTGCCTTGAAGACGTTGTTGTCGCTCATGTTGCTGCTCCTGCGGTGGCTTCGGTCGGCCTGTTGGCCGACTTCACCATCTCCCTGTAATCCCTCTCCCATCGAGGGAGAGGGGAGAAAGCTGAGATCCTCTCGCGTTCAACAAGGAAACGGGATGCTCGTCCGACTACGGTACCACTGTGGGCGGTTGAGCATCTCAACTGGAGGTTAGACGCGAGGCTCGAATCGACGGTACAAGCGGCGAGTCAGTTGACTGGCGCCTGAGAGTTCTCGGCTTCGATGGCGAGGACCTTGTCGAGGCGGCGCTGGAACCGCGGGTGCGTGCCGAACTCGGCGCCGAGGAAGGCCTTGACGAGCGACTTGGCCGTTTCGGGGCCGATGATTCGGGCGCCGAAGCACAGGATGTTCATGTCGTCGTGCTCGACGCCCTGCGCAGCTGAGTAGGAGTCGTGGCATACGGCGGCGCGGATGCCTCGGAATTTGCTGGCAGCGACGGATGCACCGACGCCTGAGCCGCAGCCGAGGATGCCGCGGTCAGCCTCGCCGCTTGCAACGGCCCTTGCAACGAGAGCTGCGAAGTCCGGGTAGTCGTCGTCCGCGTCGTACTCGTGCGCGCCGAGGTCGACAGGCTCGTGGCCGAGCGACCTGACGTATTCGACTATTTCGGGTTTGAGCGGCAGCCCTGCGTGGTCAGCTGCAATGGCGATCTTCATATTCCGTCTCTGTAGCGGCGTGCTTGCATGGGAAGATGCCCCATTGTCGGGTGGAAGGAGCGGTTTGTCACCTTGGGTGATGCTCCGTCGATGAGGACTGTCATTCTGAACTTGATTCAGAATCTCTCAACTGACCGCTGATACCACTCCAACGAGAGATTCCGGATCGAGTCCGGAATGACAAATCGAAGGGTCGGTACGACATTTCTCCCTCCCTGTCAGGGAGGGAGCTAGAGGGTGGGTTGACGTGTGGGCTTTGCCCAGACCGGGCGCGGCAAGCAGCGCCCCTACCGGATCTCGGCTGCCGGCCAGAACGATGACCCTCACCCTAACCCTCTCCCAAGCTGGG